>JBQTJG010000339.1:0-2364 GCA_052387355.1 Armatimonadota bacterium | reverse complement strand
ATCAGCCAGCGCCTCGTGCGCCGGAAGGACGGCAAGCGCTGCGCCGCGATCGAGATCATGATCAACACGCCGTACATCAGCGAGCTGATCCTGAAGAAGAAGATCGACGAGGTGAAGGAGGCGATGAACCAGTCGTCCGACCGGGGCATGCTGACCTTCGACAACTCGCTGTTCGCGCTCTACAAGAACGGCCTGATCGACCTCGAGGAGGCGCTCTCCAACGCCGATTCGCGGACCAACCTCGAGGCGAAGATCAACTTCGGGGCGTGACCTCCGTCATCCCCGCGCAAGCGGGGATCCAGAAGTCAGTGTCACGAAACTGGATTCCCGCTTTCGCGGGAATGACGCATCAAGCGAACGTCGCCACCACCGGCGCGTGGTCGCTGGTGCCGGTTTCGCGGAACGACGGACACGACTGCGCACGTGCGGCGAGATCACCTGACGCGAACACGTAGTCGAGCCGCCAGCCGATGTTGCGCTGGCGCAGGTTGCGCCACGGCGCCCACCACGTGAACAGGCGGTCGTTGGCCGGATCGAGCGCGCGGCCGACGTCGACGAGGGTCTCGCCGAGGATGCGCTCGAGCAGCGCGCGCTCCTCGGGGCGCTGGCCGATCATCGTGTCCTTGCGCTGGCTCGGGTGCACGTCGACCTCGGTGCGCGCGACGTTGAAGTCGCCGCACATCACGAGCGGCGCGCTGTTGGCGCGGAACGCCGCGGCGTAATCGACCATCGCCTCGAGGAAGCGCAGCTTCGCGGCGAAATCCTTGCCGCCGTTCGGCACGTAGATCGAGGCGACGGTCAGCGGGCCGATCCTGGCGGTGACGATGCGGCTCTCATGGTCGAACGGCGGGTGCGAGAACTCCGGCGGCTGCGGGCACACGTCCTTGCGCACCTGCAGCGACACGCCCGAGTACGCCTTGTAGCCGTGCCAGTAGCACCAGTAGCCCTCGAGGTTGCAGACCATGGCGGGCACCTGGTCGGGCAGGGCTTTCAGCTCCTGCAGGCAGATCACGTCGGGCCGTTCGCGCAGCGCCCACTCCAGCACCTCGCCGTGGCGCGCGCGGATGCCGTTGACGTTCCAGGTGGCGATTTTCACGGGCGGCAGTGTAGGCCCGGCAGCGCATCCAGGGGGAAGTTCATGAAGACGACCACCGGCGTGCTGGCAGTATCAGCCTTGATCCCGGCGAGACGCCGGCAGAGATCGATGACGGAGACGGCCTCGACCTCTGGGGCGACCTTGCAGTTATGGAGAGCAACTCCGTAAATGCAAGATTCGCGGGGGGTGGCGGAGCACGGAGTCTGCTGCGAGACCCTCTCAGGGCCACCAGTTGATTACACGCAACGTCTTCACACGCGAGAAATGACCGGCATTCCGCGTCGCGACGACGAGGCCGTGGGCCATGGCAGTGGCAGCGATCAAGGCATCCTCGGTGCCGACGGGCTGGCCCTCGGCCGCCAGCTCCGCGCCAATGTCGCCGGCCAGTACGGCCTCGCGTTCGCCGAACGCCAGGATGCGAACCCGCGCCAGCAGTTCGCGCTCGATCCGGCCCCAGAGCCGTTCCGCCCCAGGATGGCGGCGGGCCCCACGACGCAATTCCATCACGCAGATGCTCGAGGTGAACAGGTCCTCCGCAGGAATGACGTTCAGCGAGCGTACGACGGCCGGTTCGGGTCGTTTCTTCAGCAGTTCCGACAGGACGTTGGTGTCCAGCAGGTAACCGGCCATATCAGAATTCGGCGGCCCTGGGCTTGTGCTTGGCGCGTTCAGCAACAACTTCGTCTACTGCATCGAAGAAGGGATCGTCCTTGTCGAGCCAGCCCTTTATCTTCGCCGGGTGTCGTCGAGCAGGCGCCCCTACCGGGACCAGCTTGGCCATCGGCCGGCCCCGTCGCGTGATGACCACGCTGTGCCCGGCGTGAGCGACTTGGCCGATGAGCTCGGAAAGCCGTGCCTTTGCGTCCGCTACGGTGGTCGTCTTCACTGGTGCACCCAACAGGTCAAGATGACCATATTGGACCTTCCACCGGAAGCAAAGTCAAATCCGGTCGGTTCTCGGGAGTGGCGATGGAGCAGTCGTTGGGGGCCAAACCAAACCGCGCCGAAGGGCTCAGGTGGCGGCGTTCCTGAAATCGGCGGCTTTCGCGCCGAGGCCGGTTTGGTTTGAAATCGCAAACCCTTTGAAACGTTGCGGAAAGCTGTCCAGGGCTCCGAGAAGAACTATGCAACCGTGTTCGGTTGGCGGAGAGAGAGGGATTCGAACCCTCGATGGGCTTTTGGCCCATACTCCCTTAGCAGGGGAGTGCCTTCAGCCACTCGGCCATCTCTCCGTGGACAGGTCCGCGACGAAACAAATGGGGTCCGTC
>JBQTJG010000338.1:0-1568 GCA_052387355.1 Armatimonadota bacterium | reverse complement strand
GGGGTGCGCCCGCACTCAAGCGTCGGCACAAGCGTGGCTCTTCCCGGCATGTTCGAGCAGTTTGGGACCGTTCTCGGAAGCTTCGTCGGCAATCCTGACCTTGTGCCCGAAGAATCCTTTGGCTGGGACGCGGGCGTGGAGGTGACGCTCCTGAAGGACCGCGCCACAGTCGACGTCACCTACTTCGACGCGGACCTCACCAACAACATCGCGAACGGTCCGGGGTTTCCGCCAATTCCGACGCTAATCAATCTTCCCGGCGTAAGCCACCGGCAAGGCATCGAGGTCTCCGGCAGAGTTCAAGTGCTTGCCGGTCTGACGCTTGGCGCCAGCTATACGTTCCTTGATGCGACCGATCCCAACGGGGCCGAGGAGGTGCGACGGCCGCGCAACGCCGGACGTGGCGACGTCAACTACTTGTTCGATAGCGGGCGAGCCAACATCAACTTCGCCGCGATCTATAACGGCCAGATGGACGATCTCAACTTCGCGGGCCTACCGGCGATCGTGACGCTCGATGACTATTGGCTGCTCAACTTGGCGGCGTCCTACCAGCTCACGCCGCAGCTCGAGATTTACGGTCGTGTCAACAACTTGCTCGATGAGCGCTATGAGGAGGTACTTGGCTACAATACGCTCGGGCTTGCGGCTTACGGCGGAATTCGCGTGTTGCTGGAAGATCCCTCTACGGCAGCCTGGGCCAAGTACAAATGACGGACTTCCAAGTATAGGCGATGAAGCCACTCGGGGTCGGCCTACCACGCTGGGCGGGCCTTTCGACGACAGCATGCCCTTCCGGCGACGCATCGACAGCGGGTTCAACACGTTCTATGGAAATCCGTTGGATCTGAAGGGACTGACATCGAGACTATGTCGATAGTCACTGACCCAGGGCGCTACAGGGTCACCGGCTAGCGATGCCGCCACCACACGAGGAGATAGCCATGGACCATGTGGAAGGAAGTCGTTCCCATTCTCGGCCAGCGGACGAGCCTGTGCGGGCGGCACTTTGGATCGGCGTCGTCACCATAGGTAGCGTGCTCGGCAGCTTAGCTTTTGCCTGCGCGGCTCCGCTGGCGGCCATGGCGACCATTGCGGGCTTGAAGATGCGCAACGGCGAAGGGTTCGCCCTCGTCGGCGCGGCATGGCTCGCCAATCAGCTCGTCGGCTATCTCATCCTCGAATATCCGCGCACCTGGGACAGCTTCGCCTGGGGCGGGGCCATCGGCATCGCCAGTGCGCTCGCTTTCGTCGCTGCCGCCGCGGTGGCAACAATACATATGCGCGCACTCGTGACGATTCTCTTGGCGTTCGGGGCGGCATTCCTTGCCTACGAAGGCATGCTCTATGCCGCGACCGCCGTACTGCCCTCCTCAGACGGGGCTTTCTCGGCCGAGGTGGTTATGCGCATCCTAGAGGTCAACGCAGTTGCCCTCGTCCTTCTCATCGCTGCCCACCGGGCCGCGGTGATGCTGCGGCTCCTGAAGCCGCTTCCCATTTGCGCACCGACAACGGCGTGAGCGCGATGCGCTGCGGCGAGGATGTCGCGGGCTCGGGCTGCCGGCCTC
>JBQTJG010000337.1:0-3622 GCA_052387355.1 Armatimonadota bacterium | reverse complement strand
GTCATCCATGAGCCGCTGCATGTTCGGCTGGATGCTCGTCCTGATGATCCCGCCCACGAGGATGTGGACGCCCATGACCGCGAGCAGCTCAGCGTGGCTCCAGCCGGCCAGGGTGTCGGTGTACGTGAAGACCAGCGCAAGCGCGACCAGACCGGTCCCCAGCGCCACGAGGGACTGAAGGAGCTGCACGAAGAAGTTGACGCGGTACTGCACCTCACTCATGACACCAACCCGGAGGTAGAGCCATGCCAGCCTGAGCACGTTCATGCACCGTCTCCTACCCACCCACGGCCGAGTACCGGCGTATGGCCCGCCTCCACACGATGCTCACCAGGCCGGCGCCGATGAGAATCCACAGCGCCTGCATCATGAGGCCCGACAACAGCTCTTGCGGCGTGAGCCGGCCAACGAGCGCCTCGATTGGAAACCCGAAGGTCCACTGGAAGGGCAGGAACCCCGCGAGCTGCCGCGCCCATCCCGGCAGCAGCGACATCGGCACCAGGCGGCCGGAGAGCAACAGCTCGGCCGCGAAGTACAGCTCGAAGATGGCGCTCACACGAATCGTCCAGAATGTGATCAGGCCTATAAGCGTCTGCCACATGGATCGCACAAGCTAGGCGCCCCAAATCGCGACCGCAAAGACCCCGATCTCCAGGAACGTCGGGTGCAGCGCCGGCCGAAAAGCCGCCGCGAGGATCGCGGCGGTCGGCAGCCAGAGCACGATCACTACGATCTTCCACCCCGCGAAATAGGACAGGTCGTAGTGAATAGGATGCACTGGCCGCAGCAGCATCCCCGAGAGCTCCCCCCGCCTGATCCGCGACTCCCACCCGTATGGCGTGAAGACGATGTTCATGTTGCGCACGAGGGTCCACACGATGTAGTAGGCAGCGAACTCGCCCGGCGTGTACCCGCCAACGGAGCCTCCACGGGCCTGCGCGATGGTGGACCAGACAATGAGGTAGATCACCGGCTCCCCGACCATGCCGATCATGTAAAAGTAGTTGGCGACGCGGTATTGGAACTGCACCGCGATCGCGGTCTTCATGTTGGTCAGGTACAGGTCGAACATCGCCGTCACGGTATTGGCTCCTGTTCGAAGACGCGCTCGATCACGTCTTCGATCGGCGGGTCCTCGATCGTCAGGTCTGTGACAAGTTGGGTGCTGAGCAACTGCGCCGCGACCCGGGTCACCTCGGCCTTTGGCACCCGGAGCGTCACCCTGGCCCCGTCCCGGCCGACGACCTCCCCGTAACGCCCGAAGTCTGCGGCGCCGTCTTCGACGGTAACGCCGATCGTCTTGTATGCCGCGAACTGCCCTGCCAACGTGGTCAGGTCGCCGTCGAAGAGGATCCGACCGTGGTGAATCACGATCACTCGGCGGCACAGTGCGACGACGTCTGCCATGTAGTGACTGGTGAGCAGAACCGTTGCGTCGCTGCGCCGGTTGTACTCCGCGATGAACGCCCGGATACGGCGCTGCATCGTCACGTCGAGCCCGATGGTCGGCTCATCGAGGAACAGGACCTGAGGACGATGGAGCAGTGCGCCGGCGAGTTCCATCTTCATGCGCTCCCCCAGGGAGAGGTTGCGGACCGGCTTGTGCATCAGGTCCTGCAGCTCTAGGAGCTCTATGAACTCGTCACGGGTGCGCCTGAACTCCGTCTCAGGGATGCGGAAGATCGCGCGGTGAAGCTCGAAGGAGTCCAACGCCGGAATATCCCACTCGAGCTGGCTTCGGTTCCCCATGACGAGCGTCATGCGGCGCAGGAAGTCGCTCTCGCGCCGCCAGGGGACGTGGCCCAGGACGCTGGCGTCGCCCGAGGTCGGATAGAGCAGACCTGCGAGCATCTTGAGTGTCGTGGTTTTCCCGGCTCCGTTTGGTCCCAGGAAGCCTACCACTTCGCCCGGGTCCAACTCGAACGAGATTTCGTCGACCGCCCTGACCTCTCGAGACCTGCGTCGGACCAGGCTTTCCAGCGCGGCCTTCAGCCCGGCCTCCCGAACGGGGACATGGAAGATCTTGGACAATGTCGAGACGCGAACGGTCGAAGAGTCCACCGGCCTCGAACTCACCGTCCCTGGAGGAGGTTCGGGAGGAAGAGCGGGATTGCCGGGACGTAGGTGACGATGGCGAGCACGATGAGCAGCACGATGATAAAGGGAATGGCCTCCCGGAAGACCCTCCCCACCGGCTGCTTCGCCACCGCACAGGCCGTGAGCAGCACCGACGCCACCGGCGGCGTCTGCTGACCGATGGCGAGATTGAGCGTGACGATGATCCCGAAATGAACGGGATCGACGCCGACCTGCCGGATCAGCGGCATGACGATCGGCACGATCAGCAAGATCGCCGCAGCGCTGTGCAGGAACATCCCGGCGATCAACAAGAAGATGTTGAGAAAGAGCAGCACGAGGACCCGGTCGGTGGTCACCCCGAGGACCGTCTCGGCCAGGCGCTGCGGGACCTGCTCGTTCGTCAGATACCACCCCAGCACGGCCGAGCCGGCGACGATCATCATGACCGAGGCGGTCTGCACCACGCCGTCCAGGGTGACCGACCACAACTGCCGGAAGTTCATCTCCCGATAAATGAACGTGCCGATGATGAACGCTGCGAGCACCGCCAGACCGGCGGCTTCCGTCGCCGTGACGATCCCGCCGAACATGCCTCCCAGGATGATCACCGGGAGGGCCAGCGTCCAGCCGGCGTCGCGGAACGTCGCCCCCAGGCGGCGGACCGAGAACGCCTCCTCGACAGGGAAGCCGTACTTCCGCGCCTTGTAGTACACCACCGCCATCATCAGCAGCCCGCCGATGAGCCCGGGCGCGAAGCCGGTCAGGAACAACCGCGTGACGGAGGTGCCGGCGATCACCGCGTAGAGGATCATCGGGATGCTGGGTGGGATGATGATCGCCAGCGAGGCGGTCACCGAGGTGAGCGCCGCCGTGAACTGGGGCGTATAGCCCTTCTTTACCATCGCGGGGATGATGATACTGCCGAGCGCGGCCACGTCGGCCACCGCCGAGCCGGAGATCTCTGCGAAGAACATCGAGTCGACGACGTTGACCATGGCCAGGCCCCCGCGGATGTGCCCGACCATCGCCGAGGCCATGTTGATGATGCGCAGAGAGATGCCCGACGAGTTCATCAACCCGCCGGCCAGGATGAACAGCGGGATGGCCAGCAGCGGGAACTTCGCCGCCCCGGAGAAGAGCTGCAGGGGGATCACGGCGGGAGGGGTTCCGCCCCCGACGAGCAGGGCCACCAGGACGGCGGCGATCAGGGCGAACCCGATCGGCACGCCGATGGCGGCCAGGAGGATGATGAGCCCGATGACGCCGCCGCTCATGACCGCGGGGGGTGCAGCAGACCGGCGAGCCGCTTCAGGCTGATCAGAAACATCAGGCCTCCGCCGATGGGGATGGCGCTGTAGATCCAGGACAGCCGGACCGCGCGGATCGACACCGCGGTATCGAACGACGCCGCCCGGACGAGCGACAGTCCGTAGTAGAAGAGCGCAGCCTGGATCAGCAGGATCACCAGCTCGGACATCACGCCGGCGATCCGCCGGCGCGGAGCCGGGAGGTATTCCACGAGCGTCTCGAAGCCGATGTGGGC
>JBQTJG010000336.1:0-2959 GCA_052387355.1 Armatimonadota bacterium | reverse complement strand
GCGCAGATCGTGAAACTGGTTGAAGAGGCGCAGTCTTCGAAGGCGCCCGGCCAGCGTCTCGCGGACCGGTGGGCGCAGTATTTGGTGATCCTGGCTGTCGGGGCCGGCGCCGTCACCTTCTTCATCTGGTATGGCGTGATGCGCGAGTCGCTGCTGGTGGCGCTCACGTTTGCGATCTCGGCCGTGGTCATCGCGTGCCCCGACGCCCTCGGCCTGGCTACTCCGACCGCCGTCGCGGTGGGGACTGGCCTCGGCGCCCGGCACAACATCCTGATCAAGAACGCGGCCACGTTGGAAGGGCTCTCGCGCATCACCGCTGTGGTCTTGGACAAAACCGGCACGCTCACCGAGGGACGGCCCCGCGTCACCGATGTCGAGGGCGTCAATGGCGTGCGGCCGGAGGACGTCCTCCGTTTCGCGGCCGCAGCCGAATCCCGGTCCAGCCACCCGCTGAGTAAAGCGATATTGGAAGAAGCCGAGCGGCGGAAGATCGCCGCGGACGTGAGCATCGCGCACTTCGAAAACATCGCCGGACACGGTGTGCGCGCCATGGTGGAGGGGAAGGACGTGCTGGTTGGCACGCCGAGGCTGATGCGCGACCGGGGCATCGACCTCACTCTAGTGCAGGCACACCTGGACCGGATGCTTGGGGAGGGGAAGACCCTGATGGTCGTCGCGGTGGACCACCGTGTGGCCGGCGTCGCCGCGGCGGCGGATCTTATACGCGAAACCTCGGCCCGGGCCGTGGATGGACTCCGCCGTCTGGGTGTCGAAGTGGCGATGATCACTGGTGACAACCGGCCGACCGCTGAAGCGGTCGCGCGGCGCCTGGGCATCGAGCGGGTCTTCGCCGAGGTCCTGCCGGGACAGAAAGCCGAGTACGTCAAGCGGCTGCAGGAGGAAGGCAAGTTCGTCGCCATGGTGGGCGACGGTGTCAACGACGCGCCAGCCCTGGCCCAGGCAGACATCGGCATCGCCATCGGGGCAGGGACAGACGTCGCGATCGAAACCGCCGATGTCGTGCTGATGCGCTCCGACCCGGCGGATGTCCTGCGGGCGATCTTTCTGTCTCGGGCTACGGTGACGAAGATGCGGCAGAATCTCTTCTGGGCGTCGATCTACAATGTCCTGGCCATCCCGATCGCCGCGGGTGTGCTGTTCCCGAGGTTCGACATCATGCTGCGTCCGGAGTGGTCGGCGTTGCTGATGTCCGCCTCTTCGATCATCGTCGCGACGAACGCGGTCTCGTTGAGATGGGTAGAACGGCGCCTGAGAGAGATTTAGCGCGGTTACCCTCCACGAGACTCGCGCAACGCTGCCGCGAGGCGGGCCGATGTCGGCACCGCGACGGCGACGCCGACTGCAACCTGGACGATATTGAATGGCACTTCGGTCAGCGCAACGGCGACAGCGGCCGTTCGCGTCGGCGCAAGGCCCAGCACCCCGGCGAAGAGCACCTCGGCGCCGAAATACCCAAGGACCATGCAGGCGCCCCCGATGATCGTCGCCCGGAGACGGCTCCCGCTGGTCTCGCCCGCCAGCCGGCCCACCACATACCCTTCGATCCCCTTGATCACCAGCGTGAAGGGAGCGAACTGCGGCGCTACCACCAGGTCAGCGAGCGCCGACCCGATCCCGCCGACCAACATTCCAACGATCGGCCCCAGGGCGATGGCCGCCACATAGATGACGACCTCTCCGAGGTTGAAGAAGCCTTTGGTCGCGGGAATCGGGATCACCGTGAATCGCGTGACGGCAAAGGTGAGCGCAATGAAGACAGCCGCGGTCACAAGAGTCCGGACTTTCACAGGCGCCACCTCCTCGAATCGCAAGGGACCTTCCGATGCTTCCGTCCCCGTCAGGCGACTCCTTTCCACAGTGGTGACTATTCGGGCTTGACGGGCAGCGTCCCGCCCGGTGATCCACGCTCGCGTCCGAGGACTTCCTCGGTCGTTGTGAACCACGGCTCACGACGGACAACGGCCCCCGGGAACTTGCGGACGATGCGGCCTGCGCGGTCGATGAAGAACGTTTCGGGCACCCCGGTCAGGCCGTAGGCGCGGTAGACGGTGTTATCTTTGTCACGCACCTGAGGGTACGTCGTACGTGTCTCCTGGAGGAATCGCAGCGCTGCAGGCACGAGGTCCTGCACGTTCACGCCGACCACCAGCACCCCGCGCTCCTTGTACCGCTGCCAGGTGGCTTCGAGCAGGGGTGCCTCGTCGCGGCACGGGACGCACCACGACGCCCAGAAGTTCACCACCACCACCTTGCCGCGCAGCGACGCGAGGTCAAGGGTACCCTCCGCATCGAGTCGGGGGAGGACGAAGAGCGGCGCCGGCGGCGTCTGGCCCCGTGCCAGCGCGACCGTGATCGAGGCCGGCCGGTTGGTTCGCGCCGTGACAAACGCCAGCAGCCCGAGCACGGCGACCAGGCTCGCCAGGAGAGCTGCGCGCGGCTTCAGACTCCTGCTGCCGTGTCCGGACATCACGGCCGCGGAACGGGAGCCTCAACCTTCACATTGGAACTGAAATCGTAGTCTCGTGAAGTTAGCCAGCCGGCGAGGGCAGCGCGCGCAGGCAGCATGACCGTCGCCGTCACTGCGACGCGAGGATTTTCCCGTGAGAGACCCACTGCTCGCGTGATCTCCCTCCGTCCCGTGAGCGGAAAATGTCGCTGCCGTAGGTGGCGAGGTACAGCGTCTGAGGGTCGAGAGGATCCAGGGCCAGGTTGCCCACGGCGTCCTTGTCCCCCAGGAAGAAGCCGAGACGGGTCCACGTCTTTCCCCGATCGTCGCTGCGGACCAGACCGAGGTCAGGCTTCGCGGCGTACGCGTACATGATCTCCGGGTTCGCCGGATGCGCCTCGACGGCTGTTACAGGCACACGGAACAGGGAGGGGTTCAAGGGGCGCCAGGTCTCTCCGGCGTCTTCACTGACATACAGTCCGTGCACGCTCC
>JBQTJG010000335.1:0-7019 GCA_052387355.1 Armatimonadota bacterium | reverse complement strand
CCGGCCGCAGGCAAGCAGCGACGGTCAGGCGATCCGATAGCGGCGGGCCTAGCGGGGCCTCCTCAAGACAAGCTCGGCATGATTCGGATGCCCCTGCGTGAGCACGTAGATCGTCCGGGGGCGACTGATCAAGACCACCACAGGCGGCTTTCCGTGGATGATGCGCGCCTGAACACCATAAACATGTTGAGGGTCGATGCGCCGCGGGTCGAAGCGCAGGTCGAAGGGTATGGGCGACTCCTGTGGGTTGTTGATGGCCTGATCGACGACGATCTGCGGGTACGTTGGATCGGTCAAGTCGAACAGGAAGACCTGGAGGATGGATCCGGAGGGAAGGGGATCCATTCGAAACGACACGGTGCCCGTCACCCGGTTGCGGCCGCCGACCTGGACGATGACAGGCCCCGGCGCTGGCGGGGCAGAGCCGGTTGGCTCTATCCGCACGCTGACCGTGGACGGATGCCCCTGCGACAAGACGTAATAAGACCGCCGGGTGATGTATGCGACTTGCGGGGGGTTCCCGAAGATGATGCGCGCCTGTATGGCGTACCTGCGCCGGGCGTCGATGCGCCGCGGATCAAACTGGATCCGAAATGGGATCGGCGACCCCAGGGGATTGTTGATGGCCAGGTCGGCGATGATCTCGGGGAAGGTCGGGTCTGTCAGATCGAATAGGAAGACCTGGAGAATACCCCCGGCCGGCGGTGGGCCGGAGAACAGCACCTCTACTCCTAAAACGTTGCTGTACCTTTCGGTAATCTGGGCTGCACCCGAACTGGCCAGAAGGACAACCACGGCGAGCGCCGCGGCCGCCGAGCCACATCGAGCAATCATGACACTCCACCTCTCTTGACGGACAGAGTCTGCGCAACCATACCACAGTTACGTCCCATGCCTATTCATTGTTCCCCTTCTCACGTGAGAGTATGCATGAGCCGATCGCGGGCCGCACCATAGGGGAGGGGCGGCGTCACGGCGCGCCGAAGCCGCCTGTGGACATCGGTGAACGCGCTGGCGTTCCGGGTCCATTCCCACGGACGGTTCGAGGTCACTGGCGACAACGCGGAGGACCAGTATGAATCTTGGGCTCGAGGACAAAGTCGTGTTCATCACCGGAGGCTCAAAGGGGATCGGCCGCGCCTGTGCCGTCGAGTTTTCGAAAGAGGGCGCCAATGTCGCGCTCTGCGCGCGGGGCGCCGACGGCCTGCGACAGGCCGCAGAGGCCATCACGGCGGCGACGGGCCGGCAGGTGTTCACCGTCGCCGGCGACATGACGAGCTGGGAGGATGCCAAGCGCTCCGTCGATGCCGCGGCACAGCACTTCGGCGGCCTCGATGTCCTGGTCAACTGCGCCGGCGCCTCCCCGGGCGGCTTGATCCTCAATCTCAATGAGGACGAATGGGCGATCAGCTTGCAGTTGAAGTTCATGGGATACGTGCGATGCGCGAAGGCGGCGATTCCGCACCTGCTCGAGCGCGGCCGGGGCCGGATCGTCAACGTCGTGGGCAACGATGGCATTAAGCCCGCGTACTGGGAGCTGACCGCCAGTGCGGCCAACGCGGCCGACCTGGCTATGACCTCGGCGCTGGCCGAGCAGTACGGCCCGAAGGGGATCCTGGTGAATGCCGTCAACCCGGGCCCGGTGGCGACCGAGCGGTGGGACGGACTGGTCCGCGCCTACGCGCGTGATAAGGGCATGTCCTTCGACGAGGCCAGCAAGCAGGCTATCAAGAGTATGCCGCTGGGCCGCATCTGCACACCCGAGGAGGTCGCGTGGGTGGTCGTCTTCGTGGCCTCGGAGCGCGCGAGCTTTATGAACGGCGCCTGGATCACCCTGGACAGCGGGCAGCGCAAGGCCATCATGGACGTGTGATGATCGTTGGCGCGTCGGTGAAGCGCAAGGAAGACCCGCGACTGTTGACCGGCGCGGGACAGTACGTGGACGACGTTCGACTGCCGGGGATGCTGCACGCCGTGATCGTCCGCAGCCCGCATGGACATGCGAGGATCCGTGGCATCGACGCCACTGCGGCCCGCGCGTTGCCCGGCGTGGAGCTGATCGTCACAGCCGCCGATCTCGGCGACATGAAGCCGATTCCGGTGCGGCTGGGACCTAAGCCATCGCTGGTCCCGTTCCTGCAGGTTCCTCTGGCCCGTGACCGCGTCCGATATGTCGGCGAGCCGGTCGCGCTCATTGTGGCAGCGAGTCGGTATGTGGCTGAAGATGCGGCAGATCTTCTCACGGTCGACTACGAGGGCGCCCCTGCGGTGACGACTGTGGAGCAGGCGTTGAGCTCCGAGACACCCGCACTCCACGATCACACCTCGAGCAACCTCGCCGAACGACTGGAGTCTGTGATCGGTGACCCGAACCGCGCCCTCGCCGGCGCCGAAGTGCGCCTCCGGCGGCGCTTCACCATTCAGCGCCATACCGGCGTGCCGATGGAGACCCGCGGACTGGTAGCCTCATACGATGCGGGAGCCGGTCTGCTGACAGTCTGGGGGCCCACGAAAGTCGTGCACTTCAACCGGCGTGTGCTCGCCGATCTCCTGGGCGTGTCTGATGAACGGATTCGTCTCATCGAGCCCGACGTCGGCGGAGGCTTCGGCGTCCGCGGCGAGTTCTATCCCGAGGACTACCTCATCCCGTGGGCGAGTATGCGTCTTGGCCGGCCGGTCAAGTGGACCGAGGACCGTCGGGAGCATCTGGTCGCCACCAATCACTCGCGGCAGCAGGTTCATGACGTCGAAGTGGGCGCGACAAGCGATGGCCGTCTGCTGGCGCTGGTCGACCGGATCACAGTTGACATGGGCGCTTACCTGCGCACGCATGGCGTCACGGTCCCTGAGCTCACCGGAGCCATGCTGCCTGGTCCCTACAGCATTCCGCATTACCGGTGCGAGGTCTCGTGCGTGGTGACGAACAAGACCCCGACCGGCACCTACCGCGCGCCGGGTCGGTTTGAGGCGAACTTCGTCCGCGAGCGTGTCATCGATGTGTTGGCGCAGGCCGTCGGAAAGGATCCGGCGGAGATCCGGCGGCTGAACTTCATCCAGCCCGAGGCGATGCCCGTCTCCATTGGCACGGCGGCGCTGGGTCAGCCGATCACCTACGACGTGGGGGATTATGCGTCCACGCTCGATGCGGCGCTGCGGGCCATCAACTATGACGAGCACCGCCGCCGCCAGACTGAGGCGAGGGCGCAGGGGCGTCACATCGGGATCGGGCTGGCGTGCTTCGTCGAGAAAGCCGGTCCCGGACCCTGGGAAGCGGCCCGCGTCGAGGTCGACGGCGATGGCCGCGTGATTGCGTATTCAGGCGCCGCGTCGCTCGGGCAGGGTCTCGAGACGGTGCTGGCGCAGATCTGCGCCGAGGAACTCTCGCTGTCTCTGGACGACGTCACGGTCGTCCACGGAGATACGTCTGTCGTCCCCGAGGGCATCGGCGCGTGGGGCAGCCGGGCGACGATAGTCGGCGGCAGCGCTGTGCTCTTCGCAGCGCGAGAGGTGAAGGACCGTATGCTCGATCGTGCCGCTCAGCGCCTCGAGGCATCGAGGGACGATCTCGTCGTCGGGAACGGCCGTGTGTGGGTGCGAGGGACGCCGGGACGGACCATGACATTCAAGGAGCTTGTGGCGGATGGCGGGCCCCCTTCAACGCCTGCCGCGGCGGAGGCGGCGCTGTCCGCGACACATCGCTATCACGCCTCCAAGATGACCTATCCTTATGGTGCGCATGCGGCCGTGGTGGAGGTCGATCCTGACACCGGGCGGATCGGTGTCCTGGACTACGCGATCGCGTATGATGTCGGGAAGGCCGTGAATCCGATGCTCGTGGAAGGTCAGATGGTCGGCGGCCTGGCGCAGGGTGTCGGCGGCGCGCTGCTGGAGGAAATCACCTACAGCGACGACGGGCAGTTGCTTTCAGCGACGTTCATGGACTATCTGCTCCCCACGTCCATGGAGATGCCGCGGCGTGTCGCGGTGAGGATCCTCGAAGAGACGCCTACACCGCTCAATCCGCTAGGCGCGAAAGGCGCCGGTGAAGGCGGGACGGCGGGCGCCGGCGCGGCGATCGCCAATGCTGTCGCGGACGCGCTGAGGCCGCTTGGCGTCGAGATCACCGATCTGCCTCTCTCCCCGGATCGCATCCTCGCGCTGATCAGGGCGGCATCAGGCCGCAGGGGACCGGCGCAGGGCCCTGGGGCGCGATGATGAAGGAGACAGTCCCACAGTCGTACAGGTGCTGCTGGGTATAAAATCTCATCAGGATTGCCTGCATGGCGCTGCTCGCGCTACCGCCGGAGGCCAGGGATTGAGGATCGGGTCCGGCGGAAGGGCGCCGCGAAGGTCGTCCCCCAGTCCCCTGCCAGCGGAGACCACGCTGCGCCTGCCGGCCCATAGGCCACGGTGATGTCGGCCGGACCGGGCGTGTTGGAGTTCCGCAAGAAGAACGTGCTCGTCGCGGGGTTGTACAGCCCTAGTGTGTCTACACCGTCCGCGTTCCAGTCTCTTGCCAGCGGGGTCCACCCTGCGCCTGCCGGCCCATAGGCCGCAGTGATGTCAGCCGGCCCAGGCGTGTTGGAGTTCCGCAGGAAGAACGTGCTCGTCGCAGGGGCGTGCAGTCCCACCGTGTCCACGCCGTCGCCGTTCCAGTCGCCGACCAGCGGGGTCCACCCTGCACCAGGCGGCCCGTAAACGAATGTGAGGTCGGCTGGTCCGGGCGTGTTGGAGTTCCGCAGGAAAAACGTCCCCGTCGCCGGGTTGTACAGTCCCACCGTATTCACGCCGTCGCCGTTCCAGTCGCCGACCAGCGGGGTCCACCCTGCACCGGGCGGCCCGTAGGCAAAGGCGGTGTCCGCCGCGCCGGCCGTGTTCGAATTCCGCAAGAAGAACGTGCCCGTCGTGGGGTTGTACAGCCCCACGGTCTGCTGAAGGCTGATCTCGAAGCGCCGGCGGGACATCACGTGCGGCACGGTGGGATATCCTCTGGCAAAGTAGAGGTAGCCACTCCGGCCGGTGGTCTCCTGCGTCGGCTGATCCGAGCTAACGAGTGAGATGTAACCGACCCATGGCTGAGTGGCCCCCAGGTGATGGGGGGCCACTTCCCAGAACAGACGAGGCGTGTCCCACTGTATTCCGTCCTCGGAGGTGGCGATGTGCAAACCTATCCAACTCTGAAACACAACCACATAGCGGTTCAATGCAACGTTGAAGCTCACCGACGGCCCGCCAGCGTAGACGGTAGTGGCGCCACCAGGCGGAGGCTGACCGATGACCGGCGTGCCGAGCCCGCCGAGTCCCGGCTGCGAGAACTGTCCATCAGCATACTTTTGCCATGCCCCCGGCTCTCCATCCGATGCGATTGGCCCTCTAGCGAGGTAGAGCACGTCCGGTCTGAGGACTGGATTACCGTCAAGCCACTCCGTGAAGAGCATGTAGAGGTAAAGCCCATCCCGACTCCGAAACGCGCTGGGATTGCCCACGCCCCAGCCCCGGAAATTGCAGTCGGTTGGCATCGGAGCCGCCGTGGAGAGCACCTGACCGCGCCGTTGCCAGGTGAACCCACCATCTGTTGACCGCGCCAGCCCGATGCCGCCGAAGAATGGTAACGAGCCACAGAGATGATTCTCCGCGTGGTAAAACATCAGCAGGTCGGTGCCGTTGGCAGCGGGCAAGATCGAGTATGCGCCCGCATAGTGGCTGTCGAACCCGCTCCCGCTTGGGCCGAAGACGGGCACCGCAACCCCGTTCTGCAGGGGGTACGGCACAAGCGCCTCGAAACTGGGGCCGCGCATCAGCACGGTATAAGTGGCGGCCGTAAACCACATGCGGATTTCGTTGCCCTCTCGCCTGTAGGAGACGGGACCGTCAGGCGTATACGCTAGCCTCCAAGGGTTGCCATTGGGTATGACCACTTCCTCCGAACCGGTGAATGCGAACAGGAAGGGTGCCCCGCTTGTCTGGGCGTACACCCCTGAAGCAAGCAGCCAGCCCGCACATAGTAGAGCTAGCGCAAAGGCTCTAACTGAGGTAATCCCGCTCATCGCATGAGTCTGACAGGGGACAATGAATCGTGAGTTTGTTACGGTGACCCCGCGTTCGTCTAAGAAGCTCTGTTCTGCCATCTTCCTCGCTCCTTCAAGTCGCCCAACGACGAGGCGCTCAGCGGCCGGCTGCCATCGGCGCACGCAGAAACGAGGACCCGTTCATCCGCCGGTCCGCTCTGGCGCCCGGTTAGGCGCCTGATGGCTGATGGGCTCGGGCCGCCGGGCGCCCGCCACTTCCTGTGGACAGGTCGCATATGTGGCGTTCGCACGTTCTCCCATCTCGTGTGCATGACGCGTTCGATCTTCAACTCGAAGAGAGTCTCCAGTTCGTTAGCCATGTGTTCCGCATCCCGAAACACCGACACTCTTCAACCCCCAATCCTTGTGGAGTCCCGGCCGGGGATCCTACCCTGTGTCTTCGTTTCAGAGCTGATACCGACTGCCAAATGATGACCATTGGGTGGTAGCCAGAATCCCGACAGCGGGATCAAGTTGGCAGCCGTCGGCCGTATCAAATGCGAGGTCCGCAGGACCATCGGTTGGAACCGGGACGGACTCGTTCTCGGAAGACGAAACGGTAAATCACGATTCGACCTCTTGACGCACCGTCATGATCGGAGCAGTTACAAACCATCCCAATCCCCCGACCGTGGAGTCCAGCCTCCTCCGGCCGGCCCATAGCCAAACGCCACATCCGCCCGCCCCGCACTGTTCGAGTTCCGGAGGAAGAACGCGCCGGTCACCGGATCGTACACCCCCACCGTGACCGTCCCATTACCATCCCAATCGCCGACCAGCGGAATCCACCCTGCTGCCGGCGGCCCGTAGCCAAACGTCAGATCCGCGACCCCGGCGGTGTTCGAGTTCCGCAGGAAGAACGTGCCCGTCGCCGGATTGTACAACCCGACCGTGTCGCTGCCGTCGCCATTCCAATCGCCGACCAGCGGAATCCACCCTGCTGCCGGCGGC
>JBQTJG010000334.1:0-1596 GCA_052387355.1 Armatimonadota bacterium | reverse complement strand
AACTCCGTACCGCCGCCGCCCGCCAGCACCGCCCCTTGAGTGTCCTTCGCGTCCTTCGTGATGATGTTGATCACGCCGTTGACCGCGTTGGCGCCCCACAAGGTGGCGCCTGGCCCGCTGATGACTTCGATCCGATCGATGTCCTCCAGGAGCGTATCCTGGACCTCCCAACGCACCCCGGCGAACAGTGGCGTATAGACCGTACGCCCGTCTATCAGCACCAGCAACTTGTTGGAGACATTGCTCGTGGTGTTGAATCCCCGCGCACTGATGGACCACCGGCTCGAATCTACCTGCGCCACTTCCAGGTTCGAGGCCAGGCGCAACGCCTCGGGTAGTCGCGTCGCGCCGGAGCGACGAATATCCTCTTGGGTAATGACCTGGATGGCCGATGCCGTCTCCGACAGTCTCTCCGGATGCTTGGAAACCGAAGTCACCTCGATGTCCATGAGCTCTTCCAAGCTCAACTTTTTCAGTTGGGCCACGCCGCTCTCCGCCGGGACGGGCGCCGTTTCACCCGCGCGGCAGTTCACCGCTGCCAGTGCCAATAACGACGCACAGAGTCCGCCACCCCAGGTCTGGGCACGATGAATCCGGCATCCTCGTTTCTTTGCATCGAGCGGGTAGCACCCGACGACGCCGCGCCCCTGGCACGAGCAGGTGAGCATCACGATGGGGATGGGCTTCGAGGCCGGGTCGGCCTTGACGGTGCGCGGCACCGCGAGTCCGTCCACCTTGGGCATCTCGAGGTCGAGGAGCACCACCGCCGGGGCGCGGGCTCGCGCCCTGCGAACCGGCCGCGCCGATAGGGGTAGTCGAGGGTGGCCACGCCGTCGTTGACCACCACGATGTCATTCGCGAGGCGATAGCCGGCGAGGGCTTCGAGCGTCAGCTCCACGTCGTTCGGGTGGTCCTCGACGAGGAGTAAGGTCTTGAGATCCTGCACGGTGTCCCCTCGAGCGGCTAGCAACGGCCCGCTCGTCCACGTATCCCCAGTGTAGCAGACGAGTCCAGATCGAATCAATGCAGCGTCTCTCCCAGATGAGCGTCCACTGGGTCCTGCCCGGCCACGGACGCCGCCACTCCTGCAGCGCTGAAAAGATGCGCAGAGAGATGCAGCGTTGCATGGAACGGATGCACGCTTCGGGATGTGTAGCTGCCCGCAGAGCCGAGGAGCAGGCCGGACACTCGGGGTTGACAGATCGTTCGTTCGGGGAACGGCGCAAGCGCAATCCCGAGGGACGGCCGGGCTGTCTGCGCATCGATTCAGTGCATCAGGGAGATCTCGGGCAGGACCCAGTGGACGCTCATCTGGGAGAGACGCTGCATTGATTCGATCTGGACTCGTCTGCTACACTGGGGATACGTGGACGAGCGGGCCGTTGCTAGCCGCTCGAGGGGAACACCGTGCAGGATCTCAAGACCTTACTCCTCGTCGAGGACCACCCGAACGACGTGGATTCCTTCGCCCAAATTTTCTCCCGACCACGTTCGCGGCGGCTATCGCCTTGGGGTGCCCTAGCAGCCTGTCGGACTTAACGACACAACTTTCGGCGCGACAGCGTTCGCTATGGGCGATAAAACGTGACGTGGCAG
>JBQTJG010000333.1:0-4279 GCA_052387355.1 Armatimonadota bacterium | reverse complement strand
GACTCTGGTTCTCCAAGGTCGGGGATATCGGAACAGCCTTCGTGAACGCCCCTGCGGGCAACGAAAGGCTGCGCCGCCTCTACCGCGCGACCGGCTGGCTGCTGCTGTGGACTTGGGGCAACGCGGTCTCGGCCTGGAACGAGGGGAAACCGAACGACAAGGCGATTGCGAAACTGGAGGAAGCCCTCAAGGCCGCGGTCGCCGTGGTCGAGCGCAGGCACTGGGGCGTGGCGCCCTTTGTCTTCAATTCCGAGCCGAAGAAGGGCCAGGGAGGACTCTACGCCTCGGGGGACGCGGTCCTCGACCAGGTCTACCGGCTACATCAGGACGAGGTTGAGCGGCTGCTGCGCTACGAACCGAAGTGACATTATGTGGCGTCAGGTAGGGTGTCGGGAGCGGAAGGCGAGACCGGGCGCGGGTTTCGGCGTTGCCTGTGGCTACACCTGCTTTGCACGCAGGGGGTCACGGGTTCGAATCCCGTCGTCTCCACCAACCCAGGCAGGACAAGCGTTTCAGCCGTTTTTCCCTTTTCGGATAACCCCCAAGAAGCAACCGGCTGTCGCATTGACGGGCGGCATCGCACAGGAGTGCGCCGTCTCTCCGTGATTAGACCGGCCGCACCTGGGGTAAGGTCGCCATTGGGCGGCCAGAAGCAAGTCGTGTTCGTCGACGACCGGATGCGCGACCCCAAGGCAGGGAAACGCGGCTGTCCCGACGACTTTCGGCTCGTCGCTGCGAGAGAATACCCCCAGGCCGATCGCAATGGGAACGGCTGGGTCTGCAGAAAGATGAGCGGCGACAAGCAGTTCACGGACGACAAGAGCTAGCAGACTTCTTGTCACGGGCGGGACTGCGCCTGGTAGGAGACCCGCTCCCAGGCGCAGTTTTTCTCAGGTCCTCATGATTGCCAGGCTCCCCTCGTCTCTCACTTGCTGATTCACCATGGGATACCGTAAAGTGATCGGCAGTCCTCAGAATCAGGAGCCGCTTCACGGTAGCGTCGAGACCACCGCACAGGAGCCCTCCCGCACAGCACGTCCCAGCGCCTACGCTGATGCCGCATCGGGCAAATACCAGGCGCGGGGCATGCCGCGGCCGGAGGAAGCCTACGATGGTCAGTGAACGGGTCAGAGAGCACGCGCTCCGTCAGCACATTGGAGACGTGGAGTACATGACGGTGATCATGTTGACGAATGGCGACGCGCACGCGTGCACCATCTGGAGGTTCGGTCGGCACGAAACCCGCGGATTGACGGTCTATCGCGCCACGGCCTCGACGCTTGAACAGGCCCAGGAGCAGGCGGCCGCCTACCTGCGCAGCCTGCGAAACGGCTCGGAGTCCTGAGCCGGACCTCGCGCGCCGTCACGCCTTCGCTCGGCGGCGGCCAGGTCTTTGACCAGCTTCCCGTTTCTCGAACCGACGATGAAGCACAACCGGCTCTTGACCCTTACGCAATCGCATATTGAGTAACTCCACCGCAAGGGAAAACGCCATCGCGAAGTACACATAGGCCCTGTCCAGATGCTGCCCCATGCCTTCCGCGACAAGTAGCACACCAATAAGGAGAAGGAAACTCAAGGCAAGGACCTTCATGCTTGGGTGCCGGTTGACGAAGTCGCTGATGGCGCCGGCGAATACAAGCATGACCGCGACCGCGAGGACCATGGCAATCGCCATGACGATAAGATGCTGTGACAGGCCGACGGCGGTGATCACGGAGTCGAGCGAGAACACGATGTCCAGCAGGACGATCTGAACGAGCACCCAGCGTGCGGAGACGCGGCCGGACGCCGGCGTGCTTTCGCTTTGCGACCCCTCGAGCTTGTCAAAGATTTCGTGACTCGCCTTCGCTAACAAGAAAAGTCCTCCGCCGAGCAAGATGAGATCGCGGCCGGAGAAACCCTTTCCGAGCAGCGTGAACAGTGGCGCCGTCAGGCCCATGACCCAGGTGATGGTGAACAAAAGTCCCAGGCGCATGACCAATGCGAGCACGAGCCCGATCCGGCGAGTCTGAGGCTGCTGTTGTGCCGGAAGCCGGTCGACAAGGATCGAGATGAACACGATGTTGTCGATGCCGAGGACGATCTCCATCGTCGTGAGTGTTACGAGACTGATGAGGATTGCAGGTTGCAGGAGGAGGTCGAGCATCAGCTCACCAGGAACCGTCTATCTGTACCTGGAGTATTGCACGTCTCCTGGCTCATTCCTCGCATCTGTGGCTGCAGGACCGTTCACCGCCAAGTGGAATCCCGGCAATCGATGAGGTGACGGCCGTGGGGCCCGGACGGTTTTCGTGGCGAGATCCTCAGTTTACCTACGCGGATGCGCTCACCGGCTCGCGCTTGGTGATGTTGCCGTTCATGTTCTACGCGTTGGCGCGCCGCCTGCCCGACCTGGCCGTCGGCACGCTCGCCGTGATGATCGCCACTGATCTCGTCGACGGACGGGTCGCCCGACGACTGGGGCAGGCGCGGGCATTCGGTGGGGCGTTCGATAGCACGGTCGACTTCGTGGTCATCTATGGGCTCTTCACCGCCCTGTTCGTCGTCGGCACGCTGCCATGGTGGAAATGGCTCGTGATCATCGCGCCGGCGGCGCTGATGGCCTGGACACAGATCATGAGCGTCCGGCGCGCCGACGAGGTGGTGCTGGCGCCCGCGCCGGTCGCCAAGCTCGTCGGGCAGATCCAGTTCGCCTATCTGCCGTTCTTGATCCTCCGGACCTTCTGGCTGCAGGCGGACTGGGCCCGGGTCGTCGACCATGTCGTGTTCGGGATCCTGGCCGTCGCTATCGTCTTCAACACTCTCGATTACGTCAGGACCCTGCGCAGACTGCTCGGAACGCCCGGCGGCTCGTCGGCCGGTCGATAGGACATCCCACGCGGGCATCCATGGCCACTGCGCCGCCGCGTCGCCGGCTGTCGGTCGCCGAACTGCTCTTCATCAGCCTCCACTGGTTCGGCTTGAACTTTTCACTGGGGCGCGCTGCTGACGGTGGCGTTGCCGGCGGAGATCCTGCGATTCGGCTCAGAGGCCGACAAGGGGACGCGGCTGGGGATCGTGGCCGCGGGCGGAGCGCTCGTGGCGCTTGTCGTGATGCCCCTCGCAGGCGCGCTAAGCGATCGCTCGACGTCACGCTTCGGGCGGCGGCGGCCATTCATCGCAGCCGGCGCCCTCCTGAACGCACTGGCGCTGCTCGCGTTCGGCCGGGCGCCGACCTATGCGCTGTTCGTGGCCGCGTACTGGTGCGTGCAATTCTCCAACAACCTCGGCGGAAGCGCCTACAGTGGGTTCATTCCCGACCTGGTGCCTCGCGAGCAGCGCGGAACAGCCTCGGGATTCATGGGGCTGATGATCATGCTGGGCACGGTCGGCGGCGCCATCATCGCCGGGATCCTGATGGAGCGGGGCCTGCGCATGCCGCTGTACCTGACGATAGGGGGCGTGCTGCTTGCCACCATGCTGGTGACGCTCTGGAAGGTACGCGAGGAACCGCTGCGCCATCGCATCCCGTTGCGCCTGCGAGAAGTCCTGGCCGGTTTCTGGATCGATCCGCGCCGGCATCCAAACTTTGCCTGGTTGTTCGCCTCGCGTTTCCTGACGCTGTTGGGATTCTACACGATCCTGGCGTTTCTGCAGTTCTTCCTCAAGGACTTCTTGCGGATCGAGCGCTCCATCGAGGCGGCCGGCACGCTGACCGGCGCGGTGGTGGCCGGCGCCCTGCCCAGCGCGTTTCTTGCGGGATGGCTCTCGGACCGCTTCGGCCGCCGTGGCATCGCCTCGGCTTCCTCGATCCTGATGGGAGTGCTCTGCCTCATTTTCCTGGCGGCGCCGTCGTTCGCGTTCATGCTGGCGCTCGGCGTGGTCTTCGGCGTTGGATACGGTGCGTTCGTCAGCGTGGAATGGGCGCTCGCAGCCGATGTCCTGCCGTCGCTCGCGCTGGCGGCGACGCATCTGGGGGTCTGGGGAATCTCGGCGACGCTGCCACAGGTCGTGGGGCCCGCGATCCACGGCCCACTGCTCGACGCCGTGAACGCGGCACAGGCCAACCTTGGATATTTCGTGATCTTCGCTCTCGGCGCGCTCTACCTTGTCGTCGGCGGGCTCTTGATTCCTCAAGATCAGGGTGGCCCCGCACGGGGCTGACGCACACGCGTTGTAGGACCCCGTGGGCCCTACTGCAGACGCTGTACGATGGGACAGTTCACGATGACGCCGACCGCGCCGAACGCTTTGCCATCGGGTCCGGTGATCCACCCGCGCTGCACCAGCTCTTGCA
>JBQTJG010000332.1:0-70200 GCA_052387355.1 Armatimonadota bacterium | reverse complement strand
TGGATGCCCAGGGAGCGCCGGATGGCGCTGACTCCCGAGCAGCGGGACAGCTTTGCGCCTCTCTGCCCCGACGCGGTCTTCGAAATCGCCTCAAAGACTGACACACAGATCTTCGACTAATCCTATCTCCGCCACCAACCACCAATCCAGGCTTGCGAATAGAACAGACGTGAACTAGACTAGACTAGACTAGACTAAGGTAACATGCGGAGGGCGTACGGTGCGCACCGTCAACATGCACGACGCGAAGACGCATCTGTCGCGCCTGGTGGACCAGGCGAGTGCGGGCGAGGAGATCCTCCTGGCGAAGGCCGGCAAGCCCGTCGCGCGCCTCGGGCCTCTGCAGGCAGTCCCCAGGCGACGCCGCCTCGGCGCGCTCGCCGGACGCCTCACCGTGCCGGACGACTTCGACGCGCCCCTCCCAGAGGACGTGCTGGCCGACTTCGAGGGGCGCGGCTGATGCGGTTCTTGCTCGACACCCATGTGCTCCTGTGGGCCCTGGCCGAACCCGGCCGGATCCCTGCGACCGCGCGGGAGTGGCTGGAATCACCGGAGCACCAGGTGTTCTTCAGCGCCGCAAGCATCTGGGAGATCGCGATCAAGGTGCGAATCGGGCGCTTCAAGCTGCCCGTGTCCGTGGACGAGGTGGCCGCTGCCGCCGCCCGCACACGCTTCGAGGAGCTTCCCGTGCGGGCACGCCATGCGGCCGCCACCGCCAGGCTGCCGATGCATCACAACGACCCCTTCGACCGTATGCTGGTCGCTCAGGCTCTCCACGAACCCGCCCGCCTCCTGACGATTGACCGGGACCTCCGTCGCTATTCCGACCTCGTGGAGGTTCTGGGGTAGTTTGACATTGCCATCTGTAAGGAGGCATCTGCGGAACCGATGAATCCCATGGGGCACATCGGTGGATTGTCCATGGGTGCTACAATTGCGGCACACGACGTGGGGAGGAGGCGTGCCGTGGCGATCAGCCTTAGGCTGGCCGCATCACCGACTGACGAGGAGATCCGGACGCTGTCGGCGCGTAACCCGGGCTACCAGTTCGAGCGCAGCGCGGGCGGTGAGCTCGTTGTGACTCCAACGGGAGGCCGCTCGGGACACTCTGAGGCCGAGCTGATCGTCCAGTTGGGAAACTGGGCCAAAGCAGACGACACCGGGCTGGTGTTTAGCTCACAGACCGGGTTTCGGCTGCCGGACGGGTCCCTGCTCGTGCCGGATGCGTCGTGGGTCCTTCGAGAACGCTGGGACGCGCTCGCTTCACAAGAGCAGGAAGACTTCGTTCCTCTATGCCCTGACGCGGTGTTTGAAATCGCGTCCCCGTCCGACGCTCTGTCGCGCCTGCGACGCAAGAGCGAAGGCTACCTTACCAACGGCGCCCGGGTGGTCGTACTGATCGATCCCAAGCGCCGGGCGGTCGAAGTCTACACGCCTTATCGAGATCCTGCCGTTCTCGAAAGCATTCGATCCGTTGCGCTGGGTCCTGTCCTTCCGGGGTTCGTGCTCGATCTCGAGGCGCTCTTCAGATAGAGCTAGCGCCTGGCTGGCAGACCGCCAAATATCCTTACCTGGCCGTTAGTACCGGCACCCGCACACCCATCTCGTCCAGCGCCTCCCGAATCGCCGCCAGTGCTCCCCGCATGTCGTCTTCCGAGAGCCGCCCGATGCACCCGATGCGGAAGGAGTCGATCTTCGTCAGCTTCCCCGGATAGATCAGATACCCCCGCGCCGCCAGCCGGTCATAGAAGGTCTTGAACTCGAAGTGTGGATCCGCCGGCATGTGGAACGTTACGATGATCGGCGCCTGAAACCTGTCTGGTAGCAGCGCCCGAAAACCCATCTCCCGCATCCCCTCGACCAGCACCTGGCAGTTCCGTCTATACCGTGCCCCCCGTCCGGCTACCCCGCCCTCGGCGGCGTGTTCCTCTAACGCCTGATCGAACGCGGCCACCACGTGCGTCGGCGGGGTGAAGCGCCATTGCCCGCTCTTCTGCATGAACGCCCACTGGTCGTGCAGGTCGAGGACCACCGAGTGCGCGTTGCCGGCCGCGGCCTCCAACGCCGCGCGCCGGGAGATCACGAACGCCGCGCCAGGGACGCCCTCGATGCATTTGTTGAACGACGAGGTCATCGCGTCGAACACGATCTCGCGGGCATCTAGCGGCAGGGCGCCGAACGCGCTCATGGCGTCGATCAGGAGCCGGCGCCCTGCGGCTGCGACGACGGTCGCCACCTCGGCGAGCGGGTTGAGGATACCCGACGTTGTCTCGCAGTAGACGACGGCGACGTGGGTGATCGCCGTGTCGCAGGCCAGAGCAGCGGCCACGGCCCCAGCGTCGACGGGCGCGTCCTCGGGCCATTCTAGCGTCGCGAACGGCCGGCCGATAATGCGGCAGATCTGCGCCATACGATGGCCATACGCGCCGTTGATCAGAATCAGCAGCTTGCCGTCGCGCGGGACCATCGTGCCGATCATCGCCTCAACGGCGAACGTCCCCGAGCCCTGCAGCAGCACCGCAACATGCGTGCCTTTGCCGCCGGCCAGTTCGACCAGACGCTCCCGGACGCGGTTGTTCATGGCGATGAATGCGCTGTCGCGCGATCCCCAGTCGCGCAGCATCGCCTCCTTGGTTGTTCGCGAGGTCGTGAGCGGCCCCGGGGTGAGCAGCAGGGGCTCGCGATCGGGATCGAACTCGGCACGCGTCACGGGGTTGATGTGCCTACCTCCTTCGCCAGGCCTGAGTGCGCGCCAGGACCCTGGTGAGCAGCAGGTGGATCACTTTGACCGCGGCCGACGTGTAGACAATCATCATAGCCATCGCTGCGGCCGCTCCCTGGTGGCCCGCATCGTCCATGTACACAACTGAGATCGAGGAGACCCGGGTGTGCGGCACCCACAGGAAGATCACCGCCGAGACTGTCGTCATCGCGTTGACGAACATGTAGACGCCGATGTCCAGGATTGCCGGCAAGCAGACCGGCACTGTCACCTTCCAAAACGTGCGGTAGAAGGGCGCTCGCAACGATGCCGAGACCGCCTCGAACTCACTATCGAGCTGCTTCAGCGCCGTGACCGCGGTGAGATGGCCCACGGTATAAAAGTGGGCGACCGTATTGATGACCAGGATGGCGAGCGTGCCGTAGAGGAAGCCGAGCGGGTTCCTCGGGCTGTTGAAAAAGAAGATGTAACTCAAGCCCAGCACCAGCCCCGGCACGGCCAGGGGAAGCATCGCGAACAATTGGACGATCGAGCGGACGACCTGAAGCCCCCGGGTCTTTTCCTGTAGGTAGGCTCCGGTGAAGATGACGGCCGTCCCGACAAGCGCGGTCCATCCAGCCAACCGCAGGGAGTTCCAGTACGGCAGCCAGCCCGCCGTCTCAAAACGGGTGAATGCGTAGTTCCCGAGACTCAACGAGAGATTATACGGCCAGAACTTGATGAACGACGCCCATGCCGCCGTCGCCAGGATGCCGACGATCGGGATGATGATGAGCGTGCAGACGCCAAGGAAGAACAGGTCGGACGCCGGCTTCGGCGTTGGCGCAAACGGCACAGCCTGCGCCGTGAGCTGCGCCAGTTGCCTGCGGCGGGCGAGTCGTTCCGCGGCGAACGACAGGACCGCCGGGACCAGCAGCATCATGCCGATGACGGCCCCCATCGCGAAATTCTGCTGGCCGATGACCTGTTTATACACGTCGGTGGCCAACACATTGAACCTGCCACCGATCACTTTGGGCGCCCCGAAGTCGGTCATCACCAGGGTAAACGCGACAAGACCGGCGCCGATGATCCCGTATCTGGCCCCCGGTAGGGTCACCGTGAAGAAGATGCGCCGTGGCGTGGCGCCCAAGGCGGCTGCGGATTCGTAGAGCCGGGCGTCTGCGGTGGTGAGCGCCGTGACGAGAATCAGGAGAGCATGCGGAAAAACGTAGAACACCTCCGCCATGATGATACCCAACGGGCCATAAATGGAATGGCCAAACAGCAGGTCCCGTAGCAGGCCCTGGTTGCCAAAGAGGTAGATGAGCGCAATCGCCGGGAGTAGGGACGGCGCCAGAATCGGAATCAGCGCGAGAGCGCCAAAGAGCCCCTTGGCCTTCATCGAAGTACGCGTGAGCGCATAGGCGTAGACAAACGCGCCGGGCAGGGTGATCAAGCTGGCGATAGCCGCGACGACGATGCTGTTTGAGAACGACGAGAAGAGCGCCGGGCTGGAGAAGTACGTAACATAGTTGGCCAACCCCACGAACGCGCCGCCCTGGTTCTGGAAACTCTTCGAGAGCAGCGCCCAAAGCGGCAGGGCGACGGTGAGCAGGAGCCATACCGCGATCGCCACGACCGCCGCCCGGGCGATCCACTCGTCGCGGGCCAGTTTGCGCGCGGCCGGAGCAACGGCAACCGCGGTGGCCACCGCTCAGTCCCTCGCGAAGATGCGGATGCGGTCGGCCGGGAGCGATGCGGTGATGATCCTGCCCGGGGTGAGGTCCAGTTCGCGTTGCAGGTGGATGGGGATGTCCGCCCGAACCTCGGCCGATTCGCCCGCTTCCGGTTGCAGCGTGGCGCGGTAGAATGATCCGAGAAAGTCGAGGGCGGTGATCACCGCCGGCATGGCGTTCACGGCGCCTGCGCCCGCGTCTCGCACGTCCAGATCCTCCGGACGGAAGCAGATCCGCACCGTGGCCTGAGAGGGCAGCCCGTCGGTAGGACCACACTGCAGTTCGGCGCCCGCAACACGCACCCGCCCCGGCGCCACGAGCACGCCATCGAGGAAGTTCATCTCGCCGACAAAATCGGCCACGAACGGTGTGAGAGGCGTCCGGTAGACCTCCATCGGGGTGCCGATCTGCTCGATCTCACCCTGGTTCATCACCACAATCCGGTCGCCCATGGTCAGCGCCTCTTCTTGATCATGCGTGACCAGCATCGTGGTGACCTGGAGACGCCGTTGCAGGGTTCGCAGCTCGTGCCGCAGCCGGACGCGGAGGCGCGCATCGAGCGCCGACAGCGGTTCGTCCAGGAGGAGCAGGCTCGGCGAGGGGGCCAGCGCACGCGCCAGGGCCACCCGCTGCTGTTGGCCTCCGGAAAGCTGGGCCGGGAACTTGCCGCCGGCTTCAGGCAGCCCGATGAGCGTCAGCAGCTCTTCGACCCTTGACCTGATCTGCAGGCGGCTCATCTTGCGACTGTACAGACCGTAAGCGATATTGTCGAATACGCTCAGATTGGGGAAGAGGGCGTACGACTGGAAGACGATGCCGAAGTCACGCGCTGCGGGAGGCAGAATTGAGACATCATGGCCCCCTCGGATGAGGCGCCCGCGGGTCTGGGTTTCCAGGCCCATGATGATCCGCATGAGGGTCGTCTTGCCGCAGCCCGACGGTCCCAATAGGCACACGAAATCGCCGGGGTAAATGTCGAACGACACATCTTTCAGGGCGGTGAACGCGCCGAACAACTTCCAGATGTGCTCGACCTGGATATAGGGTGCGCGAGCCTGGCCACCCGCGGTGCTGGGTTCGAGGCTGGCGTACTCAGCACTCATAGGAAACACCCCAGCCCCCGCTGCTGCTGCGCAAACGGGGGCCGGGACGCGTTCTCAAGAATGTCCCCGCCGATCAGCGCGGCGCGGACTTCGTGTCGTAGCGCCTTGCCCACTCCTGCAGAATGCGCGCCCGGTTCTTGGCCATCCAGGCGAGGTCGTTCTTGAACATCGCTTTCTCGGCGTTCGGCGGATAGAAGGGCGGGACGTTGGTCAGACCAGGCAGGGCGACGATCGAATAGAACTGATTGTACAGTTCGTTGGCCCTTCGAGTGACGGTGAAGTCGGCGAGGCGTTGCGCCGCCGCCTGGTTGCGCGTCCCACGGACGATGGCCGTCGCCTCCATATCCCAGCCTGCGCCCTCCTTGGGAATGATGACTTCGATCGGGGCGCCCTGCTGCTTCAGGAGCGCGCCTCGCGCATCGAACGCGATCGCCATAGCGAACTCACCCTGCGCGGCCCGGTTGCACGGCGCGGTGCCAGAGTGGAGGTAGAGGCCGATGTTCTCGTGCAGCTTGTCCATGTACTCCCAGCCCTTTTGTTCACCCAGCATCTGCAGCCACGCCGCGATCGTGAGGTAGCCGGTGCCGGACGACGCCGGGTTCGGCATCACAACACGGCCTTTGTATGCCGGGTTCAGCAGATCCTGCCAGGTGGACGGGGCGCGCAGCCCGCGTCGCTTCGCCTCGATGTGGTTGTAGCAGATGACCGAGAGCCAGGCGTCCATGCCTGTCCAGGTCATCGGGTTCTTGGTGTCGCGAAAGGCGGGCTTGAGCGCGTCAGCGCCCCGTGGGGTATATGGGAGAAGCATGTTCTGCTCATCGAAAATCAGCAGGCTGGTGACGGCGAGACCCCAGATGGCGTCGGCCCGCGGGTTTTCTTTTTCGGCGAGAATGCGGGCCGTAATGACTCCGGTCGAATCACGCACCCAGTCGATCGTGACGCCAGGATTGTCCGCTTCAAAGGCCGCCTTGTACGGAGCCAACTGCTCATTCTCGAGCGCGGTGTACACGGTCAACCGCGTCGGGGCCTGTGCGGACGCGCTGCTCACGAGACCCGCAGCGAGCACCGCGAGAACCACCCAGGCCACAAGGCGTCTAAAGACAACCGTCATCGCAGGTTGCAGCATACGACACCCTCCCTCTGTATGGATCGATCCGGCGGCGAATCGCCTCTACTATTCCCTGAGTGTACGTCAAACCCTTGGACCCCCGTGCCCAATGATAGGTTAGGAGGGTCAAGCCGGGGTGAAAGGTGGGTCAAGGTAGAGCCATCCTGACAGTCTTGATCTGCGTGTAGCTCAACAACTCGTCGAGGCACTCCTCCCGGCCGAGACCGCTCTGCTTGATGCCGCCATAGGGCGAGCCGAGTGCGTGGCCTCCGGGGATGTTCACCCAAATGTAGCCGGCCTCGATCCGCCGCGCGATGCGGTGGGCCTTCGCATAGTCGCGAGTATAGATGGCGGCGCTCAGGCCGTAGAGGACGTCGTTGACCTGCCGGAGCATGTCCTCCTCGTCATTCCAGGTCATCATGCTGATGACGGGACCAAAGATCTCCTCCTGCGCAATCTTCATCTCGGGCCGGACGCTATCGAACAGCGTGGGTTGCACGAAGAAGCCTCGGCGCAGGCCGGGATCGTCCGGCACGCCACCACCAAAGAGCAGGCGCGCCCCCTCACGCTTTCCTGACTCAATATACGAGAGTACCTTCTCATGCTGTTCACGGGAGATGAGGCAGCCCATCTGGCTTTCCTCGGACTCCGGCAGGCCCACTCGCAGGTGACCAAGGCGGTCCAGCAGCGCGCCGACGAACGCGTCATGCAGGTCGCGATGGACGAAGACCCGGGAGGTGCTGCTGCAGGACTGGCCGGCGCGATTGAAGTTCATCGCGCCGACGGCGGCCTCGGCCGCCTCATCCGGGTCAACGTCGGGAAACAGGATCAGCGGATTCTTGCCGCCGAGCTCCAGCGTGACCGTCTTCAGCTCGTCGCTGGCCGCCCGCATGACGGCGCGTCCCGCCTCCACGGAGCCGATCAGCGCGATTCGTCTGACGAGTGGATGGCGCACCAGCGCCGCGCCCGTGGTCGTCCCGTCGCCGGTCACGATGTTGACCACGCCCGGCGGAAAGATATCCTGCACCAGATGACCGAGCACGAGTGAGGACAGCGGCGCCTGCTCAGGCGGCTTAATCACGACGGTGTTGCCGGCGGCCAGCGGGGCCGCGAGTTTCTCGGCGGCAAAACGGATAGGATGGTTGAAGGGATTGATCTTGGCGACGAGGCCGAACGGCTCGCGAACCGTGTAGTGGAAGAGGGCCGGACCAGACGGGAGCGTTTCGCCCTTGATTTCCGGAATCAGACCCGCGAAGTAGTCGAGCGAATCCGCGGCCCAGTCCACGTCACGCCGCATCGCGGCGATGACGTTGCCGGAGTTAAGCGCGTCCAGGTGCGCGAAGTCCTCGCGATGCTCGCGCAGCGCCCGCGCCAGTGCTCGGAGGCGCTCGCCCCGCTGCGGCCCGGGGGTCTGGGCCCACGCGGGGAACGCGTCGAAACCCGCCTGCACGGCGCGATCAACGTCGGCGGCATCCGCCAGCGGGACCTGTCCGAGGACTTCGCCTGTCGCCGGGTTATAGGTCGGAATCGAACGACCTGAACGGCTCTCTTCCCAGCGGCCGCCGATGAAAAGACGGCCCTGCGGGATCTCTTCCAGGATCGCAGGCCGCATAATCTACCCTCTCTTCTCCCGAGAGGCCAGCGGTCGATCACGAGGGCCGTCGTAGAACTCTGGCTTCTGGAGCGACAGGTCGAGGGGCTGGACGATCTGCGCGTTGGTCGATGCCCGCCAGCCCTTCTCCCGGTGCATCTCCTCGTACGTATGCGCCACGAGCGACACCGTTCGGGAGAGCAGGAAGACCCCCTTGATCAGCTCCACGTCGAAGCCCATGTCCAGACAGATCGCGCCCATCGCGCCCGGCCCATTCAGGTAGATGCGCCGTCCCCAGAACTGTTCGGTGGCGGCCTCGATGGCGCGTGCCATCGTGACGTACCGGCCCGAAATGCCATATTCGTCCGCCAGGGCCAGCAGGCGGGCCGTGCGTGGATCGACGATATGCTGCGCGTGATGAAACCCGGGCAGCCGTCGCCCGTCCCTGCGTGCATCGCCGGCCACCGTGAGTGCCGTTTCCTCTATGCTGAGCTCCTCGCGCGTCATGCGCTCGACGGCATCCTTGAAGAGCTCGGCAGGACGATCTGCGGTGCCGTGCACCGATCCGATGGCCAGCATGCCGCCCGCGACGCCGACGTGCAGCGGCACCCCACCGGAAGCCACGAAGCGGCACGCGGCGGACGACGGCGAAAACGCGTGCTCGGCCAGGCTGACCAGCAGAGCGTCCAGCATGCGCGTGTGCGACTCGGGCGGGAGTTCACCACGCCAGACCAGATAGGCCATCTCGGTGAAACTGAGATTCCCTGTGAGGTCGTTGAGATCGTAGCCGCGGACGACGATCTTCTCTTTGGTCTTGTAGGCGATCGATGTCTGCCAGTGGAATGGTTCGCGGCCCGCGTTGACCGCCCTCGAGTCCATCTCCTACCTCCTGAATGCCTCCACTGATTTTTCGGATTTCAGGTAGACCCGCGCCGGATCCACCTCTTCCCGGAGGACCCTGAGGACATCCGGCGCCGGAGGATCTACCTCTTGCAGGTCGGACATCGTGTCCGGCCGGAATCCCGTCTCTGCGAGGACGTCGTCGACCGCGATCCCCGGCATGAGCCTGACAATGCGCAGCGCGCATGTTTCAGGGTCGTTCTCCATCACAGCCAGGTCGGTCACGACGGTGACCGCGAAGTCCGGATTCAGCCCTGCCCGTTGCCGGCCGCCGGGACCGTCGAGAAATCCAGGACTCGTAATGTAGTCGCACCGCTGTGGGAACCGGCGCCGCTCGTGATGGGCGATGATCAACAGGCGGCGGCAGTGGGAGGCCATGTCGTTGGCGCCGCCGCTGCCCGGCAGGCGCCGCTTCATCGCCCCGGGCGCGCCGATCTGCGTCGAGTTGATGTTGGCATACCGGTCGATCTGCGCGCCGCCGATGAAGCCCACATCGATCAATCCTCGCTGGAGGAGACAGCCCAGGACCTCGCGCAGGGTTCCAAGTTTCATGGCCCGATACATTGCCTTGGGATCGGAGACAGAGATCGGCGTCGGACGCACCTGCGGCGCGATCACGCCGCTCTCGATCACCATGACCACGTTGGGGGCGTGCGCGCGCTGGGCGAGCGTCGTCGCCAACATGGGCAGTCCGGTGCCCACAAACACGATGTCGCCGTCGCGAAGCTGCCGGGTTGCCTCGATCACCATCAGTTCCTCACGCGTGTAGTCGAGGGCACCCGCCGTATGCGGCGGCATCACATCACCTCACGCATGGATCTCCCGAGCGCGTCGAGCCGGGCGGGATTTGCGGCCCTCTGGAGGTGTTCGTCGAAGGTCCGGCAGGCCCAAATGGCCCTCCGGAGATACTCGTCAATCGCGGGCGAGCCGGTGCGAGCGGCCGCCTGGTATGCGCCGACCTCAGCGGCATCGTAATCGTAGTAGGCATAGGTCGATGTTGGATACGCGCCGTAGGGTTGAACGACCACGGCGTCCACGTACATGAATGGGACGGTCGTCCGCTCAGGATGGGTGCGGATATCGTCGGTCGTCACCAGTTCTTCACAGCTCACAATCACATGATGGGAGGCGCGAATCATCTCAGGTTCATGCGTCGCAAACCCCTCGATGATGACGTTGCCAAGCGGGTCGGCGCGCTGGACATGGACGATCGACACGTCGGGCCGCAGCGCGCGTACGAGCACCACACGCTCGCTCGGGTCCCAGGGGTTCTCAGTGATGACGGCATTGCCGGGGCGCCCGCCCGGCGGCGTGTTGACGGGCGCCCCGCGGCCCGTCGGAGTGCTGTCCGGCCCCAGGAGATCTGAGCCCAGCATACTGCGCGTCGGCATGAACGGGAGGCCCATCTCGCCCGCCAGGAACCGGCTCACCATCGCGAGATGGCTGTAGTCCTCAACCTCGAGCTCGCCGCTCTCAATACCGCGTCTCCAGCAGAACGTCGTCCCGAATCGCTCCAGGTTTCCGGTCCCGGACTCGCACCGTCTCACGAGCCCGGCGCCGACGAGCTGGTCCATGGAGATCGAAAGGTTGCAGCCGACGACGGTCAGACCGCCGATGTGCTGTCGGATGATCTCGTGGGTAAGGGCCATGGGGCACCGGCCGATATTCTGGCCGCCCATGCCGAGGATGGCGCCTGGGCGGACGAATCGGCCGACCGCCTCGGTCGCGGTCATCACCTTGTGGGTGGTGCGAGTGCTAGCGGGCGGCATCGTTCGCATCAGGCCTCAGACTCGAACGCCAGCATTATGCGGTGGATGTATTATAATGTCAAATAAGAGATAGCGGCACTATATATAAGAGGACGTTATGAAATGATCCCCCTGGTTCCACTCCGAACGTTCCACCTGGTGGTCGTTCATCAAAGCTTCAACAAGGCGGCCCGCCACCTCGGGATCACGCAGCCGGCGGTCACGCAGCAGATCCACCGGCTCGAGCGGGCCATCGGTCTACGGCTCTTCCACCGCGATGGCCGGCGCCTCGTCTTGGCCGAAGCGGGGCAGACGCTCGAGGTCTTTGCCCAACGCATCTTCCACCTGGCCGACGCCGCTCGCGACGCGCTGGAAGGCGTGTCAGGGCTGCAGACCGGCCATCTGAAGGTAGGGGCCAGCCGGACGGCGGGGGCGTATTACGTGTCCGATCTGCTTGATCGCTTCAAGAAGCGGTACCCAGGCGTCCTGGTGAGTCTGTCGGTAGGCAACTCCCAGACGATTCTCGCGGGTATCCTGGACTTCACGCTGCACGCGGGCTTGATCGCCGGTCGCCCCAATACTCCCCAGCTTGTGCCGCGGGCCCTTATCCGAGATCGCATGCTCGTGATCCTGCCTCCACGGCATGCGCTCGCCCGGAAACCCACGCTGTCCATCAAGGATCTTCGTGGGTTTCCTCTGGTGCTCCGTGAACCCGGATCGACAACCCGCGAGCTCGTTGAGCGAGCGTTTCGGGCCCACGGCGTCGTGGTCGACCCCTCCATGGAACTGGAGAGCAACGAAGCGATCAAGAGCGCGGTCGCGGACGGTATTGGGGTCGCGATCATGGCCCATGCGGCGGTTGCCCAGGATCTGGCGACGGGCCGTCTGGTCGGACGGCCGCTGCGCAGATCCCTCCACCTTGACTTCACCCTCGTCTATCACCGCGACCGCGTCCTCTCTCCCGTGCTCGCGTCATTCCTGGCGCTGCTGCCGAAGCGCCGCTCCGGCAGGAGTTTATCGAGGCGACGGGAAGCAACAGGCCGCCGAAAGGACAGTAAGAGTTTGTAGGGACACCGAGGGTGTAGAGGGTGTAAAAGGATGGGCGAAGTCTCATCTGCGCAATCTGAAGGCGACATCAACATCTCCGTGCGGCGCGACCGGTGGCAGGCTTCCGCGCTTGACGTGGGGACGCGGGCATTGCTAGAGGAGGACGCGCGCTACGTCCTCCATCAGTCGTTGTCGACACCCTGTCTGAACGCCCTGCAGCGTTGTGAGGGGATCTACATCGAGGACCTGCAGGGCCGGCGGTACATGGATTTCCACGGGAACAGCGTGCACCAGGTGGGATTTGGCAACCCGACGGTCGTCGCCGCGATCAAGGCACAGCTCGACGACCTCAGCTTCTGCACCCGCCGCTACACCAATCGCGTGGCGGTGGATCTCGCGAAGAAGCTGGTGGAGGTCGCCCCCGGCGATCTCAACAAGGTGCTGTTCTGTCCGGGCGGCACCGGAGCCGTCGGCATGGCGCTCAAGTTGGCCCGCGTGGTCACCGGGCACCACAAGACGATTTCGATGTGGGATTCGTTCCACGGCGCGTCGCTCGACGCCATTTCGGTTGGGGGCGAGGAGCTCTTCCGCCGCGGCATCGGGCCACTGCTGCCCGGCGCTGAGCACGTGCCGCCGCCCGACGAGTACCGCTGCCTGTGGGACTGCGGAAGCCGGGGTGGTTGCGATCTGAAGTGCGCCGGATACATTGAGTACGTTCTAGAGAAGGAAGGCGATGTCGCGGCGGTTGTCGCCGAGACCGTACGCAGCACCTGTGTCATCCCGTCGCCGGAGTATTGGCGGGCCGTTCGCCGGGCGTGTGATCGGCACGGGGCGCTGCTGATTCTCGACGAGATCCCCACCGCGCTCGGCCGGACAGGGACGATGTTCGCCTGTGAGCACTACGGCATCGTCCCGGACATGCTGGTCCTTGGCAAAGGGCTGGGTGGCGGGATCTTCCCGATGGCCGCGCTCATTGTCCGCGAAGCGCTGGACGCGGCGGCCGACGGGGCACTGGGGCACTACACGCTCTAGAAGAACCCCGTGGCCTGCGTCGCCGCGCTCGCAACGATTACGTACATCGAGGAGCACCGACTCGTCGCGCACGCGCGGGACCTGGGACGGTACGCGCTCGACCGATTGACGGCGATGAAGGACCGGCACCCGCTGATCGGTGACGTTCGTGGGTTGGGTCTGCTCCTGGGTGTCGATCTTGTCACGGATCGCGTCAGCCGGGCCCGGGCGACAGATCAGGCCGAGGCCGTGATGTACGCCGCGCTCTCGAAGGGGTTGAGCTTCAAGGTGACGATGGGGAACGTTCTTGCGCTCACGCCGCCGCTGGTGATTTCACGCGAGGAGATGGACCGGGCGCTCGCCATTCTCGAGGAGTGTCTGACCGACGTCTCGGGAGAGCACTGAATGATCGAACAGCCGGCACTGCAGCCGGGGCAGACGTTGCTGCACACCCTCCGCCACGGCCTGACCGAACTCAACCGGTCGAGGCGCACGGGCGGCCGGCTGGACGTCCCGCTCCTCGACGTCGGACGTCAGCAGGCTGAGGAAGCGCGCGGAAACTTCGATAGCGCCCCGCTGGATGTGGTTATCGCCTCCAGTTTGCGGCGGGCGATCGAGACGGCAAACATCGTCACGGGATGGGGCCGTGAACGTATGATCATCGACGACCTGGCGATCGAGCGCGGCTTCGGGCAGATGGAGGGGTTGACGCAGGACGAGATCCGCGAGCGATTTCCGTTTGTCGTCTACCTGCCGATCCAGCATGTGCGGTACTCGCTCAATCCGCCGGGCGGTGAGTCCTTTGAAGTCCTGCGGGCGCGCGCCCGAGCCTTTCTAGAGAAGACGCTGCGCGCCCATCGCGGGCGGCGCATCCTGGTCTCATCCCACCAGAACTTCATGCAGCAGCTCCACGGCGAGCTGCGCGGGTTGGATCCCTACGCCTCGCTCAGTGACGACATCCTCAACCTGGAACTGAATCAATTCCACCTCGACGCGGACGACCGGCTCGTGAGCCATCGAGTCTACCACCTCTGCCCCGACGCGTCCAAGTATCCTTCGTTTTGAGCAAGATTACCGCAAACGCCACCCTCGTAATGCGTGCGACGATTACGGTGGGCGACATGTTGCTGTTCATGACCACGAGTGCCCAGCGCCTCGTCACCGGTGGATACCCAAGCGAGGGGATCGAAGTGGTTGTTCAACTTGTCAGGTGAGGGACAGGGAGGTGCGGATCAAACCAGAAAACAGCACTCGGCGGTGTTGCGCATGATGCGGAGGGTCGGCATCGATGTCGGGGGCACGTTCACAGATCTCGTTGCCGTAGACGAACACGGAAGATTTCATCACGCGAAACGCCCATCGACGCCCGGGGCGCCCAGCGAAGCCCTCCGCGCCGTCCTCACCGATCTCGGGGACATTGGAAGGCGGCTCGACGTCGCGATCCTCGGGACGACGGTGGCCACCAACGCCGTCATCGAGCGCAAGGGCGCCCGCGTCTGCTTCTTGACGACCGAAGGGTTCGAGCACGTCCCATTCATCCAACGCATCAACAAGCAGGAACTCTACAACCTCAACTGGGTGAAGCCGGAACCGCTCATCCACCGGCGAGACTGTCTGGGCGTCCGCGAGCGCGTCGACGCCGCCGGGCGGCCGATCAGACCTTTGGACCCGCGCCAGCTCACCGGGGTCGTCGACGAGGTCGGCAGGCGCGTCAGGAGCGGTGAGTGCCAGGCCGTCGCCATCAGCTTCCTCTTCTCGTATCTGAATCCGGAGCATGAAGCGGAGCTCGAGCGGCGCCTGGCCGCCCTGCTTCCGGACCTGCCCGTGTCCCGTTCCAGCGCCGTGTGCCCGATGTGGCGAGAGTTCGAACGTGGCAGCACGACGATTGCCGATGCCTACGTCAGGCCGGCGGTGCAGACCTATGTTCACGACGTGTTGGAGGTCTTCTCGCAGCGCACCCCCGCCGTCAACCTGATGACGTCGAACGGCGGGTCGATCCCAGCGCAGCGGGCAGAGACCCGGGCCGTGCAGTTGCTGCTCTCCGGTCTGGCCGGGGGGGTCATCGGGGGCAAGTTCTTTGCCCTGGCGGCAGGAGAACCCAACGTTTTCACCCTGGACATGGGTGGCACGAGTTGTGACATTGGCATCATCCGCGAAGGCCGGCACGAGGACGCCTCGGAATTCGAGGTGGAGTGGGGCATCCCCATCACGCTACCGTGTGTCAAAGTGAAGACGATCGGCGCCGGAGGAGGCTCGATCGTGTGGGTCGACCGCGGCGGGTTTCTTCATGCGGGCCCTCAGAGTGCCGGGGCCGCGCCGGGCCCGGTCGCCTACGACACCGGTGGCACAGAGGTCACGCTGACGGATTCGAACCTGGTGCTGGGACGGCTCGACCCCGACTACTTCCTCGGTGGGCGCATGCGGCTGCACCCGAGCCGCGCCGAAGAGGCGGTGGCCGCGCTGGCCGCGCGGGTCGGCATGCCGCCCGTGGAGTGTGCCGCCGCCGTCGTCGAGATCGCAAACGAGAACATGGCCAGCGAGATCCGCCTGCTGGCGGTCGAGATGGGATACGATGTCCGCGATTTTGCCCTGGTCGCGTTTGGTGGGGCGGGACCGCTTCACGCCTGCGCGGTGGCACGTCTGCTGGGGATGCCGCGGGTGCTCGTGCCCCCCCACCCGGGGCTCTGTTCCGCGTTTGGCGCGCTGATCGCGGATTGGCGGGTGGACAAGGTGCGCACTAGCCTCATGCGCTCCGGATCGATCGTCCCGGAGCGCGTGACATCGATCATCGACGAGATGACGGCATCCGCCTTGGAGGAGCTTCGCGCCCAGGGATTTCAGGGACGCCCCGTCATCTACCGCGCCGTGGACATGCGGTACGCGGGACAGAACTACGAGCGCGAAGTGCCGCTTCCAGAGGGAGACATCACCGCGGCATCAATTGACGCCCTGTGTAATCAATTCGCCCAACTCCACGACACGCACTATGGGTTCCACCTTTCTGGTGAGGCCGTCGAGCTCATCAACTTCCGTGTCACAGCCCTCGGCTACCCGGATCCTGTTGAGCCGCAGTGGGATCACGCGAGTGCACCGAACGAACCCTTGGTAGGCCGCCAACTCTTCTTCCGCGCAGTGGGATGGATCGACTGTCAGGTGTTTCGCAGGCACTGGCTCGCTCCGGGCGAGGAGATCCTTGGGCCTGCGCTGCTTGAGGAAGAGGACTCGACCATCCTTGTCCCACCCGGCGACCATGCGCGGGTGCTGCCCGGTGGTCTGATCATGATCACCCTGGGAGGCCAGAACCATGCCGGCGGCGCCTGATCTCGTCTCGCTGCACCTTTTGCACAATGCGCTAATCAACGTCGCCGCCGAAATGGCGCTCGTGATGATGAAGACGTCGTATTCGACGATCTTCAACGAAGGGTTGGACTTCTCGACGGTTATTCTTGACGCGAACGGCGAGCTGATCGCCGAGAAAAACTACACACCGTCGATGATGGGCGCGATCCCGCACACGGTGAAATGGACGGTCGAAGAGTTGGGGGTCAAGGCGTTTGCGCCGGGGGACGTGCTCGTCCACAATGACTGTTACCGGGGCGGCTGTCACCTCCCCGAACACATGATGATCAAGCCCGTGTTTCTCGACGCCGCACTTTTTGGTTTTCTCGGGAACATGGGACACTGCGCCGAGATCGGTGGCAAAGCGCCGGGGAGCTTCGCCTCAGATGCCACGGATGTCTATCAGGAGGGCCTGCGCCTTCCTCCCGTCAAGATCATCAGCCGCGGCGAGCACGTCGAAGACATCTGGCGCATCATCCTCACGAATCACCGGACGCCCCGCAACACGTGGGGAGACTTCCACGCCATGATCGGGTCCCTCAACGTGGGGGAGCGGCGTATGGCCGGTCTGGCGCACAAGTACGGCGCGGCATTTATCCGCGACGGCAGCCAGGCGCTGCTCGATCACTCGGAGCGGCTGATGCGGGCGCACATCGACGAGTTGCCCGACGGCGAGTACGGCGCGGAAATGTGGGTGGAAGACGACGGGGTGACACGTGAGGCGTTCAAGATTCGCGTGACGGTCGTCGTGCGCGGGGATGAAATTCTGTTCGATTTCACCGGTAGCAGCCCCCAGGTCCGCGGCCCGATGAACTGCACGTTCACCGTCGTCGCCGCCGCCGTGTACAATGCCGTCTTCTCAGTCGTGGATCCCCGCAGCCTGATACCCCGCAACTCAGGCTGCTATCGACCCATCCGGATCATTGCCCCACCCGGCTCGGTGGTCAACGTGCAGCACCCTGGGCCGTGCGTCGGAGGCAACACCGACACGCAGCCAAAGATCATCGACCTGCTCCTGGCGGCGCTCGCGCAGGCGGTACCCGATCGGGTGGCGGCGGCCAGCGGCGGATCGAGCAGCAATCTGCTGTTCGGCGGGATCCATCCAGCCACGGGTCAGTACTACAGCAACTACCACTTCGACGGCATGGGGACGGGCGCGACGGCGAGGAAGGACGGCAACAGCGGCGAAATCACCCGTCACAGCAACTGCCGGAATACGCCCGTCGAGGTGTTTGAGACCCGCTATCCGTTCCTGACGTGGGACTATGGACTTGTCCAGGACTCGGGCGGTCCAGGACGGCAGAGGGGTGGGTTGGGAATCGTGCGCACCCTGGAAGTGACGGCCCCCGAGATCACAGTGAGCGCGCTCTTTGACCGCGCGCGGCTGGCCCCCTGGGGACTCTTCGGCGGCATGGAAGGCGGCCGGACGAAGCTGCTGGTTCGGCCCGCTGGCGCGGATCGATTTCGGCCGTTCTCTGAGGTCCACGGGACCCTGTCACCAACCAAGTTCACCAACGTCGTGCTCAAGCGCGGCGATGTGATCAGGTACCAGACGCCGGGTGGTGGAGGATACGGAGGTCCGCTCGAACGGGACCCTCAACACGTGCTGGAGGACGTGCGCGAGGGTTTCGTGTCCGCGGCGGCGGCCCGGGCCGTCTACGGCGTCGTGCTGAACGGCGCCGATGGAGACCTGGCACTCGACCCGAAGGCCACGCAGCGGCTGCGGGATCGCCGTTTGCGGGCGCAGGGGAGACATCCATGGGTGAGTGGATCGAAATCCAGCGGGCGTGGTACGAGACGACGGTCACCAACTGTGTCCTCTGCGGACGGTTGATCCCCCGGCGGATCTGGCGCGCGGAGATTGACGGCCGGCCGCTGGATTTCTGCGGCGCGGAGTGCGAACAATGGTACCGCGAGTATTGGATGCCGCGGTATGGTTCATCCGCCCAGAAAGGTTAGAAGCAGGAGGCGCCGGTGGATCTCGCACGGCACGAACGGTTCCTCTGGGGCAATCTGACGTGGGAAGAGCTCAAGGCCGTTGCCGGTCAGGGCCGGGTGGTCATCGTTCCCATCGGAGCGATGGAGCAGCACGGCCGGCACCTCCCGCTCAATACCGACAACTACATCGTCAGCCACCTCTGCCATCAGGTCGGACGGCGGATTCCCGACGAGGTCCTGGTGTTGCCGGTCATTCCCTTTGCCTTCGATGCCCACCACATGCACTTTCCCGGCGCGATCACGATCCAGTGGGACCACGTCATCCAATATCTCCTCAACGTGCTGCTCAGCGTCGCGCGCCATGGCTTCAAGCGGATCGTGGTGGTCAGTGGACACGGCGTCAACCCACCCTACATGGCCGTCGCGGCCAACGAGCTCCATTACCGCACGGGTTCCATGTGCGCCTCGCTCTTTTGGGGGACCCTGATCGGCCAGATGGATGATCTGCGGGAGTCGCCGACGCCCGGCGGGATGGCGCACGCGTGCGAGCTCGAGACCTCGGTGGTGCTGTATCTCGATGACGGGCGCGTCCGCAAAGATCGGATGGATCGGGAGATGGGTTTCGAGCAGACCCCACGCATCTGGATGGACATCGGCGTCCCGGGCTCGGGCGTCCATCTGGGAGAGATCTGGTGGAGTGGGATCTCCAAGACGGGTGTGGCGGGTGATGCCACAGTAGCCACGGGTGAGAAGGGCAGGCTGATCTTCGAGCGTGCGGTGGAGAACTTCGTTCAGTTCGTGCGCGAGTTCCGCGCGCGCCGGGACGTCATCCCTGAGGACATGCACTGAGATGAGGAGGCGATCGTGACGATCCTCGAACAGTTGGGCGTTCCATCCGTGGTGAATGCCGCGGGGTGTCTGACGCGCTTGGGCGGCAGCCTGATGAGCGACGAGGTGCTGGCGGCCATGCGTGAGGCCGCCCAGAACTACGTGCCCATGGATGCGCTGCAGGCCGCGGCGAGCCGCGTCATCGCCGATGTCACCGGGGCGGAGGCGGGTATCGTCACCTCCGGGGCGGCGGCCGGGTTGCTGCTCGGCGCCGCCGCGTGTATCACCGGTCTCGACCCCCAGAAGATGAACCAACTCCCCGACACGACCGGCATGCGGTCTGAGGTGGTGATCCAGAAGGGGCATCGCGACGGCTACGATCATGCGGTGCGCGCCACCGGCGCGCGACTGGTCGAAATCGGCATGCCCTATGGGACGCGGGCGTACGAGCTGCGCTCGGCGTTGAGCGAGCGGACGGCCGCAGTCCTCTATATCGTGGCGCGCTCCAAAGGGATCCCGCTTTCTCTTGACGAGACCATCCAGATCGCGCACGAGAGGGGCGTCCCGGTGATCGTGGACGCGGCCGCCGAGCTTCCACCGGCGGACAATCTCCGGCGGTTCATTGCCGCCGGCGCTGACCTCGTGGCGTTCAGTGGGGGCAAGGCCATCATGGGCCCGCAAACCAGCGGCATCCTCTGCGGGCGGCGGGACCTCATCACGGCTGCGGCCCTGCAGATGCTGGACATGGACGTCGACGCCGCGACGTGGGCGCCCCCGGCCGGTCTCGCCACCGACCTCTCGGTGGCCGGTCCTCCGGAGCAGGGCATCGGCCGGGCCTTGAAGGTGGGGAAAGAGGAAATCGTCGGGCTGTTGGTCGCGCTGCGCGCGTATGCCGGGCGCGATCACACGCGCGACCTCGCCGTGTGGGATGCGATGACGAAACACGTCCAGGCGGAGTTGAAGGATAGCGGCCTGGCGCCCGAGCGCGTCACTGCGGCGGACTCCGACAGCGGCGTGCCCTTGCTGCGCCTGCGTTGCCCCGCCGGGTCCGTGCAGGCCCGAGAGATGGTGAGCCAACTCCACAGGCTCGAGACGCCGATCCATTTGGGCGAGGCACATATTCACCGCGGAGTGCTGGTCGTGAACCCGGTTACTCTGAAGCCGGGCCAGGAGCGAATGCTTGCCGATGCGGTTGGACGCATCTGGCGCGAGATGTCGGGGGCTGCTAGCCGGCCAGGATCTTCCAAATCGCCTGCGGTGTGATGGGCAACGAGGTCACACGCGCACCGCACGCATCCCGCACCGCGTTGGCGATGGCGGCGACGCCGGGGATGATCGAGGGCTCGCCCACGCCCCGAGCGCCAAAGGGACTGCCCTGGGCGGGAACTTCTGCGAGTTCGACGGCGATGGGAGGGACGTCTTCGGCTTTGGACAGAGCGTAGTCTGCAAAGGTCCCCGAAAGCAACTGCCCCTGTTCGTCGTACACGAGTTCCTCGCCTAGAGCAAACCCCTGGCTCTGGGTGACCCCGCCATGGATTTGCCCTTCGATCAGCAGGGGGTTGAGCGCCCGTCCCACGTCCTGCACGACGACCCAGTCCAGCACCCGGACCCGGCCGGTGTCGGGATCAACGTGTACGCGTGCGAGCTCGACAACAAAGCACGGCGCGATGTCTCGCAGCGCCACGGTGCCTTCAGCGGCGATCGGTGGATGCGGTGAGTTGTAGCTCCTCGTACGGGTGCTGATCTCTTGATAGGACAGCCGTCTGCCGGGCGCACCGCGCACCGTGACGTGGCCGTCCTCGAGCACGAGATCGTCCCGGTTCGCTTCCAGCATCGAGGCGGCAGTCTCGACGAGTTGTTTGCGCGCGGCCTGGGCGGCGGCCAAAACGGCCGCGCCCACTGTGCGCGTCACCATGCTGCCGGCGCTGGGGCCTGCGAACGTGCCTGCGCCGGTGTCGGTGGCAACGACACGCACCTTTCCGGGAGGCACGTTGAAGGCCTCCGCCGCGATGAGCGCCATCGTCGTGTGTGCCCCCGTCATGTCTGTGGATCCAACCCTGACGGTGAGCGTGCCGTCTCCGTCCATCGCGCACGTCGCGCAGGCCGGCATGATCGTCCCGAGCCAGCCGCCGACCCCGATGCCGTAGCCGATGCCCGGCGTGCGTTCGCGCTGCTTCCACATGGGGTGTTCCGCCAGGCGCTCTAAACACGTCTTGAGACCGATCGCCGGATAGCGCCCGCCGTCGGTCATCAGGTCACCCTCTTCAACCGTGTTCGTGAGACGTACCTCCAGCGGGTCGCGCCCCAACCGGCGCGCCATCTCGTCGATCTGTGACTCGAGGGCAAAGGTGGCCTGCGGTCCCCCCGGCCCGCGATACGATCCCACCGCCGGTTTGTGGGTGACCACCCCAGTGGCGCGTACGCGCAGGTGTGGAACCTTGTAGCAGGTTGCGAACAACTGCGCCGCCAGTCCGGCGAGGGCCGTCGGATGGGTGCCGCTATCGAGCAGGATGTCGGCCTCGATCGCCGTCAGCACGCCGGCGTTGGTCATCCCGGTCTTGATCCGGATCACCATGTGTGGCGCCGGGGTGGTCAGCAGAAAGTCCTCCGTGCGCGTCAGGACCAGGCGAACCGGGCGCTTCAGCGTCCACGCGACGGCGGCCACCAACGGGTCGATGATGCCAAATTTGCCGCCGAACGCCCCGCCGACGGCCGGCGTCACCACCCGCACCTTGCTGACCGGCAGGTTCAGGATCTGTGCGACCTTGTCGCGTACCATGAACTGCGCCTGCGTGGCGCTGTAGACGGTCATCTCGCCGGTGACGGGATCCGGCTGGGCGATCGAGGCGTGGGGTTCCAGGTAGCCCTGGTGGACGATCTGCGTGCGATACGTGTTTTCCAACACCAGGTCCGCCTGCTGGAACCCCTGCGCGACGTCGCCGCGGGTCACCTCGACGTCGCCGCTGACGTTCGTCGCGCGGCCCTCTTCGCGGTGGACCTCGGCGGTCACCGTCCCGTGCGCGGCATCGTCTGGATTGAGCAGCTTCGGAACGCCGTCGGGCCAGACCAGCGGGCTGCCCGGCGCGCTGGCCGCCTCGACGTCAATCGACGCCGGGAGGACCTCATAGTCGACGGTCACCGCGACCGCGCCGTCCTCGGCGGCCGCCTCGGTCTTTGCGACGACCACGGCCACCGGTTGACCGCAGAAGATCACGCGCTGTTGGGCGAGCAGCATGTGGGCGCGGGTGATCCCGGCGAACCTGACGGCGAGGTCGGCGGCGGTCAACACCGCCACGACCCCCGGGACGGCGAGCGCCGCGGTCGTGTTGACCGCGAGGATCGTAGCGTGCGCGTGGGGACTGAGGACGGGCCGGGCGTGCAGCATGCCCGGCACCGTGATGTCACCCGCATAGCGGGCCTGACCGCGCACGCGCTCGCCCCCTTCCAGCATGGGGGTGCGCGCGCCGAGGACGGCGACGCTCTTGTCGGGCTTGGTCAACGAGTTATCGCTTCAGCCACACATCCTCGAAGCGAATGAGTTGCCGCACGTCGGGTCTGAAGCCCTGCACGCTCTGCGCCGCGCCCATCAGGATCGGCCGCTCGTTCAGGACAAACCCGGGGGCCTCCCACTGCGCGATCAACTGGGCGTGGAGGTACACGCGCTTGCGGGCCTCCTGGTCGACGACAGCCCGGCCCTGATCGATTTGCTTTTCGAAGAGCTCGTGCCGCCAGCCAATCGCCTTGCCGTTGATCCGGCGAATCGAGTACTGTTCCCCCAGCATGATGTCTGGATCATAGCGTGGGATGATCCCAGAGAGCGCGATTTGAAAGTCTCGCTCGACCAGGACCTGGTTGAGCCAGATGCCAATCTGGAAGGGAAACACGTCGACTTTGATACCGATCTCGGCCAGGTTCGCCGCGATGACCTGCGCAAGCGGGGCGAACTCGGCGCGGGCCGTGAAGTGCTTCAATTGCAATGCAAACCCGCTGCCCTGCCCCGCCTCGGCCAGCAGCTTTCGCGCCCGACTGACATCGCGTTCGTTGAACGAGACGGACTCGGGGTTGAACGCCCAGTGTTTGGGCGGGATGATGTTGGACTTCAACGTGCCCTTCCCAAAGAGCACCTCCATGAGCGCCTTGCGGTCGATGGCGAGGTTCATGGCCTGTCGGACCTTGACGTTGTCGAGCGGCGGACGGTCGGCGCGGGTGAGCATGTAGTAGCTGGACGGCGACACGCCGGGCGGGACGCTCAGGACGTTTACTTTGCCGCCGCGCTCGACGTCGCGGACGCGAGGCAGCGGCACCGTGTCGGTGAATTCGACCTGCCCCGTCTCCAGCAGAACGATCTTCTGATTCTCGTCCGGCGTCGGCATGAAGACAACCTCGTCAAGGTACGGACGGCCCTCGCGCCAGAAACCGGGAAACTTCTTGACCCGTACGTGTCGGAGGCGCACCCACTCGACGAACTGGAACGGGCCGGCTCCGACTGGGCGAGTCGGGTCGAAGTCCTTGGGCACAATCGCCATGTCAGCAAGGTCGATGAGAAAGGCGGCATTGCGCGCCTTGAGCCTGAACCTGACCGTCTGTGTGTCGAGCACGTCAACGGAGGCGACCTGGTCGGGGATGGACCTGAGTAGCCCGGTGCCCTGGGCGGCGACGCGCTCGAAGCTGGACTTCACCGTATCGGCCGTGACCGGCGACCCGTCGTGGAACCGCGCGCCGCGACGGAGCTTGAAGATGTAGGTGGAGGCGTCGGGTGATTCCCATGATTCCGCGAGCGCCCCACGAGGACCGTCGGTGAACTCGTCGCTGATCAGTGGGGAGAAAATTGCATCCTTGACATCGTAGTCAAAGAGCGACACGACACGGTGAGGATCGAGTGTGGTGGGCTCGGCGCCCAGCGTCGTGCGCAGGACACCGCCCGTGCTCGGTCTGCCCGGCGCCTGCGCCGGGGCTGGCGCGGGGGCACCAGCCGCAGGGAGGGCGTACTTCAACAGCCCGGTCGAGGCCATCGCCGCGGCCGCTCCCGCGACGAACTGTCTTCGGGTCATCCGCGATCCTCGCTTGCGTGTAGCCATCGCGATCCTCCCTTTTCTGGAACAACTCCAATCGCCGACCAACCGACTGGTAGCATCGAAGTTCGCCGTACAATTCACTGTGGCAGGAGCCAGTCCTGCAGATTGTGCCTCGACGGCACATGCTACGGCGTCTAAGGCATCGGAGCCGTGCCAGACTTCTACGACTGACCGGACACGCCCCCTGCGGGCTGGGACGCGCACTCAAGTAGGCCCGCCCTGGGAAGGGGTATTGCGGTCGGGCGAGAATCGGGGGCTCTGCATGTTTGATGTGGTAAAGCGGATTGCACCATGCTGCGTGGCCTAGAGCACTCTGAGAACGCGGGCTCATGACCACACCCCGATCGCCGGGGCGGCCCGTTCAGGCGGCCATCGAGCGCCTGGCGGAACAGGTGACGGGCCATTTTCCGGTCCGGGTCGGCGCCTTGCGGCGGATCGGCCGTGAGGCGGAGTTTCCGCTCGTCTGGCCCGACGGGCGGGCCGGCGACGCGTCACTGCTGTGGGAGCCGCTCGTCGCGGACGGTGGCGCGCGCGTCACTTACGACGATCCCAACAGCAAAAAGATGATCGTCCGGGTCGACGTTGGGTCGGTCGGCTACGAGATCGAAGTGGGCCGCGCAACGGCCGAGATCGTCCTGCCGCCGGTGGACGACCTGGCGCAGCTTGAAACGATTTCCGCGGCCGCGATCGGCCGACTCGTCCGTGCGGCGGACTCTTGCGGAATGCGCGTCCTGGGTTACGGCATCCAACCTCGCGCGAGAGCGAGCGTTGGGCTGATGACGCCGAAGCAGCGGTACGCGGTTCTCTATCGTGCCATCGGGCGTCCGTGGCTTCATTTCGCCACCACCGCCAGCGACCAGGTGCAGGTGGATATCTCGCGCGCCGAACTCGTAGACGCCATTAATATGCTGAACCTTCTGTCGGGACCGATCATCGCCCTGACCGCCAACTCTTCGGTGTACGGAGGACGGGTTGGACGATTCTCTTCGGGACGAGAGGGCCTGCTGGGGGGGTTGGGGGATCACCGCCACGGCATGACCCCGCGCCGGTTTGCCAACCTTGAGGAGTTCCTCACGTTCATCTGCGCACAGCCCTGCTACGTCCTCAAGAGGAACGGGCGCTACGCGCAGTACGGCCGCCCATTCACGACGTATCTCGCGGCTCACGGTCCGGATCTCGACGCCTACCTCGTGCATGAACACTACACCTGGAACAGCGCGCGCCCACGGATACAGAATGGCACCATTGAGATCCGGCCCCCCTGCCAGCAGCCTCCGGATGAGATGCTCGCAGCCGGCGCGCTATCGCTTGGGCTCGTTGAGTCGCTGCCTCACCTGGACACGTTTGTCCGCGATCGTCTGGGACCTGATCCGTGGCCTGCGCTGGCGGAGTATCGTCGAGGGGCCACGCGGTACGGCGTCAAGGCCCGAGAACCCGTGCCCGGGTTTCTCGCCGGGCTGGTGGATCTCTGCGAGGCGGCCCTCCGGCGGCGCCGGCGGCGTGAAGCACAGTTCCTCTCCCCGATCCGCCGCCGCCTGGAGACCCGAACGCTGCCGGCCGATCGGGCGACCACGCTGTTCCGCAAGGGTGGTGTCACGGCGCTCATCGAAGGGACGAGACTCTGAACACGGTGTGCACGATGCATTCTAAGTGCAGGGGGGATTCCAGTGGGGCGTCTTGATGGCAAGGTCGCGCTCATTACGGGCGCGGGTAGCGGCATGGGACGGCTGGCGTCAGAGGCGTTCGCCCGCGAGGGCGCACGCATCATCGTTGCTGAGGTCGCGGAATCAGCCGGCCGGGAGACCGTCACGCAGGTGCGCGCAGCGGGAAGCGAGGCGATCTTCGCGCGCACCGACGTGTCTAGGGAAGCTGACGTCGCCGCCGCCGTCCGAGCCGGTGAAACCGCCTTTGGCAGACTGGATGTCCTCTACAACAACGCTGGGATTTTCCCCGCCGAGGATGGCGCCGTGACTGATCTCGACGAAGCGGTCTGGGACCGCGTCATGAACGTGAATCTCAAGGGGATTTATCTGGTCTGTAAACACGGCATCCCAGCCCTGCTGCGCGCCGGAGGCGGATCCATCATCAATATTGCCTCGTTTGTGGCCCTGGTCGGGTGCACGGTGCCCCAGGACGCGTACACGGCGAGTAAGGGCGGCGTGATCGCCTTGACGAAGTCCCTTGCCGTGCAGTTTGGCCCCAAAGGCATCCGCACGAACGCCATCTGTCCGGGGCCGATCGAGACCCCCCTCTTGACGAGCTGGTTGCTGGCCAACCCCGAGGCGCGGAGCGTGCGCCTGGCGCGCATCCCGATGGGCCGCTTCGGCCGGTCCGAAGACATCGTCTATCTGGCGATGTATCTGGCCTCAAACGAATCATCCTGGACCAATGGATCGGTGCTCACGGCGGACGGCGGGATCACGTCCAACTACTTCTGATCGCGCCGGGCCAGAGACCCAGGTTGTCCTTGCTGACCCTACTCCCTGTCGTATTCCATCCACTGGCCTTGAGTATGAATCCTTGGTTTTGTTATACTTTCTCTCAGGAGGGGCCCTCATGCCGACGATTGTGGGATCTAAGGGCCAGATCGTTATCGAGAAGCCCATCCGCGACCGGCTGCGGGTGGCGCCAGGAGCCGTCGCAATCCAGACGCTGGTCGATGACCGGGTTGAGATCCGGTTCATCCCGCCGGATCACACGGAATCGCTCTTTGGAATCCTTGCCAAGCACACGCCGAAGGATGTCCCTGCCCGGGAGTGGATTGCTATTAAGGAGCAGGCGTGGCAAGCGGCTGCCAGGATGCAAGAGGAGCGGACGACACTCCCGCCCGCATCGGCGTCACGACGCGTCCGTCGCGTTCCCCTTCGTCGGGGAATGAGGCGGAAAAGATGACGGACCTCAGCGGGGTCCTGGACGCTTCCTTCATGATTCGCTACCTGACCGGGCAGCCTCCAAAGACAGCCAACCTCGCGCGCGAGATGATCGACAGCAACCTTCAATTGCGCGTGACCGACGTCGGCATCGTTGAGACGGCCTACGTGCTCACCACCGTCTATCGTGTATCGCGTGCGGCTGTGGTGGACGCCCTCGCCGCGCTTGTGCAGCGACGAAATATCATCTCGCTGGGTGCTGAGAAAGAGTACATGATTCTCGGTCTGCTGATGTGCAGGAAGTCCGCGCGGATCTCCTTTGGGGATGCGCTCATCTGGGCGGCCGCCCGATCCAGAAAGGTGTCAGTCGTCTACACCTTCGACGAGCGGTTTCCGTCTGACGGGATCACCCGGAAACCTTAGCGGCACGCATCTGATCTTCCCATCGATGCGAGTACCTGTCACGCAGCGCGTAGAATCCCTGCACGAGGATCGGCCTGCCGTTTGCCCTGTTAGTTGCGGGAGGGGGTCAAAACGTTCACGGGGTTTCAGGAACGCCTGAACGCCTCCAGCCGGGGCATCAGGTCCCGCAGGAGAATCCCACTGGCGAAAGGCAGGACTGTGGCAGGAAGACTGCCTGCCTGGACGGCGAGCGCTCTCCGGACAGCCACGATCAGATTCGGGGCCCGCACCCGGGCAAGCTTGGCGAACTTCTCCTCCAGATACTCAGGCGTCCAGTAGCCCACGATCTCCAGCGCCGCGTGGGTGCCGTCCTCATGCGTGAAGACGAAATCGGGGACGATCAGGGCCTCGCCCGCCTCCAGGATCACCGCTTCGCGCGCCAGGCGCCAACCCTGGCGCTCGTTCCCGAACTTACGCGCGAACGTCTCCTCCAACCGGGAGTCGAACAGCGCGGGCGCGGGTACTCGCGAGCGGAGCCCGTCGGCGTCGGAGAGCGAAAATGTGGCCGGACGCCAGCCCTTCCGGAGGGTGATCGCCGCCGTCATCCGCCAGCCCTGGGCCTGGACGAGCGCGCCCAGAAATCTGGCGAAGTCGACGCCGTAGGCATGCGTGTGTCTGAGCACTGAGTTGGGTCCGTCGAACACGAGCCGGTATCCGCCTCCTCGCAGCCGCTCGATCCGGTGGAGCAGGCGCGAGAGACGCGCGTACTGGACGATGTGCCTGAAGTCACCGGTGGCGTCCACCGTCACCCGGACCGCATCATAGAGCAGCGCCTGGGCCTGGGCGAGATCATAGTCGGCCCACAGCTCATCGGCTGAGTACCCGATCGGGAAGGCCCGCAGGCGGTGAAACTCGGGGTAGTCAGCATACAGCAGTGGGACGGCGTCATCGACGTCGCTGGGGAGAGCACCTAGTCTCGATCGCAGCAGGATGCCGGCCCGCGCGCGGTCCAACACCGGATGTTCCAGGCCGGCTGCCTCGAACACGCGCAGTCTCGATGATGCCTGCTGCGATCCGGGGGGCCACTCGTACGTGGCCGCATCATCCAGGAGCTTGATGATCGCCTCGATCTGTTCGGGCCGGAGCGCCTGGAGGGCCGCCCGTGCCGCGTCGCGCACGCGGCCGAGATGGCGACCGGTCATCCGGCGGTAGACGGCGATCGCCCGGGCAAGATGAGGCAGGCACTCGCCTTCCAGCCGATCAGAAGAGATCGAGCTGCCTGGCTTGATCCAGTGATAGACGCGTTGCTGTCTGGTAAGCATCGGTGCGGCTCCGCCGCCGCGCCCTGGCGACGTCCGGGCTCTCTTGAACCACAACCTCGTACAGGCGCGCGGTGCGGTCACCGGACTTGCGGAGCAGCCGGCCAATGCGCTGCACCGCTTCCTTCGCGCCCTTCTCTCCTCCCAGCACCACACCGACCTTCACGGCCGGCGCATCCCAACCCTCGTTGAGCACCTCGCAGGCGACCAGCGCACGAAGCTTCCCCTGCGCGAACAGATCAAGGACGACGTTCCGTTCCTGCTTATCCGAATGGGAGGTGAGGGCTGGGATAAGAAAACGCGCCGAGACGTCGAGCGCCATGCGGTTGGAGGCGGTGAAAATGACACACTGCTCAGCAGGGTGGAGGTGCAGAATGTCTTCGACCACGCGGAGCTTCTCTGTTGAGCGGTGGATGATCGCCAGCTTGCGCCGGTACGCCCGAAGAATGGCCTTGGCCTCAGGGTCGGTGCGTGCATGCCTGGCCAGATCGTGCGTCCAATCAAAGGTGCGGGCGCCGTTCCGCCCGGCCGCGCCCGGCGGTCGCCCTTGCGGCGCCTCACGCCGGCGGTGAGCCACATACGCGCGTACACGTCGTGAGAGCACATCGACCTCGGCCTGCTCCTCGTCGCTGAGGTAGATCGGCACGCGGATGACCGTGTAGTTCGCCAGCGTCCGGCCTCTCGCCTCAGAGATTTGCTCCTGATAGACGACGGGACCGATGAGCTGCTCCAGCAGCCGGTCCTGGCCGTCGGCCCGCCAGGGGGTCGCGGTGAGACCGAGCCGCATCGGGGCCAGGCAGTCGAGCGCGCCTTCCCGAAGCGATGGCGCCGGCAGGTGGTGCGCCTCGTCGAAGACGATCAGTCGAAAGCGATTGCCGATCTCTCTCATGTGGATGTAGGCGCTGTCATACGTGGTAACGGTGATGGGCCAGACCTCTCGCCGGTTGTCCCCCAGAATCCCGGCGTCGCGTCCCAGTGCGTGCCTGATCCGCCGCTGCCATTGATACATCAGATCGCGGAGCGGCACGACGATCAGCGCTGAAACGAGGTGCCGGGCGATGACGGCGAGCGCGATCTCGGTCTTTCCGGTGCCCGTGGGTTTCACGATGACGCCCCGACAGCCGGCGTGCTCCCAGGCGTTGACAGCAGCCTGCTGGTCTGGCCGCAGCGGCGGGAGCGCGGGGTTAAGCGGCGGGCAGTCGAAGAACTTCTCCGCTTCGTCCGCAAGTTGTAGACGGTACCTCGCGGCATCTTCCCGGATCTGGAGGTAACGAAGCGCTTCGGTGCGCCAGGCGTGTACGCGGTCATCCCACATCAGGTAGGGCGGGACCTTTGTGGTCCTGGGGACGTCCAGGCGCAGAGAGCCGCGGTCGAAGCGAAGCCGGGCGGGCCGCATCGTCGGGCATGTTCGACAGTCACGGCGTCCGGCCTGCGCGTCACAGAAGCGCCACCCGGGCTAAGAGGGATCGTCGCCGGCAACGGGGTAGTACTCTTCTGCGAGGCTTCCCGAGCGCGTCCATCGTGAGAGTCCCGCCCGCCGGAGGTGCGGCCATTCATGTTCGACAATCTTGTCAAGCACCGTCTCAAGCAGGGCCTGCCCGCCGTCGGCCAATGGGTGAGCCTGCCGTCGCCCTCCGTCGTCGAACTCCTGGCGTCCTTCCAGCCAGATTGGCTGCTCATCGACACCGAGCACGGCCCGACACAGGGCGAGCGGGTCGAGGATCTCCTCCGCGCCATGAAGGGCACCGACGTCGTGCCATTGGTCAGGGTCACGGCCAACGATCAGGGGCTCATCAAGCAGGCGCTCGATCGCGGCGCCTATGGCGTGATCGTTCCTCTCGTTAATACCGTTGAGGAGGCGCAGGCGGCCGTGTCGGGCGCCATGTACCCTCCGCGGGGGACTCGGGGGGTCGCCGGCAGTCGGATCAACCGGTACGGGGCTGATCTTGAGAAGTACTTCGCGACGTGGAACAGCCAGGTGCTGGTGATCTGTCAGATCGAGACGGCCGAGGCGCTTGAGAATGTCGACGCGATCGCGGCCGTTCCGGGGGTCGATGTGCTCTTTATCGGTCCGAACGACCTCTCAGCGAACCTGAACCTCTTCCGGCAGTTCGATCAACCGGAGTACATCGAGGCTGTTGACCGCATCCTCAAAGCAACACAGCGACACGGCATCGCCGCGGGGTATATGGCAAGCAGCGCCGATGAGGTCCTGCAGCGTATCGATCAAGGTTTCCGATTCGTGTCGGCGGGCAGCGACGCGCGGCTGCTTTCTGGGGCCGCGGCAGCGACCTTCGGGAAGATTAAAGAAGGGCTTGCCGGGCGGATGAAAGTCGTCCGCTCCTAATTTAGGATTCACGCGACCCTCCACGATCTTCCTGGTCATACATCATGTTGGCTGCCCTTACCGCGGTCCTGGTGACTCGGAGAAGGAGCAGACTGGCGGCGTGCTCGTTCCCTGAGAATCCAGCGCACGGTCGCGTACACAATGAAAGCGCTGGCCAGGATCACAACCACCGCCAGGAGTAGGCCAAGAGAAGCGAGGACTTGCGCGATCACGTGAGACTCCTACCACTGATCATACCCTTTTTTCTGGATCCTTATACCGCCTGGACAACGGGCAGAAGGGGGTTCCTGGTGCGGCAGGAAGAACAGGAAGCTTCATGGTCCAACTCCACGAACCCAAGGATCCTCACTATCTTCCTCACCTGACCTGGCCGGAGGTGAAGGATCACCTCCGCACGTCCACGACCATCATCATCCCCTTCGGTGCCGTCGAGCAGCACGGGCCCGCCCTGCCGCTTGGCACCGATACCTTCGGGGCGATCGCCGTGGCGAGGGCGGCGGCGCGCGTGTCTGAGGCGCTGTGCGCGCCGGTGCTGTTCCCGGGGTTGTCGGCGCACCATATGGCCTTCCCCGGAACCATGACGCTCACCGAAGATACCTTCATCCGGGTCGTCATAGAGACCGCAGCATCGCTGGCGCACCATGGGTTCCGCCGCATCCTGCTGAGCAACGGCCATGGGGGAAACGAGGCGACGCTGTCGTATGCGGTCTACCGCATCACGAAGGAAACGACCGCTTCGGCCATGCTCTTCGGCATCGCCGAACTGCGGAAAATCTATCTGACCGCGGAGATCGACAAACTCGATATCCACGCCGGGATCGGCGAGACGTCGTCGATGCTCTACCAGCAGACGGCGCTGGTGCGCCGCGAGCATATCCAGAAGCCGGTCATGACGCTTGACCCCTGGCGGGAGCGGCTGCTCGCGCAGGTGCGGCAAGATCCCGGCCTGCTGCGGTACGTCACGCTGAAGCTGCCTGAGGTCCACGAGATCTCCTCGAACGGCTGCATCACGTACGGCGATCCTGCGCTGGGCTCGGTCGAGCGGGGGAAGGAACTGTTTGAGGCCTTCGTCGCGGCGATGGCGGCATTCATCCGGGCCTGGGAGGCGGCCACCACGTAAGGGTATCCCCGATCCCCGGCAGTGCGCGGCGCACTGGAATGTCGAAGCTTCACGGCCTGAAGATCAGCAGTGCGTGGCTGATATCGCGGCCTGGCCCCTCCACATACCGGCCTTGAGCCCAAAGGCCGCTGGACGCGCCGCCATCGAGGTTCATCGCATCATAGGCGCCGAGCGCCCGCAGGACACCGGCGAGCTCGACAATGGTCGCGTTCGCGCACGTAACGAGCAGCAGCATACCGCTGCGCGTCATCCCGACTGCGCTTCGTTGACTGGACAGGGTCACGATCTTCGGATGCGAGAAGCCTTCCGCGAGCGCGTCGACGCTCACCTCGCCCGCTCGCAGCAGCCGGGGCCCGCACTCGATCGCTTCTTGAACCTGTTCCCAGAACTCCGGATGTGGGGCCCGGATGACCAGCCGATACGACACCCGCCTCCCGATCTGGAAGCGCCCCGCCAGGTAGCGCTCCCGGCCGGCGAGGGCGAGGACGTACCCATTGGAAGGCACTGGGTACGCTCCCTCTCCGACGACCGCCACAGCGCCCGCGCGCACGACGACCTTGAGGCCCATGGCGGGCGTGCGGTCTCCCGCCCAATGCGGAGTATAGATCACGGCTGCATTCGATGACTCAATCGGGTGGTTCAGAAAATATGCGTACCAGTTGTCCGGATAGACCCAGCGGTCGTCGAGGCCTCCAAGCAGACTGAGGCGCACGCGCTCCATCGCGTACCTTCCCGCGGCATCGAAGCCCAGCGTCGTACCCGTATTGCCAGTGTGAACCAGGCGCCCACGGGTGATGATGTGATGATAGGGTGCCTTGATTGGACCCTGGATGTAGGCATTGAAGAAGCACCCGTTGATCGCCGCGTCGGCGCCGTAGCGCCGGGCGATCGACTCGAGCGGCTCGGTAGCTCCGACCCGTCCCTGCGCCAGACCAACTCTCAGGCGATACTCCGCCAGAGAGACGGTGACGATCCTCACCGCGAACGTCTTGCCTCCCACCGCGTCGCTCTTCCGTTTAAGGGAGAGCGGTGCTCCAGATGCAGGCTCTGCCGGAATACCGCCCGCCGGCGCCGTGCCCGCGATCACTCCTAGCAAGACCCCGGCCAAGCCGAAGGCTGCGCGGAGATTCATCTTACACATCCAGCCACAACAAGAGTTCCCAACACCGGCTCTCCTTGACCATCTGCTGCAGGTTGGATACCCTGAAGTCAGCGTGAAACTCTTGCGCGGGCGCAGCACGCTTCCTTTAGATTGCCCGCCGCCGAGGGGATGGCCGATGACGAAGATTGGGGGACAAGTCCCGTCTTTCGCATCAAGCTCGCTTTGATCGCGGTGGCGATCCTCAACACCTTCTTCTTCCATGGACGAACCGTGAAGTCGATCCAGCATTGGAACCAGCATAGGCCGGCCCCTCTGGGCGGGAAAGTCGCGGCCATCGTATCCCTCACGTTATGGACGGCTACGATTGCGGCAGGCCGGCTGCTGGCGTACTTCTGACATTTCACACCAAGATGATCGACGCGATCCGGCAGGCGACCGCGGAGGTCATCGACGTCGTCGTCGAGCGGCTGCGCGAGGGGATTCGAACGCCCAGTGTGAACCCATCCGTTGGCGACAGCGCTGGCGAAGCCGCGTTTCAAAGGGCTCTCGCACGGCAGCTCCGTGAACTGGGATGTCGCGTCGAGGTCTGGGAGCCTGACGCCGATGCGCTCGTCGACCGTTTCCCCCGCCTGAAAGACACAATACGACCCGAGGGGTTCCGAGACCGGCCAAACGTCATCGCCTGGGTGCCGAGCGCTGAGCCCGCCACCGGCAATTCCGCGCACCTGATCCTCAACAGCCACGCCGACACCGTGGCGCCGGGGGACCCTGGCGGCTGGGCGCGTCCGCCGTTCGGCGCCGTGCTCGCCGATGGTGAGATTTTCGGTCTGGGATCGGCCGATGCCAAAGGCTGCCTCTTCACGTTCCTCGGCGCGGTGATGGTCTTGCGGCACGCAGGGGTCCGCCTGCGGCGCAGCGTGATGCTGCAATCGGTCGTAGACGAGGAATGGGGCGGCGCCGGCGTCCTGGAGTGCGTGGGTCGAGGGTACACCGCGACGGCCGCGATCGTCGGCGAGCCAACCGGATTGCGCATCTGCCCGGCGTCGCGCGGCGCGATGGCGCTGCACCTGCGCGTCGTCGGCCGCCGGGCCCATCCCGGTGAGGGCTGGCGAGGGGTCAATGCCATCCGAAAGGCCTGGCTGTACGTCGAGGCGCTCGACCATCTGCGCGACGAACTGGAACGGGTGCGAATGCATCCGTTGTGGGCGCCGCTGCCCGAGGGGCACGTGTGGAATCTGATGGGCCTCAGCGGCGGCCCAGTGGGCGCGACCGGCCGCTCGGTGCCGGATGTCTGTGACGTGAACTACGGCGTCGGATTGATCGGCGAGGAGCGACTGGCAGCCGTTCGGCCCGTCGTCGAAGCCGCGCTGCAACAAGTCACAATGGCTGACCCCTGGCTTCGCCACCATCCGCCTGACATCACATGGCGGCCGGGCGCCTTCGAGCCTGCTGTGACCGATCCTGGACATCCCGCGGTGGCGACGTTGGCTCAGGCTGTCGCGGATCTCGGCACCGGTGCGGCGCGGGTCGAGGCCCTGTCGGCGGGGACCGACGGCCGGCACCTGACGAATGCCGGTGGGATTCCTGCGATCAACTTCGGGCCGGGCGCGATGTATCTCGCTCACAGCCCCCACGAGTGCCTTCCTGTGGACGAACTACGCCGCGGTATCGAGTCCGTCGCGCTCTTCTTAACCCGTTATTGCGGTGTGGTCAGCGGCGACGTCGTCGATCGCGAAAGATGAGCGCCGAGATCGACACATTGGAGGGGGTCATGATCCTCGTGCATCAACGGTACTTCGCGAAACCTGGACTGCGGGACAAAGTACTCGAGACGCGGATCGAGGCTTCGCGGCGCCTGGTGGACCTCGGCGTGCCGGCCGGCACGATCTGGGTGCCCGCGCGCACGCAGGCCGGCATCAGCCCCGAAGGTCTGCCCGACGTGATCTGGGGCTGTACCTACTCGAGTCTGGAGGCGCGCGAGCAGATCCGCGCCCGGCAGGAATCCGATCCTGCCTTCCACGCGATCAGGGCGCGGCAGGGCACGCATCTCACCCAATGGGTGCGCGAGCACTACGAACTCATCGACCCGTTCGGCACGGACCTGCGATAGAGATGCAACCTCAGGCGCCGTCCTTCTTCACCTCGCCGCGGATCTCGATCCCCAGCGCCTGCTCCAGTCCCCGGATAATCGCGGTGCTGTCCTGATGCCCGAAGCCCGCGGCCCGCGCGAGCTGCATCAACTCCACCGCGCCGTTGGATGCGAGCATTGGCACCTTCAGCTCGCGGGCCAGCGCGGTGGCCTGCTTGATGTCCTTGTATGACCAGTCCAGCCGGAAGTTGACCGAGTCGAAGTCGCGCGCAAACACCTTGGGGACGACGGACTGCAACGCCGGGCTGTTGGCCGTCGAGGTGGTGAGCATCTGGAAGAACGTGCTGAGGTCGAGCCCGGCGGCCGCGGCCAGGACGAATCCTTCGGCGATGCCGGCGTTGGCCACGATGCCGATCAGGTTCTGGATGCACTTCGCCGTGTGGCCGGCGCCCACATCGCCGAAATGATAGATGAGTTTCCCCATTGCGGAGAGCAGCGGCCGTACGGCCTCCAGCGTGGCCGGATCGCCGCCGACCATGAGCGTGAGTGTCGCCTCGCGCGCGCCCTTTGGGCCGCCGGTGACCGGCGCGTCGAGGAACCGGCCGCCCTGGGAGATGACCCGGGCCGCGAGCCGGCGCGTGTCCGGCGGGTTACTCGTGCCCATGTCGATCACGGTGTAACCCGGCCGCATCGCCGTCGCGAGGCCTGAGGGCCCGAAGAGTCTATCTTCGACGTCGACCGCGGTCGGCACGACCAGGATCGCGACCTCGGTCTGCCCCGCGGCCTCGGCCGGCGTCGCGGCTTCGCGTGCGCCCTTCGCCTTGAGGCGCTCGATTGGCTCTCGAGAGCGATGCGGGACCACGACGACCTGATAGCCGGCCCCCTGCAGGTGCCCGGCCATCGGTTCGCCCATGGTACCCAGTCCGAAGAATGCAACGTTCGCCATGCGTGTGCGCCTCCTATCTGAGACGATCTATTGAGTGTGCTACCACCAGCGGAACGGACAGCGGTTCAGACGCTCGACACCGGTGGACGTCACCCACCACATATCTTCCCAGCAGGCCGTCCCAAACTCCTTGCGTACGAGCATGGGCTCGAACGCGAAGATCATGTTTTCCTGCAGCGCCGCGGGATTGCCCGGCGCGAACGACGGAAGGTCATGCGTAGCGCATCCGATGCCGTGGCCGCGGAAGTACAGATAGTCTTCATACCCCGCGTCGCGGGCGATGGCGATGCCGATGTTGGCCAGACCGCCGATCACGGCGCCGGGCCGTGCGGCACGTGTGACCTCTTCGACAATGCGAATCTGCGTCTCCATGAACCGGCGCTGCTCGGGAGCCGGCGTGCCGCAGACGCGCTGCCGCGAGCAGTCGCTGTAGTAGCCCATGTACCGGCCGCCCACATCGATGTATACGATGTCGCCGTCCTGCACGCGATAGTTCGTCGGCGCCATGTGCTTGAACCCCGAGCGCGGACCGGCGGCGAGCGCAATCGCGAACGCCGGATGCTCGGCGCCGGCCTTGAACATCGCGTAGTTGGCCTCGGCCGCCAGATCGAACTCGCTGGCGCCGGGGGCCACCGCGTCCATGGCCGCCTGCATCCCCACATCAGCCAGGTGAGCAGCCTTGCGCATCACGTCGATCTCGCGGGGACTCTTGATCGCCCGGAGACCCCGCAGGATCTGCGGGACGCGCGTCACCGTCGCCTGCGGGAACGTCTTGACCAGAAACGCGTGGAGCCCCTCGACGTTGAACTCTCCGGTGAGGCCGATCGCGCCGCGCGCGCAGGCCCGCTCTCGGATGAAATCCTCGACGTGATCGAACATGGTGGCGGGTTGCGCGCTCCCCGTGACGGTGCGAGGCGCCGCTGCGCAGCGGACATCCGCCATCCAGCAGTCCTGGATGCCCGAGTGCATCGGCTCGCCGTGCATGACGGCGTTCGTGGTGAACCCGGGCTCGCCGACGGCCGGCACGACAACCACCGTCTCGCCGCCGTAGAAGTCCTCGAAGTTCGTCAGGTAGCGGATGTTGGAGTTGTCGGCTCGGTTGCCGAGCACAACCAGACAGTCGAGGCCCTCACGCGCCATCTCGCGTCGCACTCGATCGAGGCGCTCGCGGTACTCCTCAACGGGAAACGGGAGGTTCATCCATGGGAGTCGATCCTCGTGGGCGTACGAGACCCGCCCCCACCCGTAGGGCATCGCCTGTTTGTCTTTCGCGCTCATGACATCGTACGTTCGACGGCGGCGCCGTCTTTTCCCCGCGCCGCGGTACAGGATCGGCGTGTTCCTGCGAGAAGTCAGCGTCGAAGGCGCGCCAGTTCCAACGATGCCGAAACGCGGGGTGTCCAGGATGACCGTCAAGGAACTGTTGCTCGACCATCTCATGGTCACCTTTGAAAAGGAGACATGGCAACCGCCGCTGTCGATGGCCATGGAGGGACTCAACGCCAGCCAGGCAGCCTGGAAACCATCTCCCGCGCGGCACTCCAGTTGGCAGATCGTCCGGCACGTCATCCTCTGGAAGCGAGGCCTGCTTGATGGCTGGGAGGGGAAGGCGCAGGACGAAACGGCCCTCGAGCGGGCTGACTGGCAGGAAGTCTCCGGAGACGATGCGGCCTGGCAGGCCGACGTGCGGTCGCTTCACGAGATCACTGAGCAGATCAAAAGACGTGCCCAGGCGCTTGACGAGGCCGCGTGTGCGCGTCCGATTCCAACCTACACGGGCTACCCGGACCAGCCGCTGGCGATCCGCCTGATGCGCATGGCGACGCATGACATCTACCACGCGGGGCAGATCCGGTATATCCGCGCGCTGCAGGGCGTCTGAGTTCCTGGGCAAGCGTATGGGGAGGCGTGCATGACGGCGGCAAGCGCGATGCGGCTCTCAGGACGATGCGCGCTCGTGACCGGTGCCGCGCGGGGAATCGGGCTGGCCATTGCGCAGCGCCTGGCGGCCGAAGGCGCACGTGTGGCGCTAACGGACGTGGACCTCGAACGGGCGCAATCCGAAGCGCACCGTCTCGGCGATCACGCGGTCGCGCTGCGGCTCGACGTGACCGATTCCGCGTCGGTGAACGCCGGCGTCGGGACCGCCGTCGAGCGCCTCGGCGGCCTGGACATCCTGGTCAACAACGCCGGCATTCACGGGCCGTCCGTACCGACCTGGGAGATGACCGACGACGCCTGGCACGCGGTGCTGACGCTCGATCTCACCGGGGTCTTCTACTGCTGCCGCGCGGTCCTGCCCCTCATGCGGCAGCGCAAATATGGCCGCATCGTGAACATCGCCTCGATCGCCGGGAAGGAAGGCAATCCGAACGCCCTCCCCTACTCGTCCGCAAAGGCCGGCGTGATCGGGCTGACCAAGGCACTGGCCAAGGAAGTCGCCCGGGAGGGCATCCTGGTCAACGCCGTCACGCCCGCCGTGATTGAAACGGACATCCTGAAGCAGGTCTCGCCGCAGCACGTGGAGTACATGGTTTCCCGCATTCCGGTGGGGCGGGTAGGACGTCCGGAAGAGGTTGCCGCCCTGGTCGCGTGGCTCTGCTCGGAGGAGTGCTCGTTCAGCACCGGCGCGGTGTTCGATATCTCGGGCGGGCGGGCGACGTACTGAGCCTGCCGGAGCCGACGAACGGGCCAGTTCTCCAGTGGGGAGCGCCGGACAGCGCTGCAACTTTGAGAGGAGAGAAGCCTGTGCGGGAGACGCTCTTGTACGGACTCGATGCGACTCACACCAGAATGCACAAGTGCCTGGAGGATCTCACCGAGGACGAAGCCCGGAGATCGCCGGATGGCCTGACGCCGATCATCTGGCAGGTCGGGCACATAGCCCTAGTCGATGCGATGTTCGCCAGACGCGTCGACGACCGTTCGGCGACACCCTCGGGGTACGAGGATCTGTTCAAGGCCGGGACGGGCGGGGAGGCAAACTACCCACCCCTGCGCGAGGTCACGGACGCCCTGAACCGATCGCAGCAGACGGTCAAGGCGATCGCCGAAACCGTCGATGCGGCCACGCCCATCGATTCACCCCGGTACCGCAACGTGGGAGAGATGCTGACCTTCCTCGTCTACCACCGAGGCTATCACGTGGGAAAAGTGACGACGCTGCGCGCCCTCATGAAGAAGGCGCGGCTCTTCGGCTAAGCGACTGGGGTCTCATCGCCGACCAGCCGGATGCGGTGTTCTTCGGCGCGCGCCGCGGCATCCAGATCAGCGCGCCGCGCCGCTATATGTGATAGTCGACCGCCCGGGGCCATCACCGTGACGGCGAGGCCGAGCGCGGCCGCGATGAACGCCACCACGAAAACGCCGCGGACGCCGTCGGCCAGCGCGGCGCGCAGCGTGCCATCAAGCCCCGCGGCGGCCGACATGCGCGCCAGCGGATCGACCAGACGATTGAGCGACACGGTCGACGGATCGACGCCGGCGGCCCTGAGCGTAGCGGCGATCCGTAGGCCCAGCACCACGCCCATCACGCTGACCCCCAGCGCGCCGCCGATGCTCCGGCTGAACTGCAGCGTCGAGGTCGCCGTGCCCAGATCGCGCCTCGATACGGCGGTCTGCACCGCGATCATCAGCGAGGGAACCGACAGCCCCATCCCGACGCCCATCAACGCCAGATAGGCCATGAGGGCGTGCTGACCGATCTGGACGCCGATCTGCGACATCAGGAGCGTGCCGACGGCGAGACAGGTCATCCCGGTCACGGCCAGGATACGGAAGCCGATGCGCAGCATCAGCCGGCTCCCTGTGATGCTGGCGGCGACCCAGCCGAGCATCAACGGCGAAAGCGTCGCGCCTGCCGCCGTGGCGCTGGTCCGCAGGACACCCTGCACAAACAGTGGCACGAAGGCCAGGCCGCCGAACAGCGCGCAGCCAGACAGAAAGCCATGCACGGTGGCGACCGAGAACAGGCGGTCGCGAAACAGCGGGAGAGGGAGCACGGGGTCGGCGGCCCGGCGCTCGACCCTCGACAGGAGCATGAAGGACCCGGCTGCCAGCGCGAGCAGCACCCATCCGGCCGGCGTCCGAAGGCCGAAGAGTCCAAGCAGGAGCGCCACCACGCCAAACGTGAGCACACCTGCCCCGAGATAGTCCACAGGGACCGGCCGCGATTCCTGCGCCCTCGGATCATCGACGAAGAAGAACCAGATCAACGCCGCCGCGAGTATGCCCGGCGCCACATTGGCGTAGAAGATCCAGCGCCAGGAGATCTGATCCACCAGGAAACCGCCGAGCAGTGGGCCGATGATCGACGAGACGCCCCAGACGCCGGCGAAGAATCCCTGCATGCAAGCCCGCTGCTCGTAGCCGAACAGAACGCCGATGATCGTGAAGGCGAGCGGCAACACCCCGCCGGCGCCGAGTCCCTGCACGACGCGAAATACAACCAACTGCGTCATGCTCTCCGCCAACCCGCACAGCAGCGAACCACTGAGAAACAGCGCCATGGCGATCGCATAGACCGGACGGCGGCCGAACAGATCGGACAGCTTCCCGAAGATGGGCACTGTCGTGGTCGACGCCACCAGGTATCCTGAGAACACCCAGCTATAGATGGAGAGCCCGCCGAGCTGGCCGACAATGGTCGGCATGGCTGTGGCCACCACGGTAGCCTCCATGGCGGCCAGAAAGATGCTGAGCATGACACCCAGCACGACGAGCGTTTTGGATCGGGACACCCGGGCGCTCCCCGCCGTCTCAGCCGACGACGTCGCGGAAGACTCTCAAGTAGTTTACCCCCAGCAGCTTGCGCAGTTCCTCCTCGTTGAAGCCCCACCGCGCGAGGTGCACGGTCAGGTTGGGCCAATCCCCGAAGTCTTCATAGCCATTCAGATGGTAGTCCGGCGTCAACCGGTGCTCGTCGGACCGGAATCCGGTCCAGTCGAAGGTCCCCGGCCGGCGGTTGGGCATCGTCTTTGGATATTCGACAAGGGAGTCGGTGCCGGGCCCAGGCCCGGCCTTGTCCGTACCGATGCCGACGTGATCGATGCCGCAGACATCCACCAGATGCTCGACATGGCGCGCAAAGTCATCGAGCGTCGGCTCTTTGGACTCGGAGAGAAACCCGGGGATCACGACGACGCCGAAGAACCCGCCGCGGTCGGCCACCGCCTTCGCCAGTTCGTCGCTCTTGCCACGGTCGTGGTAGCACACAGCCTTGCTGGTTGAATGAGAGACGACGATCGGCGCTCCAGAGATCTTCAGCGCATCCCAGCCGACCTGCTCGCTGCAGTGGCTGACGTCCACGAGGATCTTCAGCTCGTTGAGGCGGTGCACGACGTCACGCCCGAAGTATGAGAGACCGCCCTGATGCGCCTCTGTGCAGCCGTCGCCGACCAGGTTGCGCAGGTTGTAGGTAAGCTGCACCATGCGGACGCCCAGGTTGTGAAAGTGCTCGATCCGGTCCAGGGTGTCGCCGAAGGGCGTGGTGTTCTGGAAGTCGATGATAAGGCCGCGCTTCCCCTCACGGTGCACGCGCTCGATGTCCGCCGCCTCGCGCACCAGGATCAGTTCGCCGCGAAGCGCGTCAATGTACGCGTATGCCTGCGCGATTCGCTTGGTCGCGGCTTCGAAGGCGTCGCTGATTCGCATCGACCCCGAGTAGGTGCCGCACGCCACCGTCACGCCCGAGCGGCGCCAGAGATCGAGGTACGCCTGCCGGGCGTCCACGGACGTCTGGATCTCCCTCGCCGCCATCTCCACCATCAGCGGCGCCACCTCTTCACGCGTCATCCCGCGCAGGACGTAGTCGGCCAGCACCTCGCGCATCGGCTGCGTGAACAAGAACCCGTTCGTGGCCGGCGGCTGCTGGCTGTCAATCACCAGCGCCGCATCATGGAGCTGGCGTGCCTCGTCAGGCGTCAGGGTGGGCGTCGAACGTCTCATGGCAACCTCCACACGGATTCTCGGTCGCTGCCTGCAACCAGGCCTTCGGCTCTCAGCTTAATCAGGTGCGCGTAGACGGAGTGCGCCGCCAGTGGATGAAGCGCCGCGGGTACATCGACATAGATGCGTGAGACGAGGTCAGGAATCCTGGCAGGCCCGCTCGCCAGCGCCTCAAGTACCTGACGCTCGCGTGCGCGCCGGTGCTGAATGTATTCCTCAATGACCGCCGCAGGTGATTCGATCACGTCGCCGTGCCCGGGATAGATCTGCGACGGCTGCCGCTGCCGGATGCGGTCGAGCGAGCGGAGGTACGCCGCCATGTCGCCGTCGGGCGGCGCGATCACGACAGTCGACCCGCTCATGATAAGGTCGCCGGAGAAGAGCGCCTCCTCCTCGTGCAGGAAGAAGCAGAGGTGATCCGACGCGTGGCCGGGCGTATGGAGGGCTTCGAGGGTGACGCCGCCGTCCGCAAAGCGATCGCCGTCGCGGATCTCCGGGAACGCCATCACCGGCGCGCCGGTCCGTGTCGACAGCCCGGCGGCGCCCGGCGCATGATCAGAGTGGTGATGGGTGAGCAGGATCCGCACAACGCGATCGCCGCGAAGCGCATCGCGGATGGTGTCGAGATGGCCGGAGTCATTCGGGCCCGGGTCAATCACGGTGATGTCGCCGGCGCCCACCAGGTATGTGTTGGTTCCGGCGCCGGTCATGAGAGAGGGGTTCGGCGCGATCGTGCGACGGACCACCGGGGAAAACCGGACGGATGGCCCCACGCGATGGCTCGCTATCTTGTCTATCCCCAGATCATACGCGCGACCTGAGCAACAAGGCGCAGCTTCTTTTCCTGCACCTCGAAGCTGATCGCGTTGCCGCGGGCCACCGACGCGAAGCCGCATTGAGGGCTCACGGCCAGTCGCTCGAGGGACATGAATGCGCTGGCCTCCTCGATCTGCGAGCCCAGTTCCGTGAGCGTTTCCTCGCGGGGCGTCTTCGTCGTAATTAGGCCGAGCACGACCACCTTGTCGTCAGGCACCTCGCGCAGCGGCGAGAAATCCCCTGACCGCTCGTCATCGTACTCCAACAACAGGCGTTGAACGCGGGCGCGTGGGAAGATCTTCCTGGCAATCGCCGCGTAACTTCCCTTCGCCATGTAGCGGCTCGCGTCGTTTCCCCGGCAGATGTGCAAGCCGAAGATCACGCCTGGATGCCCCGCGACGATTGCGTTGATCATGTCCACGCCGTCGTCGATCATCCGTTCGGGGTTGAACCCTCTCCGGCTGAACCACTCCTGCTGGTGCGGGTCGATCAGCATCCCGAACTCGGGTGCGTCGATCTGGATGTACTCGGCGCCCAGCCGGACCAGTTCAGCCACCTCGTCCCTGAGGATATCAGTCACGTCGGCCATGTAGGCATCGATCGAAGGATATGCCGCATTCGACACATCCGGAACCCAGTAGTACGCGTACATGGTCGGGCTGGGGATGGTGACTTTCGTCGGCCGGGTGGTCTTGCCGCGAAGATATGAGAACTCCTCGGCGGATAGGTGGCGCTTGCGCTTGATCTGGCTCACCACCCCGACGGTGACCGGGTCATCGACGCGCCGGCCATCGAGAGTGAACCAGTCGACGCGGTTATTGGCCACGACGTCAAAACCCTCCGCGGCCTGGACAAGCTGGCTGGCGAAGACGCTGCGCCGCTGCTCACCGTCGGTCACCACGTCGACGCCGGCCCGCTCCTGGATGGCGACGCACTCGTCCACGGCGCGGTCTTCGATGCGCTTGAACTCCGGATCGGGCATGCCGCCGGCTTGGTGCTCCTCACGCGCCCGCAGCAAGCCGTCGGGCCTGAGCATGCTGCCGATGACGTCGGCTCGATACGCCCTCATTTGGTCGTCCATGTCTAACGTCACCCTGAGTTGGGAAGAAAACGCTTTGAAGCCTCCACGATAAAGGCAAACCCGCTGCGAGGCGGGGACGCAAAGCCACAGAACCCCTCTGGGGTTGGCTGGGTTGCCGAAGAGGGTTTCGTGCTAGTCAGCGAAATCCTCTTGCTCATTTTTTGCCGCTGTCAGAGGGGGATGCGCCATGGCCGTCGAGAGCACGCTGGCCGAAGTCACCCGAACCGCCAAGGTCCAGGGCCCCTGGCCGGAGGGGCACCTGCAACGTGTCGCCGGACACAGTCTGCGACTGGCTTCGGCGGCGGCTCTCGACGAGCCAGCCCGCACGACCATCAAGAGGGCGGCGCTCCTGCATGAGCTCGGTAAGCTCGGCGTGCCGGAGGAGATACTCCAAAAGGCGGACCGGCTGACACCGGAGGAGTACGAGCAGATCAAGCGCCACCCGGTCTTGGGTGCCGAGATGTGCCGGTCGCTGCCCGACGGCGCTGAGATCAGCGCGATCGTCAGGAGTCACCACGAGCACTGGGACGGGCAGGGCTATCCCGACGGTCTTGCGCGCGATGCGATCCCGATTGGGGCGCGGATCATCGCCATCGTCGACGCCTACGACACCCTGACGATAGACCGGCCCTACCGGCCCGCGTACTCTCCCGAAGAGGCGTTGCAGATTCTATGGTTTGGTTCTGAGTCACAGTGGGATCCGCATCTGGTCGAGCTCTTCGACCGCATCGTGCGGCCGACATTTGTACGCGCGCGATGGCGACCTAGCGCTGTGGCGATCTAGCGCTTCAACTGATCTATCCCCCGGACTTGTTGACCTGCTCGAGCAGGGACCGCGCCTCGCGGGCTGCGTCGCTTGCGGGCGCGATTTCGATCGTTCGCTCGAGCGCCTGCCGCGCGATGTCGTAGCGCCCGACTCTGATGGCTGCCCGCGCCGTCCACAACTGCGCGCTGGCCGAACCGGGCATGACGAGCGCGGCCTGCTTGAAACGGCCCATCGCGGGGCCGTACCAGCCTGTCTGGTAGAGCTGGCTTCCTTCCCGCATCAACCGTTCGAAGTACTGCTTCGGAGTCAACGACACGGGTGTGGAAAGCGCCTGAGCGGTCACCACTGCCGCAGCAGGACGCGGCGTCGCCTTTATCCTGGCCTTGGGTTTCGCGGGTGATGGACTGCTGACCGGCTTGGGTCGAATCGTCGGTTTCGTACGAATCGCAGGCGGCTCAGCCGCCCGGGGATAGGCCGGGGGCGCGACAACCGGATGCGACGGGAGAACGGGACGTGGAGCGACCGCCTCAACCGGCGGCTGCTGTGGCGCCGAGATCCGAGTCGCTGCGGGTCTTGCCGCCGGTTCAACCGACGTGGTGACCGTGTTGCGCGGCGCGGTCCGTGCGCGGTGCAGATAGTCCAGCAACGTCCCAAACGCGTCCCAGACCTGGGGCCCGGCTGCAAGGAAGCCCATGACCAGGACGGCCAGGAGGAACTGAAGGACACGAATCCAGACAGAGGTGGCCTTCACCTCTGGGGACGACTGTGATCGCTGAGCGCTCGGCCGCTGAGTCTCCATCACGTCACCAGGGTTCTTCCCAATTTCCTCGGGCGAAAGTCCCTACCGGATGCCCGGGGCGGCTCCCACCTTCAGCCCAAATGCGGTGGCGGCTAGACCCGCAATATGGCGGCCGATGGCGAGCGAGGCCGTCGCTGCCGGCGATGGTGCGTTCAGGACGTGGATGGCCTGCGGGGACTCCAGGATTCGAAAATCATCGACGAGCAGCCCTTGCGGTGTAACCGCCTGCGCTCGAACTCCGGCCCCGCCTCGGCCCACATCGTCCGACCGGATAGCCGGAACGAGCCGCTGCAACGCGGCCACGAAGGCTCTCTTGCTGAGCGAACGCAGGACCTCGTACAAACCGGTCCGCCAGTATCGACGGGCCATGTGCCAGAAGCCCGCGAACGCAAGGGTTGAAAGCAGCTCCGTAGGTCGCACGCGACTCCACGTGTAGCCCTCGCGCGCGAACGCCAGCACCGCGTTGGGGCCGGCCTCGACCTCGCCGTGGACTGTCCGCGTGAAGTGGACCCCCAGGAAGGGGAACTCAGGGTCGGGCACGGGATAGATGAGGCCTCGGACCAGATCCCTGCGCTCGGGCCGAACCAGATAGTACTCGCCCCGAAACGGCACGATGCGCACGTCGGGAGATGCCCCGGACATGCGGGCGATGCCGTCGGAATACAGGCCCGCGCAGTTGACCAGACGCCCCGCTGCAATCTCGGCCCGCGGGGTCTGCAGGATGAGGGTCTCGGTCGTTCGGCGGATCGTGGTGACCTGCATGCCGGTCAGGACATGCGCTCCGCGCCGTCGCGCCTCGCGGACCATGGCATCGGCCACGCTGCGATAATCTACGACGGCGGTCTGGGGCGAGTGGATCGCGCGCAGGCCGGCCGCATGCGGCTCAATCTCCCGAAGACGCTCGGATCCGATCTTCTCCAAGCCCGGCACACCGTTGGCCGTGCCCCGATCAAACAGCTCATCGAGACCCGCCAGCTCGCGCTCTTCGGTAGCGACGATCACCTTACCGCAACTATCCACAGGGATACCGTGCTCCGCGCAGAAGTCGCGCATCATACGCGCTCCCTCCACACAGAGACGCGCCTTGTAGGATCCCGGCCGGTAGTAGATGCCCGAGTGGATGACCCCGCTGTTGTGCGAGGTCTGGTGCATGCCCGTCGCGCGTTCCTTCTCGATGACGACCAGGCGCAACTCCGGGTGCCGAGAGGTCAGGGCGAGCGCCGTGGCCACTCCCACGATGCCGCCGCCGACAATGGCGATGTCGTACCGGTCGTTCTCCATGGGCTCGACACTTCTCCCGTTTGCACGTGCTGCCCTTCACGGCAGGACGCCGTTGATGAAAGGGGAAGAGAAGTTGATCGTGACATACAAACGCTGGACGCTCATCGCGGCTATTCTCGGATCAGGCATCGTCTTTCTGGACTCGACGATTGTGAACGTCGCCTTGCCCAGGATGGGTCGGGAGCTCCCAACCTCCCTCTTTGGGGTGCTCGAGGGGCAGTCGTACGTGTACAACGGATACCTGTTGACCCTGAGCGCGCTGCTGATCCTCGCCGGGGCGCTCAACGACTACTATGGGCGCCGGCGGATGTTTGCATTCGGGCTCGCCGGGTTCGGCGTCACCTCAGTGCTGTGCGGGCTCGCCCCGACTACGGAACTCCTGATCCTGTTTCGCATCCTGCAGGGAGCGGCAGGCGCCATGCTGGTGCCCGGGTCGCTCTCGTTGATCACAGCCACGTTCGAGGGCGAGGACCAAGGACGCGCGTTCGGCATCTGGGCCGGAGCGTCCGGAGCGACGACTATCGTGGGCCCATTCGTCGGCGGCGTGCTCGTCGACACCATCTCCTGGCGCGCGGCCTTCCTGATGAACGTACCGCTCGTCGTCTTCGCGTTGTGGGCCACGCTCAGGTACGTCCAGGAGAGCCGTGACGAGCAGGCGTCAGGGCACTTCGATTGGCTCGGCGCCTTTGTCGTGGCGGTGGCCGTCGGAGGGCTGGCGTTTGGCGCGATCTATGGACAGCAGCGCGAGTGGCAGGACTCACTGGCCTATGTTGCGCTGGCGGGCGGGGCCGCGGCGACACTCGTCCTCCCGTTCTTGATGGCGCGCTCCGCCAACCCGCTGGTTCCTCTTCATCTCTTCCGATCGCGGAACTTCACGGTCACGAATATCTCGACGTTTCTCATCTACGGCGCCCTCTACGTCAGCTTCTACTACTCGCCGTTGTTCATGCAGGGTACGCTCGGCTACACCGCCGCGGCGGTCGGCCTGGCCACGATTCCCGGTACGCTGTTCCTGGTGTTCCTGTCATCGCGCTTCGGGGCGTTGGCGGGACGCTACGGCGCGCGCTGGTTCATGGCGATCGGGCCGGCCATCATGGCCCTGGGGATCCTCTGGCTCGCCCGAGTGCCGGCCGACAGCACTGCCTGGGTCGCTCGTCCCGGGCAGCCTGGAAGCCTGATCCCTCCGGTCGGTTATTTGGTCGACTTCCTGCCGGGATTCGTGGTCTTCGGGCTCGGCATCTCTATCATGGTCGCACCGCTGACGACATGCCTGATGACGGCGGTCGCGGTTCGCCATTCCGGGGTCGCCTCGGCGATCAATAACGCCATCTCGCGCATTGGACCACAATTGGCCGGCGCATTGATCTTCGTGGCGATTACGGCGGGGTTCTACGCCGAGCTGGCGGCGCGCGTTCCCGGACTCGATGTCTCATCGTCAGTCGTGCGTGCGAAGATCGCACCACTCAATCAACCGGCGGAGGGCGTGCCGGACAATCAGATCGCCGCGTCTCGGAGCGCCTCGACCGACGCCTTCCACCTGGCGATGCTCATCAGCACGGGGTTGTTGATAGCCGGTGCGGTGATCAACGCCGTCGGGATTACGAGCCCCACCCCACCGGCATCTACCCAAGATCCCCAGTAGTCTCCACTTCGCCACACCAGCGGGCCGCGTTCCCCCAATACACCTCCCTGAGCACCTCGGGGGGAAGCGAGATCCCGCGCAGCATTGGCGCCGCGCCTGCGTCGGGGTCATCGATCGGGAGCGGACAGACGAGGTCTGTCTCCCAGAACATCTGGTGAATCCAGTACCGCACAGCGTAGCGTTCGGGCTCGGGCTCATCCAGGACAACCTGATCCGTCCCGAAAAGCAGCCGGTCAGCGTAGTGTGCGAAGAACGCCCGCGCCGTCTCCGGTTGTCGCCCGAGTTCACGGACCATCCAGCGGGTGGCGCTCGTGTCGAGGGAAAGATTGGGAAACCGGTCGAGCAAACTGGCAAGATGATTGAGGTCTTCCGGATGCCCGCCCATGTGCGCCGCCAGGAATCGCACGCGCGGATACTGGGCTAGCCTGGTCTCCAGTTGTGGATACTGTTCGGCTTTGGTCCCGTAGGTGACGACATCGGTGTATTTGTTGGCGAACCACAGGTCGGGATCGGCGATGTGCACCAGCGCGTTGAGGCCATGCGCGGCGATCGCCTCGAAGATGGGATCCAGCAGCGTGGCATCGAGGTGCAGGCCCTCGTACCGGGGGTAGATGCGCGGTCCGAACCACAACTTGACCACACGCACGTCGTGCGCCGCCGCCCGGGCCAGCAGCGCCTCATTGACGCTGGCGAAGCGCTTCGGGTCGGCGCGGTGCTCCCAATCGAGGGTCGTGGCCAGGAGGACCTGATCGGGGAAGCGGTTGCGCACTCGCAGCCCCTCGTCCAGGCTGCAGATCCCCAGGATCTTCTGGACGCCGTAGATCTCGGCCGCCGAGACCAGCTCGTCGACCTGTTTCCGGCCGAGGTGCGTGTGGACGTCGAACACCGGCGTATCCACCACCCTGGGTGGAGGATTGCGAAACCCGGACTGCCGTGCGCTCTCGAGCGTTTGCGTGATCATGGCCGGCGCCTTGTTTCGCACATGACCCGCACGAACTCCTCTGCGACGGGGCTAGATCCGCCCGCTGCGCGCCAGCCGCGCGTAACGACGGTAGAGTTCGGCGTCGAGGTCGCCGGCTTCGAGCGCCTCCTTCACCGCGCAGCGCGGCTCATGCGTGTGGGTACAATCGCCGAAGCGGCATCCATCGGCCAGCGTGGCGATCTCCGGAAACAGATCCTCCGCAGCCTCTTCGCCCTCATTCTCGAGAAAACCGATCTCGCGCAGGCCAGGCGTGTCGACGACGAGCGCGTCTCCGATCGGGAACGTGGCGGCCCAGCTCGTCGTGTGGCTGCCCTTCCCGGCAATATTGAGCGCGCCCGTGCGCAGGTTCAATGACGGCTCCAGCGCGTTGAGTAGACTCGACTTCCCGGATCCTGAGGGTCCTATGAGCGCGACCAGCCTGCCGGACAGCGCATCGCGAAGGCCGGCGAGACCCTCGCCGGTGCGCGCGCTGGTCAGTAGGACGGGAATGTCCGCGAGGCGATACGGAGCGATCGTGGCCTCGACCGCCTCGGAATCGGTCAGGTCGATCTTGTTCACACACACGAGCGCCTGGCATCCACCTTTGCCTACCACTGCAAGATAGCGATCGATGACCGTCGGCCGCGGCGGCGCGGAAATGACGATCACGGCCAGATCCAGGTTCGCGGCCAGGACATGTTCTCGTGGTGGCCGCCGCCTGCTCTTGCCGCGATGGGCGGCATCATGGCCGAGCACAGCCTTCCGAGCAAGCCGCGATCGGCGGGGCAGAATCCGTTCGACAACACCTTCCTGCATGCCAGAGGGTTTGACGTCAACCCGATCGCCCACGGCGATTGGATTCGTCGCGCCGGCGAGGATCTGACGCAGGCGGCCCCGCAGCACGCACCGCCACTGCCGACCGTCGTCATCCCGCACGGTCACCTGCGGTCCATCCGTGCGCACAACCATTCCAGTGAATCCCGGCACGTTGATCCCTCCCTGTTGAGATGGAAAACACAACGGCCGCGGGCTGTCGCCCACGGCCGCACAGGAGGGAACAACGAACGAGTTACCTAGTCCCGCCGGTGAATGGGCGATTGGCCCGGGGCTTCGTTACGCGAGGCACGCGAACAGCCATCACCCATTCCCCCCTTTCCCGTGATTACCTGATCTCTGGCGTCTGCGCCAATCCTAGCATGGGTCTGTGAGTTGTCGCAACAAACCCGAGGCACACACCAACTCGACGGGTCAATACCTGTACCCAATCTCACATCTGGACAGTACCCGGGTTTACGGCGAGGCGGCGGGGATAGGTTCCATTATCAAGGTAGGGTCCAGGCGATCTTGTGATCGCGGCGACTGAGGAGGGTTCTGTGAGGCAGATTCGTTTGCTTCTGGCCGATGATCTAACGCTGGTCCGCCACGGCATCCGGGTGCTCATGAGTCGCGTCGAAGGCGTCGAGATCGTAGGCGAGGCGGCTACGGCAGACGATGCGGTGGACCAGGCCAAGGCGTTGCTCCCCCATGTGGTGCTGCTGGACGAGGATCTGCCAGGAGAAAGCCTGCGAGCGACGCGCGCGATCAAAGATGCGATTCCTCAGGTCGAGGTCATCGTCACAACAGACCGCCTCGACTACGAGCGAGCCCTCCAAGCAATTGAAGCCGGAGCAGCCGGGTACATCTTCAAGGACATCCCGCCGGACAACCTGGCCTCGGCGATCCGGTCTGTCACCAACGGCCGCGCCCGCTTCCACCGAGAGGACACCAGAAGGCTGCTGGAGCGCGTGGGGCACCTCACGTGCGCGCGCGGCCGCTCGCGCCTGACATTCGATGGGCTCACCGATCGAGAGATCGACATCTTGACGCAGCTCGCCCACGGGAGCACCGATCGGGAGGTCGCGGCCGAGCTGGTGGTTGCCGAGGGTACGGTGAAGACCCACGTCCGGAACGTCTTGCGCAAGCTTGGCGCGCGCAATCGCACGCAGGCGGTCGCGCATGCGCTGCGGCGACGCCTCATCACCTAAATCGATCATTGTCGGTCCGGTAGTTCGGGCGACGGGACTACGAAAGGTTCCGAATCCAGGTAATCGTGGTCTCAACGAGCTCACGAGCGACGTCTTCCCCCGAGCGGCCGCGCACGACGAGGCTGTGATCACCACCCTCAAGGACGTGGAGCGTCGCAGTCCTCAGTTTCTCGATGGTCGAAGCGAGGAGATCGGGCCGCGCGAACGCATCCCGCGAGCCCTGCACGAACAGCATTGGAACCGTGATCCTCGGGAGATGCGCGTCTCGCAGGCGCTCGGGCTGGCCCGGCGGATGGAGCGGGTAACTGAGGAAGACGAGCCCGGCTGCGGGAAACCCGTCGGCAACGAGGTGCGACGCCATGCGGCCGCCCAGCGACCGTCCGCCGAGAAACAGTCGAGAGGCCCGCCGCGCCACCTGCCCGGCCACGGCGCGGTAGCACGCCTCGAGCGTCGCCTGGCGGTCGGGCACCTTTCGTTTCGTCTCGGCGTACGGAAAGTTGAAGCGCACGACACCAACACCCTGCGCGGCCAGGGCCTCCACGAATCGGACGAGACCTGGGGTGTGCATGTTCCCGCCGGCGCCGTGACCGAGAACGAGGTAGGAAGCACCGCCCGCGGGGTGATGCCACGCACCAGAGACGCTGCCGCCCTCCCATTCGAACGAGACGTGCTCTGCGGCCATCTGCACTCTCCCGACTAGACTATGGGCGTCGAACTCGGTATTCGCCTCTTCCCGTCCGATTCCCACGTGCGCCGCGACCCGTCTTGGGCCGAGGCATAGAAGGACTTGTGTGTCCGTTGTAATGAATCTGGGGAGTGGACACCATGGACGAACACTCACTACGACTCGGTCTGACGTTCGACGACGTCCTGCTCGTGCCCAGACGGTCGAGCGTCACGAGCAGATCCCAGGTCGACACACGCTCTCGGCTGACCCGTCACATCGACGTCGCCATTCCGGTCGTCAGCGCGAACATGGACGCGGTCACTGAGAGTGAGATGGCCATCGCAATGGCGCGTGAGGGTGGCATCGGCGTCATCCACCGGTTCCTCAGCGTGGAGCAGCAGGTCGCCGAGGTACGCCGCGTCAAGCGCGCTGAAAGCATCGTCATCGACCATCCGTATGTCTTCGGGCCGGATCGGACCGTGCGGGACGCGTTGATCTTCATGGAAGAGCATGGCTCGGCCGGGCTGCTCGTGGTCGACGGCAATGAGCAGCTCTTGGGACTGGTGACGGCGCGCGATCTGCTGTTCGCCGATGGGCCTGATCGACCGCTGGCGTCGGTGATGACCCCGCTCGGACGGCTCGTGACGGCGCCGCCCGACGTAGGGCTCGAGGACGCACGCGCGATCCTCCACCGCCACCGCATCGAGAAACTGCCGCTGGTCGATGGCGAAGGGCGCCTGCGCGGGCTCATCACCAGCCGCGATATTCGGAGCCGTCTCAAGCACCCTCACGCTACGAAGGATGCGAAGGGCCGCTTGCGCGTCGGAGCCGCCGTCGGCATCCGGGGGGATTATCTGGAACGGGCGGCCGCGCTGGTCACCGAGGACGCCGACGTTCTGGTGCTTGACGTGGCCCACGGCCACACTGAGGACGCGCTGACCGCCCTCGAGCGGCTGCGAGCGCGCTTCCCGGCTGTGGACCTCGTCGCAGGCAACGTCGCCACGGCCGAGGGCGCGATCGATCTCATCGACCGCGGGGCAGACGCGGTGAAGGTCGGTGTCGGCCCGGGCTCTACCTGCACCACAAGGATCGTCACGGGCGCCGGGGTGCCGCAGCTGACCGCCATCCTGGATTGCGCGCGCGTCGCTGCGGAACGCGGGGTGCCGATCGTCGGCGACGGCGGGATCCGCAGCTCGGGCGACATGACCAAGGCGCTGGCCGCAGGCGCCAGCACCGTGATGCTCGGCAATCTGCTGGCGGGCACCGAGGAGAGTCCCGGCGCACTGATCATCCGGAACGGCCGCCAGTACAAGAACTACCGGGGTATGGCCAGTCTGTGGGCTGCCGCCCGCCGCCAAGCGTTGGACGCGCCGGTGGAAGACGAAGACCTCAGCCAGATCGTGGAGGAGGGCGTGGAAGCGACGGTCCCGTATCGGGGAAAGGCCGCGGACGTGCTCGCGCAACTGATCGGCGGGCTGCGCTCCGGGATGAGTTATTGCGGCGCGCGCACGATTCTTGAGCTCGGGCAGCGTGCCCAGTTCATGCGGATCACGGTCGCGGGGATGAAGGAAAGCCAGCCGCACGACGTGGAACAGGTCTGAGACGCTGAGGAGGTCTCGAGATGGAATCCCTTACCCAGCTGAAATGCACGGCCTGCCGCACCGGTGAACCGACCGTGACTGACGCCGAGGTCGCCCAGATGCACCCACAGGTGTCCGATTGGCAAATCGTCGAGCGCGACGGGATTGAGCGCCTCGAGCGGGTGTTCAAGTTCAAGGACTTCGTCGAAGCGATAGCCTTCACGAACAAGGTGGGCAACCTGGCCGAGACCGAGGGACATCACCCCGCGCTGCTCACGGAATGGGGCCGGGCCACCGTCACCTGGTGGACGCACAAGATCCGCGGTCTGCACCGTAACGACTTCATCATGGCCGCGAAGACGGATCGCCTGTACCCATCGACCTGATCCCGGTCCATCGTCCGCCCCAGCCTCCGTACGTACCCCCCTTCTCGCCAGGAACCGCCCGACTCCTGCGCGAAACAGTGGAGGCGCTTCAACGAGACATAGATGATGGGAGGAATGTGATGAGAGTACCTGCCTTGAGGACTGCTCGCCGGTCGGTCTTCACCCTCGTCCTCCTTATCGTGGTGGCGGCGATCCTGTTCGTGCTCCCGCCCGCGATGGCCGCGCCCAGGGTCAAACTCACCATGTTCATCTGGGCGGGCGCCAACCAGGGAATCGTGCCGCGCGAAGTCGTGGCCCGGTACCTGAGAGCCCACCCGGACGTCGAGATCGAGTTCTGGGAGTCGAACAACGCCGTCACCTATCCCCGGATGATCGCGGCCAAGCAGGCGAATCCCAACAACCCGCTGATCAACTTCGGCTACTTCAACGTCGATATCAGCAACCGGGGCGATAACGACGACATGTGGGTCCCATTGAATTCGGCTCGGATCCCGGCGGTAACCCGCGTGCACGCCTCGCTCCGCCGTCCCGGCAACCGCGGCATCGGCTACGGGATCAGCGGCATGGGAATCATGTATAACAAGAACCTCGTGAAGGATCCGCCCACCTCCTGGACCGCCATGTGGGATCCCAAGTGGCGGGGCAAGGTCACGTTCTTCGACAACAACTTCATCCCGCTGGTCCTCGCCGCCCGTCTCAACGGCGGGAGCGAGAAGGAGATCGACGCCGGGTTCAAGGTGTGGGCGGATAACGCCAAGAACCTCAGGGCCCTGGTCACCAGCAACGACCAGTTGCGGAATCTCCTGATCACTGGGGAGGCGCTGATTGCGCCATGGTTCACCAGCATCTGGAAGTTCTGGGAGGTTGAGGGCGCGCCGCTCGGATTCGTGAACCCGAAGGAAGGCGTCGTGGCCTTCCCCATCTATCTGCAGATCGTGAAGGGGAGCACGCCTGAGCAGATCCGCGTCGCCGAGGAGATCATCAACGAGCTCCTGGTGACTGAGAACAACGCGCGCTACGCGCGGCTCACCTTCGGCATTCCCTCGCTCCCCGACGCGGAACTGTCGGCGTCCGTGTCGCAAATCCTCAACCCCAAGCTCCTCGATACCGCGATCTGGCTCGACTGGGCCACGATGGGCCAGAAAGCCAGCGAGTGGCGGCAGCGCTGGGAGAGGGACGTCAAGTCACGGCTGTAAGCCCCGCCCGTCAGCGCGTGCGATCGATGGCGCCGGGAGCCGTATGGGATCGGCTCCCGGCTCGCTTTTCGTCGCCTGAGGACGCCCGGCTGAGGATGCCCGCCAGATGACGGAACGCGACACGAGATCGCACGGCGCTGAGGTCGACGTCCACCACATCACGAAGAAGTTCGGCCGCGTGGTTGCCGTTGACTCGGTGTCGTTTCTGGTGCGCGGCGGAGAGTTCTTCTCGCTCCTGGGCCCCTCGGGCTGCGGGAAGACGACAACCCTGCGTGTGATTGGTGGATTCGAGCAGGTGGACGCGGGCGACGTTTCCATCAGCGGCCGGCAGATGGGCCGGACCCCTCCCAACCGCCGGGAGACCAACATGGTCTTCCAGCGGCTTGCCCTCTTCCCCCACTATACCGTCTTCGATAACGTGGCGTTTGGGTTGCGGATGAAGCGGCTTGCCGACGCCGAGGTGCGGCGGCGCGTCGGGGAGTCGCTCGACCTTGTCCAGATGCCGGGTCTGGCCGGACGGCGGATCACCGAGCTGTCGGGCGGCCAGCAGCAGCGGGTGGCCCTGGCCCGCGCGCTCGTGAACCAACCGCGTGTCCTGCTGCTGGATGAACCTCTCAGCTCGCTGGATCTAAAACTGCGTCTTCAGATGCAGGAAGAACTGAAGCGCCTGCAGCGCGACCTGGGCACGACGTTCATCTACGTCACCCACGATCAGGGCGAGGCGCTCGCCATGAGCGATCGCGTCGGTGTGATGAACGGTGGACGCCTCTACCAGGTCGGCCCCCCGATGGAGATCTACGAGCGTCCCGCCAACCGGTTCGTGGCGAACTTCATTGGCGATGCGAACCTGATCAACGGGATGGTCGAGGGTCTCGAAGACATGGCGGTGGTGGTCCGGGCCGGCCGCATGCGCGTGCTGGCCCGGCGGCAGGGGTGGGAGCAAGTGGGCGACTCGTTGACGGTGAGCGTGCGGCCCGAGCGCGTCCGCGTCAACGTCGAGCCGGTCGGCCCCGGCGCGCTGCGCGGGCGCATCGAGGATCGGGCCTTCTCCGGCTACGTCGTCAAGTACCGCCTGGTGATCGACGAGACTCGCCTGCAGGCGGCGGTACCGTATGCGAACGGTACGGTGCTGCATGCCATCGGCGACGAGGTGACCGCAAGCTGGGACGCGCAGCAGGCGGTCGCGGTGGCCGGAGAGTGAGACTCAAGGGTCCGGCAGTGCTGGGGCTCCTCGCGCCAGCCCTGGCGCTCATGGCGGTGCTCTACGTCGTGCCGCTCAGCATCTACTTCATCAATAGCTTTCACGAATTCCGGGATGGGCGCATCCTACCGGCCTGGACGCTGATCACCTACGTACGCTACTTCACCGATGCCTTTTCCTACAAGGTCATCGGCACATCCTTGCGTCTCTCCCTGATCGTGACGCTGCTCTCGGTCCTCATCGGTTATCCGCTGGCTTACGCGCTCCACACGCGCGTCCGCGGCCCGGGAGCACGCGCGGTGATCGCGCTTCTGCTGTTCTCCCCGCTGCTAGTGAGCGTGGTGGTCCGCACGTACGGATGGCTCATCCTGCTTGCCGGCCAGGGGCTGCTCAACACGACCCTGCGTTCGTTGGGCCTGATCACGGAGCCGCTCAGCCTGCTGTTCAATATGCCCGGCGTCGTGATCAGCCTGACGCACATTCTGCTGCCGTTCGCCATCTTTCCGATCTACAGCGTCATGGGCAGACTGGATCTCTCGCTCAAGGAAGCGGCGCGCGACCTCGGCGCCGGGTGGCGCGAGACCTTCCTGCACGTGACGCTGCCGCTCACCATGCCCGGGATCGTGGCCGGGGCGCTGATCTGCTTCACCCTGGCGCTGAGCGCCTTCGTCACGCCGCAGTTGCTTGGGGGCGGCCGTGTTCAGGTGCTGCCACTGGCCGTCTACAACAACACCGTCGAGATCAACTGGCCGGGCGGGGCCGTGGCCGGCCTCACGCTCCTGTGCATCTCCGTTGCCGCGGTCTGGGTGTTGAACGCCGTCCTGAAAAAGATGCCGAGCGTATGAGCATCCTCTTAGGCGAACAGGAGATGCGGGTCGAGGCCCGTGAGGCGCGCACGGACGCGGTTCGTGACGGCTTCCTGCGCACGATCCTCGCCCTGGGCGTGGCGTTCATTCTCCTGCCGCTCGTCATCGTCATCGTGTACTCGTTCAGCAGCGTGTCCTATGGCGTCTTCCCTCCTCCGGGCCTCTCGCTCCGCTGGTACAGTCATCTGCTGGGGCTTGAGACGTTCCGCGGGGCGTTTCTCCGAAGCCTCTCGATTGCGTCGATGGCCACGGTGATCGCGCTCATCGCCGGGCTCCTGTGTGCGCTCGCCCTGGTACGATCCCGCTTCCCCGCCAAGGAACCGCTGCGAGGATTCCTGCTCTCCCCAATTGTGATGCCAAAGATCGTCCTGGGGGTGGGATGGTTCATCTTTTTCGCCCGGCTGGGGTTCCAGGGCGGCATCATCCCGATCACGCTGGCGCATATCATCGTTGTGCTGCCCTTCATTATCAACATCCTGGCTGCCAACCTGGTCGGGCTTGACCCCTCGATCGAGGAAGCCGCGCAGGATCTGGGCGCGTCGATGGCGTCGACTCTGTGGCACATTGTGCTGCCGCAGATCCGCCCGGGTCTGATCATCAGCGGCCTCCTGGCGTTCATCGTCTCCTTTGACCAGGTGGAGAGTTCAATCTTCCTCACGCGCGGTGAGAACAACACGCTGCCGATCGAGATGTTCCTCTACATGGAGAAGTGGCAGGATCCCACGATCGCCGCGCTCTCGACCCTGCTGATCCTGTTCGCAGCCACCATTGTGATCGTTGCGCTGGTCGTCGCGCGCGGCACTGATCTGCGGCGCATGCTCGGGAGGTAGGAGGTCACGCGTGGGCTGTCCGGCGAGATCTAGCCGGCCCGATCAATCTCCTGCAGATTCGCCCAGTCCATCAGGCGCGCGCCTTCTTCCAGTTCCTGGATGATCCGCATGAGCGCGCGGACCCGAGGAACGGGACGGCTCACTCGGCCGGCGGCCTCCACCAGGGCGCCGAGGATGGGACCGGCTTCGGTGCGCCGCCGGTGTACGGCCAGGTCGCGCCAGACCCCAGTGCGGCGGGCGATCCCGCGCTGCCAGTACATGATCTGCGCGTCCCAGGCGGCGTCGGCCGCGCTCGCGTCGTGGCGCGGTCCGGACCTGACCGCGAGAGGATCGAAGCCATCGACGGCCTCGACCCGAATACCGAGGGAATCGGCAACCTCGCCCGCCTCTGTCGCAAGGTCAGAGAGGATGCCCCGATACCTTGGACGCCCAAGAATCTCCACGACGTCGGCGTCCACCGTCGCAGTCGCAAAGTAGATCGTCCCGAGGATGAGCTTGCCCCAGAGGAACCCCTGGATGTTGTCCGTCGCTTCGGTGGGATGAAAGTCTGAGAGCACCCGGGCGAGCGTCGTCACGCGGGTGGTGACGCGGCCGTCCATCTCGCCTACGCGAAGGGACGCCGGGCCGCTGTACACGATACGGCCGGGCCGATCGTAATAGCCGCCGAACGTGAGAAACGCCCCGAGCGTTCGCGCGCGGCCGACCAGCGCCGCGATCCTCTCTTCCTCCAAGCCGTTCTGCATCGAGAGGACGCACCCGTTGGGCGCCAGCAGGGGCGTCAACGGTTCGAGGGCCTCTCGCGTGTGGAGCGTCTTCACCGCAAGGACGAGCGTCTGAATGGAACCTGTCACCTCGTGTGGCAGGCACGCAGGCACCCGAACCGAAAAATCGGCCGCGCCGCGGATCTCGAGACCCGCCTGGCGGATCGCCTCGATGTGATCGCCGTCGCGATCCACGAGCAGGACGCGGTGTCCCGCTCGGGCCAGATGGGCGCCGGCAATGCCGCCGATGGCGCCAGCCCCGACGATCGTCAGATCCATAACCACAAAACCTCGTCCGAGCAATCAGACTGAGAGCCGGGTTCGCCGGGAACCTTGCTCCATCCTATTTCGTGTTCGGTGCGAATGGCGCATTGGGGAATCTCGGCAGGGCCAGGCCCCTCACCCTGCGAAGCACATGAGAGAGCCGCGCCGGGAGGTCAAGATGCTCAATCCACCCGAGCAGGGGTGTCTGTTGGTTGCAGACATCTCCGGCTATACGGGCTATCTCGCCGGCAGCGAGTTGGATCACGCGCAAGACGTCCTCGCCGACCTCATCGAGACCGTCATCCGCAACCTGCGGCCCATGTTCCGCCTGGCCAAACTCGAGGGCGACGCGGCGTTTGCATACGTCGCGACTGACCGGATCGATGGGTCGATGCTCCTGGACACGGTGGAGGAGTGCTATTTCGCCTTTCGACGCCGCCTCGACGGGATCCACCGTTTCACCACCTGCCAGTGCAACGCCTGCCGTCAGATCCCAACCCTGAATCTCAAGTTCTTCATCCATCACGGCGCCTTCGCGCGGCACAAGATCGCGGGCCGAGACGAGCTGACCGGCACCGACGTTATTCTGGTCCACCGGCTACTGAAGAATTCTGTCGTGGAGCGCTTCGGGCTTCGCGGCTATGGACTCTTCACGGCTCAATGTCTGAACGCGGCGAGCGTTGAGCCGGCGGCCCTGGGAATGCGCGAGCATCAAGAAGCCTATGAACACATCGGTGACATCGTGGCCTTTGTGCACGATCTCGACGTTCGCTGGAAGGAGACCAAGGCAACCCGTCGCGATTACGTCACCCATGAAAATGCTGCGCCCGAGATCGAGTTTCATGTCCCGGCGGCCCCGCCTGTCGTGTGGGAGTACTACACGACCGCAAAACGGCTCGAGTGGGTGGACGGTATGACCGGGCTGGAGCAGAAAACCGCGGGCGGACGCCGTGGCGCGGGCACGGTGAACCACTGCGCTCACGGTGAGTACGCGCTCGTCGAGGAGATCCTCGACTGGCGCCCGTTCCAGTACGTGACGTCGCGCTTCACCATGCCCGGCATGGGCGCCACCGAGTTCACGGTCGAGCTCTTCCCCGAGGACACCGGCACGCGGGTAGCGCTGCGGCGTCGGCGGGGTCGGACCAAGAAAGATCGCGAGGTGTGGCAGATGGTTGGGAAGCAGGCGCTGGAGTCCTGGAGCCGCTCCTTCGCCCGGCTCAATGAGATCCTTGCTCAAGACCAGACCGGAGGCGAACCTACCACCAAGAACTCCGCCGCGACGTCGTAGGCCGAGACGTCAAAGCATCGCTGTTCGGCCCCTACGCACCCACTGACCGCGTCCCCGCCGCGCCGTGATCCGTCCTTCCTCGAGCACGACCTCGCCGCGGCTGATTGTGTAAGCCGGCCAGCCCTGCACGTCCCAGCCATCATAGGCTGAGTACCCGGCCTTCGACTGCATCGTCGCGCCATCGATGGTGCGGCGCGCCTGGGGATCCCACACGACCAGATCGGCGTCTGACCCCACGGCGATGGTGCCCTTCTGAGGATACATGCCGAACAGTTTGGCGACGTTCGTCGAGGTCAGCTCGACGAAGCGGCTGAGGGAGACGCGGTTGCCCCGCACGCCCTCGGAATAGAGCATCGGCAACAGCGTTTCGAGATCGGCGACGCCCTGCCGAATCGTCGACACGTCGAGCGCCGGATCCAGCTTTTGTTTCAGGGTCCAGGGCGCGTGGTCGCTGCAAAAGCACTGGATGTCGCCGTTGCGCAGACCGTGCCAGATCGCGCGCACGTCCGCGGCCTCGCGAAGGGGCGGAGCGCCGGCATACTTTGCGCCGTCGGGTCGCTCGAACAGCTCGCGTGTGAGATACAGATACACGGGACGTGTCTCCACGTAGACAGGCAGACCTGCGGCGCGCGCGCGCCGGCAGGCGTCCAGGGCCTCGGCCGACGAGAGATGGACGACATAGATCGGCGCGCCGGTGGCGCGCGAAAACGCCACGGCGCGTTCCACCGCGGCCGACTCTGCGTAGACCGGCCGGCTGTCGGGATAGTGCCGCGTCGCCCCCAACCCCTGCGCCACCAGTTCGCGACACACACAGCGGATCACCGCGCCGTCCTCGCAATGCACCATCGTGATCATGCCGGCCTGCGCGGCCGCCCGCATCGCGCGCAGATAGCCGTCGACGTGCGCGTCGAAGTGGTCGAGCACCATGAAGATCTTGAGGCTGGTGTGCCCTTCCGCCGCGAGCGTCGGGATCTCAGCGATCACGTCGTCGGTCGGATACATCAGCACGGGATGGAGCACGTAATCGACGGCGGCGTCTCCCCGCGCAGCCTCGAGGTCGCGGGCCATCGCATCGTGCAGCGTCTCGCCTTCCCGCTGGAAGGTCATGTTACCCACGGTCGTCACGCCTCCGGCGATCGCCGCTCGCGACCCGCTGTGGAAGTCGTCGCACCAGACCTGATCATCTGGCTTCGGCGCGCGCGGCAGGCTCAGGTGGACATGCATGTCGACTCCGCCGGGAAACACGTACCGGCCCCGGGCGTCGATCTCGCGGTGGCCGTGCAGGCCCTCGGCGAGCTGCACGATCCTGGCGTCCTGCACTCCGATATCGCACTCAGCCATGGTGCCCGCGGTCACGACGGTGCCGCCTTTGATCACAAGACCGAGCATGGCCACGCTCCCTTCTCCAGACTGCGGAGGACCTTCCTGAAGAGTCCCTGCGTCGCGCCGTATCTGCCGAAGGGGTCCGATCAGCCTTGAGGCTCCGCCAGCCGAGCGAGACGCCCGGACACGATCTCGTGCGCCTCTCGCACGATCCTCCTGACGACCTCACCGGCCGGCGCGATGTCGCGGATCAACCCCGCATCCTGCCCAATCAGCAGCACGCCCCGATCGACGTCACCGGCGGCGCGGGCGGCCACGGCCGCCTGATAGACTGCCGGACGGCGCAGCCGCAGTTCCCACTCCCGACCGGCCCACTCTCGCATCAGCGCGTTGCGCCGTGCACGCGCGAATGCCCCGGGCCAGACGATGCCGGTGATGAGGTCGGGAATCTCGGTGACGTCAGTATCGTGCCCGTCACTGTCGAGGATCGCCTGCTTGTAGTTCGGATGGAGCGGGGACTCGTGGGTGGCCAGGAACCGCGTGCCCACCAGGACGCCGTCGGCGCCCAGCGAGAGCGCGGCGGCCAGTCCGCGACCGTCCGCGATCCCGCCGGCGGCGAGCACCGGCAGCCGGGGCATCGCATCCACAACGAGCGGCACCACGGCTATCGTCGCCATCACCCCGATATGGCCTCCGCCCTCACTGCCTTGTGCGACGATGATGTCAGCCCCGGCCCGCGCGGCCCGGACGGCCTCGTCGACGCGCGACACCATGTGCATGACCAGGGACCCTACCGCGTGGGCGCGCGAAAAGACCTCCTCGAGTGGCTGGTCGATCGCGGGCCAGGCGCTCGAGAACACGGCCGGCCGCTCGGCCAGGACCGCGTCGAGCGCGGCGGCGTCGCCGGCGAACAGCAGGAGATTTAGCCCAAAGGGTGCTGACGTCAACTCACGAATGCGCGCGGTCTGCGCACGAATATCGTCGGCAGAACGATAGCTGACGCCCATGATGCCAAGCCCGCCGGCGTTGGATACGGCGGCGACGAGCTCAGGCGTTGTGCCACCCGCCATCCCGCCGAGGACCACGGGATGCGTGATCCCGACCAGGTCGCACACACGCGTGCGCAGCAGCGCGCCATGACGATGTGGCTGAGCACCCATTCCAGCGCCCCCCATCGAATCACAAATTGTCTGGAGCCGATTCCCTAGCATAAGATCACTCACATGGGAGCGAAAGGGACAAAGCCGTAGCGTTGGCGGCTCAGAAACTCCGATCCCTATGACTCCCGGGGGCCCGTACGTCTGCGGATCATCCCGAGTATCCGCGACGGGCCAAGAGGGTAGAATCCGAGCGCTGGTCCGAGGGATGGATCTAGCGCGGAAAGCGCGTCGGCGACGGCATTCACAACCGCACCCGGCGCGCCGATCGTTCCACCCTCCGCCATGCCCTTGATGCCCGCGGGGCTGTCCGGCGACGGCGTTTCCATATGTCCTACCACAGGAGTCGGCATTTCCGAGGCGCTCGGGAGCAGGTAATCCATGAGCGTGCTCGAGAGTAGCTGACCGTCTTTGTCGTAAATCAACTCTTCGAATAGCGATCCTCCGATACCCTGCGCGAGGCCGCCGTGGATCTGGCCCTCGACGAGCATTGGGCTGATCAGTTTGCCGCAGTCGTGCACGATCCAATAGCCGAGGAAGCCGACGGCGCCGGTGCCGCGATCGACCTCGACCATCGCGATGTGCACGCCGTAGGGGAACGCCCAGTTGTCGGGATGGTACGTGTATTGGGCCTCCATGCCCGGGTCAGTGCGGTCGGGGATACTCTGCCCACGATAGGCCTCGCGGCCGACCTGGGCGATTGTCACGGCGCGATCCGGGGTGCCGCGCACGACACAGCGACCGTCGACCAGCTCAACGTCCTCTTCGCGCGCCTCGAGCATATGCGCGCCCATGCGAAGAATCTTGCTCCGCAGCAGGCGACAGGCTTCGATGGCGGCCGTCCCGGCGACCACCGACCCTCGCGAGTCGGCGGTGCCGTAACTGCTGTACGGCGTGAGATCGGTGTCGCCGAGCACCACACGCACGTGGTCGAGCGGGATGCTCAGTACCTTCGCGGTGATTCCGGCCAGCGACGCGCGAATGCCCTGTCCAATCTCGATGATGCCGCTCAGCAGCGTCACACGCCCCGTCGCGTCGAGACGCACGATGACGGTCTCGTAGCCACCCTGGCGATTGCCGATCGCGCCCATCAAGTGTGACGGGCCCATGCCCGTGAACTCCAAGTAGACGCCGATCCCGATGCCCACCAGGCGGCCCGCCGCGCGCATCTCGGCCTGCTTCGCGCGCAGCGCCGGATAGTCGGCGAGCGCCAGTGCCCGGCGCATCGCCTCAGGGTAGTTCCCGCTGTCATAGAGGAAGCCGCCGGCGCTCCGGTACGGGAACACGTCCGGCGCGAGGAGGTTCCGCATGCGGATCTCGGCCGGGTCGAGGCCGAGGCGCTGCGCGCCCATGTCCATGAGACGCTCGATGAGGAAGGCCGACTGTTGCATGCCGAACCCTCGGTATGCGCCAAATGGCGTCTTGTTGGTGACGACGACCTCGACGCGGGCGTGGTAGTGACGCACGGCGTAGGGGCCCGGCAGCAGCAGCCCGGTGACGAAGACGGGCGCGGCGCCCTTCGTGTGCAGATGCGCGCCGGCGTCGCCGCGGACGTGCGCTTGCAGGCCGACCAGACATCCCTCGCGGTCGAACGCGGCCCTGGCGCGTACCCTCTGCTCGCGCGCGTGAACCGTGCTCAGCAGATGCTCGCGCCGATCCTCGATCCACTTGATGGGGCGGCGCAGGCGCATGGCCAGGATGCATGCGACGACCTCTTCGGGATAGTAGTGCAGCTTGCACCCGAACCCGCCGCCGACGTCCGGCACGATGAGGCGCAGCCGGTGCTCCTCGAGATGGAGCATCTCGGCGAGGATCGTCCGGTACTGATGGGGCGCCTGGCTGGACACCCACATGATGAGCTCACCGGTGGGCGCGTCGTAGCGCGCCAGCACCCCGCGCCCTTCCAGCGGGGAGCAGCACTGGCGCGGGATGTCGAACGTCGCTTCCACCACCGTGTGCGCGTCGGCAAACGCCGCGTCAGGATCGCCGCGGCGGATCTCTCGCCAGGCGACCATGTTGTCGGGCCAGGCCTCGTGCAGGCGCGGCGCCCCGTCGACCATCGCCTCGTCGACGTCGACGACTGCCGGCAGCGGAGCAAAATCGACCTCGATCAACTCGACGGCGTCCTCGGCGACGTATCGATTATCGGCGGCGACAATGGCGATCGGTTCGCCCGCGTAGATGACTTTGCCGCGGGGAAGAATCGGGTAGCCTGTCTGTCGCTGACCGGGCGGCTGGAACAGGACCGGAAACTCGCCAAACCCCTCGACGTCAACGGCCGTGACCACCGCGGCGACGCCCGGCAGTGCACGCGCCGCGTCAACCCTGAGGCCGCGAATGCCCGCATGGGCGTGAGGGCTGCGCAGGACCGCGAGGTGCAGCATGCCGGGCAGACGGATGTCGTCGAGATACGTCCCCTGGCCTTTCAGGAGCCGCGGATCCTCCTGCCGCCGGAGGCTCGAAATAGCCAGACTCGATGGCGCCGTCATGCTCAATCCTCCGTGGTCCGGTCGCTGCCCATCTGCGATCAGTCGCCGCCCGCCTCGCCGGTCCGGGCGCGCAGGCGCTCCAGCATTCCGCCCAATCCATTGGGAATGAAGACGACGACCGCCAGGGTTGCCAGGCCCACGACGATCAGGTAGTTGCGCGTCAGCCCCCGGAGGTACTCAACCAGCAGCGTCATGAGCACCGCGGCCAGCACGGGGCCGAGCAGTGTGCCCGGCCCACCCAAGATGGTCCAGACGATGACCTCGACCGAAAGCAGGACGCGCACCAGGTCGACCGAGACAAAGCCCTGCGAGATGGCGTAAAGGATGCCCGCGAGGGCGGCGAGGGCGCCCGCAACGATATTCACGACGATCTTGTAGCGTGACACGCGGTACCCGAGTGCCGCGGTGCGCACTTCATTCCCTTTGATTCCACGCAGGACCAGGCCGAATGGTGACCGTACGAGCCGCCGACAAAGCCATAATGCCGTAATCAGGAAGACGAGCACTACGTAATAGAACGAGCGGCTGCCCGGGGTGGCCTGGATCGTGACACCCGGCAGCAGGGCGAGGCGCCCCAGGGTGAGGATGATGCCGTTCTCACCGCCAGTCACCGATGTCCACACGTTCACGACGACTTCGGACGCGTGAGCGAAGATGACCGTCATGATGATGAACCCGGCGCCGGCCGTCCGCACCGAGAAGAATCCGATCAGCCAGGCCACCAGAGCGGTGACGCCGATCCCGAAGGCCACCGCCGGCCAGAAGCCCAGCCCCAGCTTCGACAGGCCGATGGCCATGCCGTAGGCGCCGACGCCGAACAGCGTGGCGTGCGAGACACTGATGAGACCGGTCACACCCAGCACGAGGTCATACGAGAGCGCAAACAGGCCCAGCGCGAGCGCGGCCGTGACCGTCAGTAGGAAGTAGCGGCCAGCCTGCAGCGGGACTAGCGCAAGCACGACGAGGACAAGAGCCGGCGCGACGCGTTGGAGACTCAGGGCACGACGTTGCTGAACGGGCGCGTTCCCGGCGCTCACCGTACTCCTCGCAGCAGGCCGCCCGGACGGACAAGGAGCAGAACCAGCAGGAACGCGAGCGCAAGCAGGTAGGCCTGGGTAGGACGCAGCCAGATGGCTCCCAGCGCGATAATTTCACCGATCAGCACGCCTCCAACGACCGAGCCGACGTAATTGCCCAGGCCGCCGATGGTCACGACGATGAACGCCAGCAGGATGACGTCCCCGCCCATGTTCGGGTTGATGCCGAACAGCGGCGCGGCCAACACGCCGCCGATCCCGGCCATGGCGCTGCTGAGCGCAAACACGACCGTGTAGACCCTGGGCACCGGCACACCAAGCGCCGCCGCCATCATGCGGTCCTGTGCGACGGCCCGAATCCAGACCCCGTATGTACTGCGCTGGATGAACAGCCACGCCGCAAGGATCAGGAGCAGACCGACGATGATGACGACCACGCGATAGGTCGGGTAGCGGAATATGCCAAGCGTCACGGCCCCGGTGATGGGGAGGGGAATCTCCTTGCTGAATGGGCCGAAGGTCGCCAGGACCCCTTGCTGGAGTACGAGGCCGATGCCGTACGTCGCCAGCAAAGTGTGCAGCGGCGGCCGGTCGAAGATCGGCAGGAGCGCCGAGAAGCGCAGGAGCAGGCCAATCCCAAGTCCGACGAGCGCCCCCAGGATTGGTAGGGCCCAGAAACTCCTGATGCCGAACCCCAGGGCCAGCCAGGCGCCGTAGGCGCCGAGCATGTACAGGTCGCCATGCGCGACATTGATGAAGTCCATGATGCCCCAGATCAGGGTGATGCCCGACGCAATCAGGGCGAAGATGACGCCAAACGACAGCCCGTTCGCCAACTGCAGCAGCAGTAGTTCCAGCGTCACGAGACACCCATCAACCGCTGAAGCGTCTGGGGATCCCGGCGGAGCGCCTGCGCATCCCCGTCATAGCGCACCGTACCTTTGTCCATAATGTACGCGCGCCGGCTGACGTCCAAAGCGAGCAGTGCGTTTTGCTCCACGAGCAGGATGCCGATCCCCTCGCGCGCCAGTTGCACGACCCGCTCGAGCATCGACTGCACCAGCATCGGGCTGAGGCCCTGCGACGGCTCGTCGAGCAGCACGATCTGTGGCCGCATGATGAGGACCCTGGCGAGCGCGAGCATCTGCTGCTGTCCACCGGAGAGAAACTGCCCCAGCGCGCCGCGCTTCTCGCCCAACGCGGGAAACAAGGCGAAGATCCGGTCAAGGGCCTCGCGACGCGCCGCCGGTGCGCGCACGGTGCGGTCCAGGCCGATCCTGAGATTCTCGACGACGGTAAGCGCCGGAAAAATCCGCCGATCCTCGGGCACGTAGCCGATCCCCAGCGCCGCGCGCCCGTAGGGCGGCAGGTGCGTGATATCGCGCGGCCCGGCGCCGTCGCCCAGGGCGATGCGGCCACCGCTGACCGTCGCGAGTCCCATCAGGACCTTCAGTGTCGTCGACTTGCCCGCGCCGTTGCGTCCCAGGAGCGCGACGACCTCGCCACGGCCGACCTCGAGCGTCACGCCGCGCAGGACGTGGCTCTTGCCATAGAGCGCGTGAACGTCATGCGCGCGCAGCATGTGCCTGGCGTCCCAGGTAGGCTTCCTGGACCTTCGGATCAGCGGCAATCTCGGCGGGAGTGCCCTCGGTCAGGATCCGCCCGCGGTCGAGCACAGTAATGCGATGCGTAAGTTCCAAGATGACCGACATGTCGTGCTCGACGAGCACCACAGTGACGCCCTGCTCGCGGTTGATCCTCCTGACGAGGTCGACGGTGTGGACCGTCTCGGCCAAGCTCATGCCGGCCGTCGGCTCGTCCAGCAGCAGCAGCGCGGGCCTTGACGCCAGCGCCAACGCGATCTCGAGGTGACGCTGATCGCCATGGGAGAGCTGAGGCGGTTGAGCGTCACAGAACTCTGAAAGCCCGACCATGTCCAGGACACGCCGGACGTGCTCTTCGACCGCGAGGTTTCCTTCAGGCGTCCCCCAGATTGAGACCAGCCCGGCGCGGACCTGAGCAGCCAAACGCACGTTGTCGGCAATGGAAAGGTTTGGAAACAGGCTCGTGATCTGGAACGAGCGGCTGAGACCGAGCGCCACCCGCCGCGCAACGGGTAGGCGCGTGATGTCCCTGCCGCGCAACAGGATACTGCCTGACGTCGGTGGCAGCACACCGGACATCAGGTGGAAGAACGTCGTCTTCCCGGCGCCGTTCGGCCCGATGACACCGCGGATCTCTCCGGCAGCGACCGCGAAGTCGACGCCGTCGACCGCGAGGACAGATCCGAAGTGGCGGGTCAGGCCGCGCGTTTCAAGCAGAGGCGCGTCTACAGCCTGCACGTGTCCGCAGGCGCGTAGTACGAACCTCCGGAGGATACCACGGCCTTGACATCCGCCTGCCCGTTCTTGAGTTGCCAGATGTAGAGGTTGAGCAGGCCCTGGTGGTCGTCCTTGCGCATGACGAAGGGTCCCTGCGGGAACTCGACGCTCTTCTGGCCCCGCATCCCCTCGATCGCCGGGATGAGCTTCGGCGTATCGCGCTTGTCGCGATAGCCGGCCGCCTCCAAGGCCTTCTTGTAGATGAACGTCGATTCATACGCCGAATACGAATGCGGCCCAGGCAAGATCCCCTTCGAGACCTCCTGAAACACGCGGCGGAACGCGGCGTCGGCCTCGGAATTGAGGGGGCTGACGTTTTTCACCATGTACTGCTCGATGATGTACGCGCCGTCGAGATCGCGGGCCTGGTCGTTGAACGTCTCGGGCAGGATGACGTCGCACGTCCCGGCGAGTTTGTACTGCTTCAAGGTGCCGAACTCGCCGAGCTGCTTGCTCAGGCGAATGACATCGGTACCGGCGACGGCGTGGAAGATCGCCGGCGCGACGCTCGGGGGCCGCAGCCTGGCCAGGTACGGCGAGAAGTCCGTTGTGCCGGCGAGGGTGGGGATCGCCTCGACGATGTCCCCGCCCTGCTTCCTGAACTCCTCGGTGAACCACTTGAGCATGCTCTGGCCGAAGGCGTTGTCCCAGTACATGAACTGCCACTTCTGGGCCACGTTCTTCACCAGGAAGGGCGCGCCGGCCCGCGCCTTGGCGCGCGCGTCGGGCGTCAGCCGGAACGTGTACTTGTTGCAGAAATCGGCGGTGATCAGGTCGGATTCGGCCACGGTGACGAGGAACAGCGTCTCCAGTTCCTTGGCCACGTTCACCATCGGGATGGCATCGACGCTGGTCGCCCCCGCGATCAGCGCATCGACCCGATCTTCGAGGATCATCTTCCGGGCGATGCGGACTCCGTCTGCCGCCCGCCCGCCGTCGTCCTCGACAAGAAGCTGCACCGGCCGTCCCGCAATGCCGCCACCGCGCTCGATCACTTTGAGGGCGGCCTGCGTGCCCCACAGCGAGTGCTGTCCGAGCGGCGCCGAAGGGCCAGTGAGCGGAAGCGGGGCGCCAATCTTGATCGGTTGAGCCTGGGCACTGGCGCTGCCGCGGAACCAGAATTCGCCGACGGCAA
>JBQTJG010000331.1:0-9385 GCA_052387355.1 Armatimonadota bacterium | reverse complement strand
CCCTCGCGGCCATGGTGGTGCTAGGCTATCTCTTCGAGCGCGCCGTCATCGAGCGTGTGCTCGACAAGTCCTGGCGCGTGCAGTTGATCGCCACCCTGGCGATCTCGATCATCATCGTCAACGCCTTTATCTACTACTGGGGCCTGAATCCCAAGATGGCCCCGACGGTCTACGCCAGCCAGTTTCTCCAGTACGGGAACGTCCGGGTCGCGGCGCAGCGCCTGCTTGTGTTTATCGTCGCCCCGATCGCGTTTCTGCTGTTCACCCTGTTCCTCCAGCGCACACGTACCGGGCGCGCCATGCGTGCGATCAGCCAGAACCGCGAGGCCTGCCTGATGGTGGGCGTCGATCCGCACCGCATCGCGGGCATCACCTTTGCGATCAGCGCCGGGCTCGCCGGGCTGGCGAGCGTGCTGGTGGTGCCGCTTTACTCGGTCTTCCCGACGATGGGCACGCTGCTGACGTTCAAGGCGCTGGCCGCGGTCATCATGGGCGGGTTCGGGCAGATCAAGGGGGCGCTGTTCGCCGCGTATCTGCTGGGCGTCGCCGAGGCCATGGCCGCCGGGTTCATCTCGTCCTCCTACTCGGATCTCGTCGTCTTCGGGGTCATGGTCCTCACACTGCTGCTGCGTCCGCAGGGGCTCTTCGGCCGCAGGATCGGCATCTGATGCGCCACCCATCGCTCGTCGGCCAGGGGATCTGGATGTGATCCGCCGTCTGTGGTGGCTGGCGCTGCTTGGAGCCGTGCTGCTGGCGCTGCCGGCGATTATCAGGACGCTTGCGCCCGGTACCGCCAATTATTTGTTGAACAACTATGCGATCCAGAGCCTGCTCTGGGTGGCCTTCGCCCTCTCGTACGATCTTTCGGTGGGGCACGCCGGCACCGTCACCCTCGCCCATCCGGCGTTCTTCGGGATCGGCGCCTATGCCGCCGCGGTATTGTCGACCGCGGCCGGGACGCCCTTTCTGCTCAACGTGCTGGTCGCGGTGATCCTGGCCGGCGCCGTGGCGTTCCTTGTGGGCGTGCCCTTCTTTCGACTGTCGGACGTGTTCTTCGCCATCGGCACGCTGGGATTTGCCTTCATGACGCAGATCGTGGCCCAAAACTGGCAGAGCGTCACAAAAGGCGCGCTGTGTATCACGCAGATCCCGCGGCCCGGCGTCGGGTTCGGTCCGATCTCAGTGCACATCGGGGATCTCGCGGGATTCTACTATCTCATCCTGGCGATTGCAGTGCTCACATGCGTCGTGTACCTGGCCCTGACGAGAGGACGCGTCGGACGTGCCTTCGCCGCGGTCCGCGGCGACGAGGGCCTGGCCCAGACCTTTGCGTTGAACCCGCTCGTGTACAAGATGCTGGCGTTCGTGGCCGGCGCGATGCTTGCAGCGCTGATTGGGGTGTTCCAGGCTCATCACGTGTCCGTGCTCTGTCCCGATGCGCTGGGTCCGTTCTACACCCTCAATCTATTGATCATCGTTTTCCTCGGCGGCGTCGGGACGCTGCGCGGCGTCGTCCTGGGCGCAGTGCTCTTCACCGTGATTCCAGAGCTGGCCCGGTTCGCCCAGATCCTGGCGCAGCTCGTGTACGGCGTCGTCCTGCTCGTTGTGGTGCTCTACGCGCCCGACGGCATCGAAGGCCTGCTACAGCGCGCGCTTCACCGCACGCGGGAGAGTATCTCGATCTGGCGGCGCGGAGCCGAGGAAGACGAGCCTGTCGAGGGGAGCGGCGCATGAACGGTGTTCCTGCCGAGGAGAGTGGCGCGTGAGCGGCGCCCCTGCCCTCGAGGTCCGGCGCCTCATCAAGCAGTTCCTGGGCGTCAGGGCCGTGAGCGACGTCGATCTCTGTATCAACGCGGGCGAGCTGGTCGGTTTGATCGGGCCGAACGGCTCGGGCAAAACGACCCTGATGAACTGCATCACGGGGATCCTGCACCCTGACCGCGGTGAGGTGGTCATCCAGGGCCGCTCGGTGTTGGGATGGCCGCCCCATCGCGTGGCCCGGCTGCGCGTGGGCCGGATCTTTCAGGTCGTCAGGATCATGCCCACCATGACCGTCGAGGAGAATCTGATCTTCGCGCTGCAGGAGTTTCAGGGCGACCCGCTATGGGCGCGAGTCCTGCACCTACCTGTCACCCGCCGGCTAGATGCGCAGGCTCGAGCGCAGGCGGAACAGTACCTTGAGCTCGTGGGCCTCCAGGACCGGCGCGCTCAGCCGGCATGGTCGCTGTCCTACGGTCAGCGGAAACTACTGGCCTTCGCCTCTGCCCTGATGACCGAGCCCGATCTGCTTCTGCTCGACGAGCCGATGGCGGCGGTGAGCCCCGTTGTCATCGGCCGCTTGTCGGCGATGATCAGGCAGCTCAACGCAGCCGGGCGCACGATGGTCGTCATCGAGCACAACATGAAGGTCATCTTCAATCTCTGCCCGCGGCTGGTGGTGCTCGACCGGGGCGAGAAGATCGCCGACGGCCCGGCCGACGTCGTGCGGAAGGATCCCAGGGTGATCGAGGCCTACTTCGGGCGCACGAAGGGCGCCTCCGTGTGAACAGTCTGCTCCGATTCGACGGGGTCAGCGCCGGCTACCACGAGATCACCGTGCTCGAGGACATCTCGTTCGATCTGCCGCCGCAGAAGATCACCACCATCATCGGTCCAAACGGCGCCGGGAAGTCGACGCTGCTCCGCACGGTCTACGGGCTGACCCGGATCACGAAGGGGCGGGTCATCGCCCGCGATGAGGACATCACCCACCTGCCGCCGGTCGAGCGGCTGGCGCGGGGGATCGTGCTGGTTCCTCAAGGCCGCAGCAACTTCCCGGCGATGACCGTGTACGAGAATCTGTTGATGGCTACCTACACCCGTCATGACCCTGGCGTGCGCGCCGACATCGACGCCAGCATGGACCGGTTCCCGTTACTGGGAGAGAAGCGCAGATTACTGGCCGGCAACCTGAGCGGCGGCGAGCAGCAGGTCTTGGAAATGGCCATGGGACTGCTGCTGCGGCCGACGGTGATGCTCGTCGATGAGCCGTCGCTAGGGTTGGCCCCGATGATGATGGATTACATCTTCGGGGCGATCGGCGAGATCGCGCGTACGGGTACGACCATCCTGATGGTCGAGCAGAACGCCGCCAGGGCGCTGGAGATCTCGGACTGGGCGCTGGTGCTCGATCTCGGACGGAAGCGCTACGAGGGGCCTGCCGCCGATATTGCCGCCAATTCCCAGGTGCGCCATCTCTACCTGGGCCAGGTTGTGTGAGTTCTGCCACTTCATCGGATCCAGATATTCCGGATGTTGTGATTCGCGGGAGGGCAGAACGGGCTCTTCTGGGCTCGGGTTGGGGGAAACCGGGGGTGGAATCCTCCAACGCAAGGTGCGCAGGTGTACACTGAAGATGAGTCGAAAGGCCAGAACGGAAATCCGAGTAAACACCTTTGCCTGACAGCAAAGATCACCGGCCCCCGCAGCCGTCGCCATACTTTGCGCAGATTCCTACGTTCTTGCGCCGTCCGTACGTGCGGGATCCCGCAGGGTTGGACGTCGCCCTGCTGGGCATTCCCTTTGACGGCGGTGTCGTGTACCGGCCCGGACCGCGGTTCGCCCCCAGAAGCGTCCGCGAGCACAGCAGCCTGACCCGTTCCTATCACCCGGTCTTGAAAGTGAGTCCCTTCGACGTGCTCCGCGTAGCCGATGTGGGAGATGTCGACGTCAACCCCTACAGCATCGAAGATACCCACGCCCGCGTGCAGCAAGCCGTGACCACGATCCTCGATGCCGGCGCCACGCCCGTCTGCGTCGGCGGAGACCACTCGCTCTCGCTGCCGATCCTACGAGCGGTGGCCGGCCGGCATGGACCCGTGGGCATTGTCCACGTGGACAGCCACCAGGACATGTGGAACGATTATTTCGGCAACCGCTACTTCCATGGCGCCCCATTCCGCCGGGCCGTGGAAGAAGGACTCCTGGACACCCGTCGCGTCGTGCAGATCGGCATTCGCGGCCCGGTGCGCTCGGAGGATGACTTCGACTTCGCGCGCCAGCATGGGGTACGCGTGATCCGCGGTGAGGAGATCGCCCGCAACGGGATCGGCCCGGTGCTGGAGCAACTGCCCGCAGTGCGAGGCGGCCCCGTGTACCTGACGTTTGACGTTGACGGTGTGGACCCGGCGTTCGCGCCCGGGACCGGGACGCCAGAGATCGGCGGTCTCTCGAGCCGCGAGGCCCTCGAGATCGTCCGCGCGCTGGCCAGGCTACCGCTCGTCGGAGCGGACATGGTGGAGGTTTCTCCTCCCTACGACCACGGGAACATCACGGCGCTTTTGGCCGCAAATCTCCTCTTTGAGATCGTCTCGGTGCTGGCCGCAAACCGGCAACACACGCTGGGCTGAATCAGCACAATGCCGGGTTTGATCCAATCTGTCGATCGAGCGCTGCGGATCCTTGAGGCGATGGCCGTCGAGGGCTAGCCTTTGGGGCTCGGGGAAATCGGTCGACTAGTGCAGTATTCCATAGCCGCAATCACGTCATAGGCCGTCCCAGTCCCCTGCCCGCGGCGTCCAACCCGAGCCGGCAGGCCCATACTGAAAGACTAGGTCTGCTGGCCCCGCCGTGTTCGAGTTCCGCAGAAAGAAGACGCTCGTCGTGGGATTGTAGAGCCCCACCGTGTCGACACCGTCACCGTTCCAATCCCCGACCAGCGGAATCCACCCGGCGCCCGCAGGCCCGTAACCGAAGGCCAGGTCCGCCGGCCCCGCACTATTCGAGTTCCGCAGAAAGAAGACATTCGTCGTGGGATTGTAAAGCCCCACCGTGTCGATGCCGTTGCCATCCCAGTCCCCGACCAACGGGATCCACCCGGCGGCCGCCAGCCCGTAGCCGAAGGCTATGTCCGCCACCCCCGTGCTGTTCGAGTTCCGCAGGAAGAAGGTGCCGCCCGCCGGATCGTACACGCCCACAGTGTCGATACCGTCACCGTTCCAATCCCCGACCAGCGGGACCCACCCGGCTCCGCCCGCGCCGTAGCCGAAGGCCACGTCCGCCGGCCCCTCACTGTTCGAGTTCCGCAGGAAGAACGTGCCTGTCGCTGGGGCGTACACGCCCACCGTGTCGATGCCATCGCCGTTCCAGTCCCCGGCCAGCGGGATCCAACCCATACCCGCCGGCCCGTAGAACGGAGCCACGTCCGCCGGCCCGGCGGTGTTCGAGTTCCGCAGAAAGAACCTGCCCGCCGCCGGATCGTACAACCCCACCGTGACCAATGCCGAAATCCTGGCGATGAAGGCATCGTTGAGCCCATTCGCCGTCGTGTCAAAGACCCCCGCCGTCGTGGGGAAATTCGTCGAAGCCGTCGCACCTGCCACATACGCGTTGCCCCAGGCGTCGACCGCGATGGCCAGACCGAAGTCATCGCCACTACCGCCCAGGTAGGTGGAGTAGACGAGCGCGGATCCTACGGGATTCAATTTCGTGACGAAAGCATCACTGCCGCCACCGGAAGCCGACTGCAGGGCGTTCGCTGTCGGAAAGTTCGTCGAAGAGGTGTCGCCCGTCACATAGGCGTTGCCCGCAGCGTCCACGGCGATCCCGGCGAGTTGAAAACTATTCTCAACGCTGGCACCTCCGAGATAGGTGGAATAGACCAGCGCGGAACCTGGGGGATTCAGCTTGGTCACGAAGGCGTCCGAGGAGCCGTTGGCCATGGTGTCAAACGCCCCTGGAGTGGTGGGAAAATCGGTCGAGGCGGTCTGGCCCGTCACATGCGCGTTCCCCGCGGCGTCTGCGGCGATACGGAAGCCACGGTCCACGTCGCTGCCGCCGAGGTACGTGGAGTACAACAGCGTGGAGCCTGTGGGATTGACCCTCGTCACGAAGGCGTCGCCGTTGCCGGTCACCGTGGTGTCAAAGGCTCCGGGGGTGACCGGGAAATTCGTTGAGACGGTCTGACCTGTCACGTACGCGCTCCCCGAGGCATCGACGGCGATGCCGAAGCCAATGTCACGGGCACCCCCCCAAAGGAAGGTGGAGTAGACCAGCAGAGCGCCGGCGGGATTCAGCTTCGTCACGAAAGCATCCCCACCGCCACTCGCCGCGGTGGCAAACGCCCCCACGGTCGCGGGGAAATTGGTCGACAGGGTATCGCCTGTCACATACGCATTGCCCAGGGCGTCCAGCGCGATGCCAGCGCCAGCTTCCCCGCTGCTGCCGCCGAGATAGGTGGAGTAGACCAGGGCGGAGCCTGCGGGATTCAGCTTGGTCACAAAGGCATCCCCACCGCCGTTTGCTGTCCTGTCGAACGCCCCCACCGTGGTGGGGAAATTCGTCGAACCGGCGACGCCTGTCACAGACACGCTGCCGGATGCGTCTACGGCGAGGCTTCGACCTTCGTCATTGCTGCTGCCGCCGAGATAGCTGGAGTACACGAGGAGAGAGCCGGTGGCATTCAGTTTTGTCACGAACGCGTCAGTGCTCCCGTTCGGTGTAGTGTCGAACGCTCCGGCAGGAGCAGGAAAGTCGGTCGAAAGCGTCTGCCCCGTCACGTACACGTTGCGAGAGGTATCCACCGCGAGGGCGAAGCCGAAATCGGAGTCGCTGCCGCCGAGGTAGGTGGAGTATGATAACACGGGGTCAATGATCAACGCCCGGCTGACATCATAAGTGTCCACCTGAAAGCCGACCTCATCCCTGCCTTTGAGGACGTAGCCGCCGGCGACTGACCGCCTGCCGGCGTCCACCTCCTGATAGAGTAAGGGCTTCCGCATGCGGATCTGCCCGTCGGCGACGTGCAGCACCAGATCGCCCTGAGCATCGACCTCAAGCCGCTCCACGCCGTCGAAGGCGAGCGTGATCTTGTTGGGGGCGACTTCGGGCGCCACCACAAAGTCGTATTCCAACTCCTGTTGATTGCCGTAGTAGACCAGGTCAACCCCGGGATAGACAGCCTGATACGAGACTTTGGCGTACGTAGGGATGTTGGTGCGCCACCTGGTTGGATCGTCTCCGATGAAGTAGTTCACCTTGCCGAGCAGTTCCGCCAGGCCGGACACTTCAGGCGCAGGGTTGGCACCGACCAGTCTCATCCGCACCACGGCGGCCCGCGGCGTCCGGGTGAGCATCAACACCGCTTCCGTAGAGGTCAGAAGCAGCCTGTACCCTCGGCCGCGAGCCAGGAACCGGACGTGCGGGTCGCTCTGCCCCTGGTTTACCTCAAAGTGCAACGGCAAGCGGCCATACGCCGCAACCAGCCGACCCCGGATGGCGGCATCCACGGCACGGTCTGCCGTCCCGGGTGGTGTCCTCGTTGTGACGTCTCTGGTTAGCGGAAGAGTGACCAGGGCGACAGCGACGAGCCCCGCGAGGGATTGCGCCAAGCCGCAATTCCGCTTCATGCGGCGTCCCCCATCCTGCCTTGACTGCGGGGAGCTTCCGCCCCGTCCGACAGCCGTTTGCAGCAGCAACGTCCTCGTCCGAGAGGATCCGTGTTGCTACCGTAGGAGGAAGTTGAAAGGGGGCATTCGGGTCCGGGCCGCCAAGACCTGCCACATAAGTTGATTGGGACAAGACTTTCAGATGATCCAGTCTGATCGATCCCGGCCTCGCGAGACTCTTACGGAGGCATTGAGGCCGGAGTACAAGGCGATAATGGCAATGGGTCATGATCGAGGTTGGAGCTCTTTTGACTATTTCAGCCGATATTTTTGAGGCCTTGATGAGGTTCTTTCTATTATTTTTTCTAGCTTCCAAATCAAGTTTGACGGTTTCTGCATACCAACTTATGTTCCCAGAAAATTTAACCCTTCTCTACCGCTAGAATGCAGCGCCCTCGATCCGGTGTCTCAGGACATCAGGCAGCCGGGTGCGGTCCCAAATAGAGCAGCGAGCCAGGTGTCGTGAGCAGCTCGCCGGTCTCGAGCAGAGTCTTCAGGCCGGACAAGACCATCGGCCAGCCACCGTAGAGCTCGGCATTGGCCCCCTCGCGCAGTTGGTCGTGGACAACCGTTAGGCGGCACGAATCACCGATCGGCTCGATCTCCCAGGTGACCCTCGAGGTCCCCTCGTGCTTCACGTCGTCGCTCCAAAGCGCTCTGAAGCTCTGGACGAGCCGGCGCGGCGGATCGACCTCCAGGTTCTCGCCCTCGAGGATCGGCGTACCCAACTGTCGGGGGATGCCCTCGTAGCGGGAACCGGGCGTCCAATCCGAGAAGACGCCGACCCCGAAGGTGTACTTCCGCCTCATCTCGGGATCGGTGATCGCCTGCCACAGGCGCTCCGGGGTCGTCTTGATGTAGATCTCAAATACCTTCTCCATGGTTTCCTCCTCGATTCTTTTCTTGAGTCCGCTAAGCATCGCGGCCCAGGGCTCCGTGTACTTGTCGATCCATCGGTCATGGATCAGCCGGATTGGGACAGGGTTCAGGAAGTGCAGCTTCTCGCGACCGCGCCGTTTAGTGACCATCAGTCCCGCTTCCTCGAGCACTCGGAGGTGCTTCATCACGCCGAATCGGGTCATGGTCAATCGCCGCCCGAGCGCGCTCAGTGTCTGCCCGTCTTGCTTGAACAGCTCGTCGAGCAGGCCCCGGCGTGTTGGATCAGCGAGCGCCCTGAACACCGCATCCATGTAACCATCATACGTGACTAAATGGTCACCTGTCAAGCCATGCTTCCAGGGCGGCAGTGGGTCATTTTGATTCCAGCTTACCTTGTGAATGCAACTGGCCCCGGGGAATCCCGATCAGAGACTAGACCGCTGGAGCCATCGCAGAAAGAGCATGCCTGCGAAGTAGGACGGGACCCCGCTATTTCGGGCGCTTGAACCAATACGCGAAATAGAGGACAGCATTGCTACTGACCTCCCCGGACGCGGGGCCCGTCCCTAAGGGGCGGGTAGAGATGCGCGGGTCAGACACTGATGCTACCGAGACTAGTTCCCACCCTTGAGCGCCCAGTTCGGCTGCCCGCGAACGCGCGGAAGTCGCGCCAGGAACTTGATTGCCGTCCTCATGCAAAGTAAGCTTCGATCCTTCAAGCGTAGTGAAAAGTTGCTTGTACTCCCAAGTCTGCCTCACTGCGGCACCTCCCCGTCCTTGTTTTGTCCACACGGCCACAGACAGAAGGATGACAACCAGTGAAACGACGACAAGCGATAGAGAGAACCTGTTCTTCATGGCTACCCTCCTCGATTTCTGGTGCTGGAAGGAGTTGGATACACCCGGCGCCTCACCTGTCAAAGGAGAGATCGCCCTTTGAGAAGTGACCCACTACCTTTCAGGCAGGACCCCGGCGCGCCAAAGGTCCCTCATGAAATGGAGCAGATCAGACTCGGGGGCCCATGGTGGAAGACACGGATTCTAGCTTCAGCCCTTCCATGAACCGCTCCAGATCTGCCAGA
>JBQTJG010000330.1:0-12079 GCA_052387355.1 Armatimonadota bacterium | reverse complement strand
GATGTGGAAACACGGGGCCGCGGTGATCGCGCTGATCGCGCTGGTCACGGTTCCGGCCGCTGCTCAGATCTTCACGGACATGGCCAACCACCCCTCGCGGAGGGCCGCGGAGCGGCTTGCGGCCAAGGGGGTCGTGACCCGTCTGCCGGACGGGCGGCTGGCTCCAGACGAGCCGCTCACCCGCCTCGATATCGCACTCTTTCTCGGGCGCTCGCTTGGCATCCCTACCAGCGGTATCCGGATGCCGGACTTCCGTGACATCGACCAGATCCCGCCCGCAGATCGCCTTGCAGTCGCGGCGGCGTCGATCATGGGGACAGTGTCCGCCACCAAGGTGGAAGCGCGAAAGGGGTCGATCGTCTACACGCTGACCACGAACAAAGCGGTCTTCGGACCCGATGAACAGATCGAGTTGAGCTTCACTATTGGCAACACGGGCGCCGGGCAGCAAACTGAGGTCCTGTCGGTCGACCGCGGCCGCCAACGTATCAAGCTGACCGAGCGGGATGGGATCAAGGCGGGCGCAGAGGGCGAGCTGTACGTCGAGAAAAGCACGCCCCAGGGCGTTACGCGCGATCGCGTGGCCCGAATCCGCATCGCGGAGACTAGGGTCGACGGCTCGGTCGTCGAGATCGTCGACGAAGGCACGGTCCAGATGAAACCGGGGCTCAAGGTGTTTTTTCTCCAGGATGTGTCGTTCGACTACGCGACCACGCAGTTCCATGATTTCATCATTCGCGACGCCGAGGGGAATGAGATGGCGCGTTGGTCGCTGAACCGGCCGTTCGTCGCCGTTGAGCGCCCGGTCCCGCTGGCGGCCAACCAGTCGCTCAAGTTTCAAACCCGGTGGCGTCAGCTCGACCAGAACGACCAGCCGGTCCGACCCGGCCGGTACGACATGGTGGCGTTGCAGATGACCAAGGAGAACCCCACGAGCCTCCGCCTCACTTTCCAACGGGGGATGATCTCGGCGTTCCCGGACAACACCTTTCGTCCCCGCCAACCCGTCACGCGCGCCGAGCTGGCCACGTTCATGATCCGGGCGCTGGGGCTCGAGACAGAAGCGTTTCGCAGGGCCAACGAGCCGCTCCAGGTGGCTGACGCGCAGGACATCCCGGCGCAGGCGCGGGGCAACGTCGTGGTCGCCATCGAGCGGAAGGTTGTGCTGCCGCTGCCTGACAACACGTTTCGGCCGGGGCGGACGGCCAACCGCGGCGAGGCCATCTTCGCGCTCAACGTCCTGATGGAAGCGCTAGGTCGCTACGATTTCGCTACCGGCACGCTGCGCGAGGTTCGGGGCGGTCCACCACCGGTGGTGGTCATCGAGGATGCCAACAAGCAGATCCGATCGCAGCGAGTCGCCGTCGTGAGCGCGATCTACCGCAACGATCAGACGGTCCTGCTGCTGCAACTGCGGCCCGGTGATCAGCTCCGCATGCTGAAGCCGACCGATGCCGGCGAGATCATGTACATCGAGGCGACAGGGAGGTAGCGCCGATGGAGTTTTTCGCCGATACGGCCAATCTCGAGGAGATCCGCACCGCCCAGTCGTGGGGGATCCTCGACGGCGTCACCACGAATCCCACGCACGTCGCCAAAGAGGGTCGGGAACACAAAGCCCTGATCCAGGAGATCTGCTCGATCTGTTCGGGACCGGTGAGCGTCGAGACGACGACTGCCGATGCGGAGGGGATGATCCGCGAAGGAGAGACGTTCGCGACGTGGGCGCCCAACGTCGTTGTAAAGGTCCCGATCACGCCTGATGGGATTCGCGCGCTGCGCGCGTTGAAGGCTCAGGGGATCCCGTGCAACGTGACCCTGGTATTCTCGTTCACCCAGGCCCTCATCGCCGCAAAGGCCGGCGCCGCGTATGTCAGCCCATTCGTCGGCCGTCTTGACGACGCCGCTACCGACGGGATGCAACTCGTCCGGGACATATGCGCCGCGTTCCTCAACTACAAGTTCGAGACGAAGGTGCTCGCCGCCAGCCTGCGCCATCCGGTGCATATTATCGAGTCGGCGCTGGCCGGGGCGCATGTCGCCACCATGCCCTTCAAGGTCATGGAGCAGCTCTTCAAACACCCGATGACCGATATCGGCCTCGAGCGCTTTCTGGCCGATGCCCGCAAGCTCCAGGCTGAGCTTGGGGCGAAGCGCGCCGCGCGCGTCTAGAATCGGTCGCCAGCGGGATAGAACAGAGGTGAGTGTCGTCGTGCCGATTGCCGAGCTGGAAGCGAAAACCCTCATCGAGCTCCAGGACGTCGCCAAGGAGCTCAACATCTCGAACTTCAGACGCTTCCGGAAACAGGAGTTGATCATGCGGGTGCTCCAGAAGCAGACAGAAGATGCAGGCCTGCTCATCCGGGCGGGCATCCTGGAGATCATGCCCGAGGGCTACGGGTTCCTGCGCACCAGCGGTTACCTGCCGGGCAATGAGGACATCTACGTCTCGCCCTCGCAGATCAAGCGGTTCGGTCTGCGGGTCGGCGACGAGGTGTTAGGGCAGGTCCGTCCGCCCAAGGACAACGAGAAGTACTTTGCGCTCCTCAGGGTCGAAGCGGTCAACGGGCTCGATCCTGAGCAGGCCCGCACGCGGCCGTCGTTCGAGCAACTGACGCCGGTCTTCCCACACGAGCGGATCAAGCTCGAGCTGCAGGAATCCGACCCGACGGTCAGGGTCATCGATCTCTTCGCGCCAATCGGGAAAGGCCAGCGCGGAATGGTCGTGTCCCCCCCCAAAGCCGGCAAGACAACGCTGCTGAAGAAGATCGGCCAATCAGTCGTTCAGAACCATAACGAGATCTACCTCATGGTGTTGTTGCTCGACGAGCGGCCCGAGGAAGTCACCGACATGCGGCGCTCGGTGGAGGCCGAGGTTGTGGCCAGCACCTTCGATCGCGCGCCCGAGGAGCACATCCAGGTAGCCGATCTTGTCCTCGAGCGCGCCAAGCGTCTCGTCGAGGGCGGCCGCGACGTCGCCATCCTGCTTGACAGCCTGACGCGGTTCTCGCGGGCCAACAACCTGGTCATCCCGCCATCGGGTCGGACGCTGTCGGGCGGCCTCGATCCTGCAGCGCTGCATCGGCCGAAGCGATTTTTCGGCGCAGCGCGGAAAATCGAAGAGGGCGGGAGCCTCACGATCATCGCCACCGCGCTGATCGATACCGGCAGCCGCATGGACGACGTCATCTACGAAGAGTTCAAGGGCACCGGCAACATGGAATTGCATCTCAATCGCAAGCTGCAGGAGCGCCGGACGTTCCCGGCCATCGATATCAAGATGTCGGGTACGCGGCGCGAGGAGCTGCTGCTGACCGATGAGGAGCTGCGCAAGGTCTGGGTGCTGCGCAAGAGCCTGGAGCAGCTCGACACGGTGGCGATGACCGAGCTCATTCTGGATCGGCTGCGCAAGACAGCCAACAACGTGGCGTTCTTGAGGTCGATCGTCAAGAGTTCCGAAGAGAATGGGGCCTGATCGCAGAAACTCGAACAGATTTTCGGCAGGAAGTCACGGCCGGACGTAGAAATCTCCCGCTCAATTCCACCACGTTCGTCCCGCGGTTCCACGAACGCGCGCCGCCCGCGCGCCACAACATCGAGATGTTCGAGCCCGCGCGCGCCTGAGGCGCTGTCGCTCGGACCGGGGAGGTCGTTTTGCATAGAGCGTCAGTCCCCGTCACGTGCATCGCGGCACTTGCATTGGTCGTCCCGGCAGTGGGCGTGCCGGGGCTGCAGGTATCGGACTCCACGGTCAGGCCCGCGGCGAGCACTGTGGCCGCGCATCGGACGCTCCGGCGGCTGTCGCGGGCCGTGCCGCCTGTCACCCGTGAATTCATCGGGAGGGTTGCCGAAGTCAGTCCTTCGGCGTTGCGTGCGACACAGCCGGCCGTAGGGCCGGTGGCGCAATCCACCAAGACCCCGAACGTCGCTCCAAGGATTTCCGGCAACACGCTGCGGAGCACGCCTCCCGTCAGGCGCGCCCACGCGGTTCAGAGCGGCGACAGTCTCTGGAGCATCTCCCGGAAGCATGGCGTGACCGCCGAGCGTCTGGCCGCTGCCAACGGCCTGAGACTCACCGCGATCCTCTCTCTCGAGCAGGTGCTCGTGATCCCGCCCGCCGAGAGTCTTCAGAGGCCGGTCGTGGCCCAGACCCAAGAGTCACGGACCGCGACCCGAAGCGAGAAGCCAAGGACCGCGGCTCGTCGGGTGGCACCTCAAGCGGCATCGGTGACGCACACGGTGCAATCCGGCGACACACTGTGGAACATCGCCATGCGTTACGGGACACGTGTGGAAGATCTGGCAGAGATCAACGACCTTGGAGACTCGGATCGGATCAAGCCCGGTCAGCGCCTTAGTGTGTCCAGCCAACGGCAGGGGGCGGCCCAGTCCGGTAGTCGCCGGCGGGGGGCCGAACCTCTCATGGCCGATCTTCGAGGGCTGCGTGCTTCGGAAGGTTTCGTGTGGCCCTCCCGCGGTGTGCTCACCTCTCGGTTCGGCTGGCGGTACCGCCGCCATCACAATGGCATCGATCTGGCAAGTCCCCGCGGGACGCCCATCTATGCCGCCCGCGACGGCGTCGTGGAGTTTTCTGGACGGTACTACGGCTATGGCAAGGTCGTGTTCCTCCAACATGGCGGCGGGCTGGTGACGGTCTACGGTCACGCTTCGGAACTGCTTGTCCAGCCCGGCCAGCGGGTCAAGAAGGGCCAGTTGATCGCCCGTGTCGGGTGCACCGGAGCCTGTACCGGCTCCCACCTGCATTTCGAAGTCCGCGTCAACGGACAGCCCGCCAACCCGCTGCGTTACCTCCGCTAGCACACCGGCAAGGCTGCACCTGGCTGAATGTGCTCCGGTCTGCTATAATCGCGCGTGTTGTCACTCTCGAGTTGACAAGGAGCAGTTTCATGAAGCAGGGTATCCATCCCGAATACCATGAGGCGCGCGTTACCTGTGCGTGTGGAGAGACCTTCGTCACCGGATCCACGAAGAAGTCGATTCGTGTCGAAATCTGCTCGAAATGCCACCCGTTCTACACCGGGCAGCGCAAGTTCATCGACGCCGAAGGACGCGTACAGAAGTTCGCCCGCAAGTATGGCCTGAAGGTGTAGCCGCCCGGAGTCCTGCATCTTTCCACATCTTGATCTGCACGACGCTTCCCGCACAGTGATGACCTCACCAGCGGCTTGAATCCAGAGGGGAAACTTGGATCGGTCGAGCGGCGGGATCGAGGTCGTCTGCTATAATCTGGAGCGACGAGCGCGATGGATCCGCAAATGCAGGCTCGGCTGGAAGCCCAGGAGGTCCGGTATGAGGCCCTGGCTGCTGCACTGGCCGATCCGGCGATCCTGGCTGACCAGACCCGCTACCAACAAACCACGCGGGAGTATGCCGAGCTGCAAGACGCGGTGACGCGATTTCGCGAGTATCGCGCCGCCGGCCGCGAGGTCGCAGAGGCCGAGACAATGGTGCGCGAGGAGGCCGATCCTGACCTGCGCGACCTGGCGAGAACCGAAGCTGGACGGCTGCACAACCGCATGAGCAACCTCGAAGCAGAGCTCCGAAAGCTGCTGCTGCCCCGCGATCGCTTCGACGATCGGAACATCATCGTCGAGATCCGCGCCGGCGCGGGCGGCGACGAGGCCGGCCTGTTCGCCCAAGATCTGTTCCGCATGTACGCCCGGTACGCCGAGCGCCACCGGTGGAAGTCGGAAGTCCTCTCTGCGAACTCCACGGGCATCGGGGGTTTCAAGGAGATCGTCTTTGCGATCGTCGGCCGGGGCGCCTACAGCCGTCTGAAGTACGAAAGCGGCGTGCACCGCGTCCAGCGCGTCCCCGTCACCGAGGCCTCGGGCCGCATCCACACGTCCACGGCCACGGTCGCTGTGCTCCCGGAAGCTGAAGAGGTAGATATTACGATCCGCCCGGAGGAGATCGAGATCGAGACCTACCGCGCGGGCGGTGCAGGCGGCCAGAACGTGAACAAGGTTGAGACCGCGGTCCGGATCAAGCATATTCCCACCGGTGTGGTCGTAGCCTGTCAGGACGAGCGCTCGCAGTTTCAAAACCGCGAGAAGGCGATGCGCATTCTCAGGGCGCACCTGCTCGAGCGGGCCGAGCGGGAGCAGGCCGCGGCGATCGCAAGACAGCGCCGGCAGCAGGTTGGAACGGCCGAGCGCAGCGAGAAGATCCGCACCTACAACTTTCCCCAGAACCGGATAACCGATCATCGCGTCGGAGTGAGCCTGCACCGGCTCGAGACCGTCCTCGACGGCGATCTCGATGAGCTGATCGATGCCTTGACGGCGGCTGATCAGACCTCGCAGCTTGCCGCTGTCGAGTGACCGTCGCCGAGAGCTGGCAGTCCGGCCGTGAGCACCTGGCCGCCCTCGGCATCGAGGAGGCGGGAATCACCGCCGAAGTCCTGCTCCGGCACGCGCTGAGCCTCTCGCGCACAGAACTCTATCTCGCCTGGGATCGTCCGATCGAAGATCCGGCCATCGCCCGCTACCGGGACCTGCTGGCTGAGCGTGCTCGCGGGCGCCCCGTGGCCTACATCGTCGGTCACCGTGAGTTCATGGGACTCGCCTTCCTTGTCGACGAGCGCGTCCTGATCCCCAGGCCGGAGACCGAGGTGTTGGTCGAGACGGCGCTCGAGGCGTTGCGCGGCGCGGCATCGCCTGTCATCGCAGACATCGGGACAGGGAGCGGTGCGATCGCGGTGAGCCTGGCCGTACTGCGGCCCGACGCCACTATCGTGGCCACCGATCTTTCCGCCGATGCGCTCGACGTCGCCCGTGCGAACGCGACGCGTCATGCCGTCGCCGACCGAATGCGGTTTCTCAAGGGCGACCTGCTCGATCCCGTCATCGCCGCCGGGTATCTCCTGGATGCGGTCGTGTGCAATCCGCCGTATGTGGCCGCTGAGGTGGCCGCCGGGCTGCCCAGGGAGATCCGCGACTTCGAGCCCGCCATGGCCGTGGTGGCCCCCGCAGGTGAGGAGGATCTCCACGCCAGACTTGGTGCCGGCGCGCCTCAAGTGCTGCGACCCGGGGGCTGGCTGATCATGGAGGTAGCGGCAGGCCAGGCCGCTGTCGTGGTCGAACTCTTGAATCGTCCAGGAACCTACGAGTCTCCACAAGTCCGGTGGGATGCACTCGGGTGGGAGAGGGTCGTCGCCGCCCGCGTCTGTGCCGGTGCATCCGAGTAAGGGGATCGGTTGAACTACTACGGGCTCACGTTTGAGACAGCGGTCGATCGGCAGCAGAAGCCGGTTCCGATCATACGGGTGGACCCCGGGGATGATGCAACTCCGCGTCGAGCCGTTGAGGTGCTGCACGCCGGCGGTCTGATCGTATTCCCGACGGATGATGGCTACCTCGTCGGCTGCGCGGCAGGCGACGCGAGTGCGGTGGCTCGACTCTGTGAGGTGACCGGCGCAACCCGGGACCAACTCAGGAGGTTCAGCGGCACCCCGGAACCGGTCGGGGCATCCGATCCCTCGACGCAACCGCTGCGTCACCCCGTGCCGCTTGGCCTGATGCAGGCGGCGAACCTCTCCATGGTCGCCACCGCCGTTCCGCCGGGCGCGCCACCTGCTCCTTCGGCCCAACACGTGGTGTTCATGGTGGGCGACGCGGTGAATCTTGTCCTGAATGCAGGTCCTGTCGGGCGGCCGGCCGCCGCCGGTGGGAGGTGAGAGGATGCGGATCGCCCTCGGGGGAGACCACGCTGGCGTGCTGCTGAAGGCGGAGGTGGCCCGGCTGTTGCTCGAGCTGGGGCACGAGGTCCGCGACCTGGGCACGAACTCTGCCGAGCCTGTAGATTACCCTGACTTCTGCATCGCGGTGGCGGAGGCGGTCACGCGGCGCGAGGCCGACCGCGGGATCATCTTCGGTGGGACCGGGAACGGCGAGGCCATGGCGGCCAACAAGGTGGTGGGCATCCGGTGCGCGGTGGTGCACGACGTGACGACGTCCCGCCTGGCGCGGTTTCACAATGACGCGAACATGATCTCGCTCGGCGCCCGGATCGTGGGGTCCGAGGTGGCCAAAGAGATCGTGCGGACGTTCCTGATAACGCCGTTTGAAGGTGGGCGGCATGTTCCCCGCATCGAGAAGATCTCAAGGTACGAGCGGGAGCGCAAGAGATAGCACGCGCCTTCGTCGCGGCCTCTTGCCCAACGCAGTTCCTCGTCGCAGAGGCGATCACGTGAGAGGCGTCCGTTCCGACACCGATCCGATCACCCTCGAGGTCCAGTGGCAGCGGCTCGTCACGATCGTCGACGAGATGGACACGGCGACGATTCGCACGTCATTCTCGACGATCGTCGGCGAAAGCCACGACTTTGGCTGTGTCCTCATGGATCAGGACGCGTCGGGCTTGGCGCAGGCGCAGTGGAGCCCGCCGCAGTTCTGCACCATGATGCCGCTCACGACAAAGTCGATGCTGCGGAAGTTCCCCAGGGAGACACTGCATCCCGGGGATGTCCTGATCACCAACGATCCCTGGATCGGCAGCACGCACCTGCCCGACTACAACCTCGTGTCACCGGTCTTCCACCGTGGAAGGCTGGTGGCGTTTCTCGGCACCGTCGCCCATGTGTCCGACGTCGGCGGCCATCAGGGCGACCTGGAGGCCGTCGACATGTTTCAGGAAGGCACCCGGGTGCTGCCGACCTTCTTCTTCCGCGAGGGCCGACCGGTGGCCGTCGTGCACGAGCTCATCGCGGCGAACTGCCGGGTGCCTGATCTGGTCATGGGCGACCTGCTCGCGATCGTCGGGACGCAGCGCGTCGCCACCGAGCGGCTGCAGGAGTTCCTCGACGACTACGATCTGGCCGATCTCCAGACGTTGTCGGCGGAGATCATGCGGCGGTCTGAAGCCGCGCTCCGCCAGGCGATCGCGGCGCTGCCGGACGGTACGAGCACCCACCAGGTGACCGCCGACGGTTACTTCGAGCCTTTCACCCTGAACGTGCGCATTGACGTCCGTGGTAGCGACATGGACTTCGACTTCGCAGGCTCTTCCCCCCAGGTCCGGAACGCCGCGATCAACGCCGCGTTCAACATGACCTATGCGACCGCGGTCTATCCGATCAAGTGCATGCTGGCGCCGCGGATTCCCAACAACGACGGCCTGGTGCGGCCGCTCCACGTGAGCGCGCCCGAAGGGTCGATCGTCAACTGCACGTTTCCGGCGCCGGTGAAGGCGCGCGCGAAGGTCATGAAGCACATCGTGCCGCTGATCTTCGGCGCGCTCGCGCCGCTGCTGCCGGACGAGGTGATCGCCGCTGCCGGCGGCATTCTTCCCTTTCAGTTTTTGGGCGCCGATCCCCGGTACGGCACATTCAACGTTCACGTGCTCCCGCACGGCGGCATCGGCGCGACGAAGCGGGACGACGGCTGGCCGCCGGTCGCCTATCCACACAACAGCTTCATCACGCCGGCCGAGATCATGGAGCTGCGCAGCCCGGTGCTGATGCGGCGCAAGGCCATGATCGCCGACTCGGGCGGCCCCGGCCGTCGGCGGGGCGGGCCCGGACAGGAGTTCGTGCTCGAATGCGTGGCCGCGGGCCCGATCACATGCACGATCCGGCCGGATCTGATCAGATTCCCGGCGCCTGGGCTGCTCGGCGGGCGCGAGGGACGCCTTGGGGAGGTGTTGCTGAATGGGCGGACGCTCGACCGTTTCCCGCCCATGGAGGTCCGGCACGGCGATGTCTTGATCATTCGGGTGCCCGGGGGCGGCGGGATGGGTGATCCGCGCGAGCGGGAGGCTGAGCGCGTGCGTGCCGATGTCGCAGCGGGGATTGTGACCCCGCACGCCGCGTGGAGGATCTATGGAGTGGAGGTCGGGCAGGATTGAACGCATCCAGGTACAGGTTCGGCTTCGACATTGGAGGGACGTTCACGGACTTCGTCCTCGTTGACGGCATGACGGGTAGGATCGAGACGTACAAGACGCTGACCACCCCGACCGATCCCTCCGCAGCCGTCCGAGAGGGATGGCGCGTCCTGCTGGAGCGCGTTGGCGCAAGCGGCGCCGCCGTGGAGACCGCGATTCACGCGACCACGCTCATCACGAACGCCCTCATCGAACGAAAGGGCGCCAGGACGGCGCTGATCACCACCGACGGGTTCAAAGATACGCTCGATACCCAGCGCGAGATGCGCTATGACATCTACGACCTGCACTCGCCCCCGGTGCCGCCGCTGATTCCGCGGTCGTGGCGGTTCGAGGTCAAAGAGCGCATGAACGCGTTTGGGGAGGTCGTTGATGCCTTCGACGAGGCCAGCCTCGAGCGCGCGATCGAGGGCCTGCGCACCGCCGGCGTCGAGGCCGTCGCGGTGTGCTACTTGCACTCGTACAAGAATCCTGACCACGAGCGCCGCACGGGCGAGCGGCTCACCAAATCACTGCCCAGCGTCAGAGTGTCATTGAGCAGCGAGGTCGCACCCGAGATCCGCGAGTACGAGCGGATGTCGACCACGGTCGTCAACGCGTACGTCCAACCGATGGCCGGGCGCTACATTGCTCAGATGGAAAAGGACCTGCAGGAGGGGCGGTACGGGCGTCGCCTTTACCTGATGCTGAGCGCGGGCGGCATCACGACCGGCGACGTAGCCATGCGCTTTCCCATCCGCATGGTCGAGTCCGGCCCCGCGGCCGGGGTGCTGGCTACCGTGTTCTATGGCGAGCAGCTTGGAGTGCGCCACCTGGTCGCGTTCGATATGGGTGGCACGACGGCCAAGATGTGCCTCGTCAAGGATGGCCGCCCATCGATGGCCTACGCCTTCGAGATCGCGCGCATCCACCGGTTCAAGCGAGGGAGCGGGCTGCCGGTGCGCGTGCCGGCGATCGAGATGATCGAGATCGGGGCGGGCGGGGGCAGCATCGCGTGGGTCGACGAGCTGGGGCTGCTCAAGGTTGGTCCGGAGTCGGCGGGCGCCGATCCGGGTCCGGCCTGCTACGACCTCGGCGGTACGAATCCCACGGTGACCGACGCCAACCTGGAGCTCGGCTATCTCAATCCCGACTACTTCCTCGGGGGGCGGATGAAGCTGAATCGGGCCGCGGCGGAAGCGGCGATCGAGACGGTCGCTGATCGGCTCGGCCGCTCCGTCCCGGAGACCGCCTGGGGCATCTACCAGATCGTCAACGAGAACATGATCTCGGCGACGCGCGTACACATCGCCGAACGGGGGGAGGACCCCCGCCGGCTCACGCTGCTGGCGTTCGGCGGCGCCGGCCCCCTGCACGCGTATGCGATCGCGCGGTCGTTGAAGATGCAGGGCTACATCTGCCCGGCTGGCGCTGGTGTGACCTCGGCGCTCGGACTGCTTACCGCGCCCGCCGCGTTCGACCTGGCGCAGACGTTCGTCGCCCGGATCACGCCCGAGCGCATGGCCGAGCTTGACAGCGTGTTCGCCGTGCTCGAGACCGAGGGGCGAGCGCGCCTGAAGGAAGCCGGTGTGCCCGAGTCGCAGATGCGGTTCGAGCGGAGCGCCGACATGCGACACAAGGGGCAGGGGCACGAGATCGTGGTCGACCTGCCCTGGACGACGCTGGCCGCCCTCGATCTCGACCGCGAGTTGCGGCCGCACTTCTACGAGCGCTATGAGGTCGTCTACGGCCACGCGCACCGGCATCTCGATCTCGAGATCATGACCTGCCGCGTGCGGGCGAGCGGGCCGCGGCCGACCGTCGCCCTGCCGCAGGCGCACGCCGCAGGCGGGGAGGTCGCGACGGCGCGCAAGGACAGTCGGCAGGCCTTTCTGCCCGATCGCAACGGGTTCGCCGACGTCACGGTCTACGATCGTGACCGGTTGCCCGCCGGCGCTGTGATTGCCGGTCCCGCAATCATCGAGGAGAAGGACTCCACAGCGCTGATCGGGCCCGGCGCCACGGCGCGCGTCGACTCGTACCTCAACCTGGTCGTCACCTTCGACGGCGCGTAGTCGAACGCACGATCTCATTCCCGCGGGGGGACGCATGAAGAGTGCGAACGTCACAGCCACGGCGGTTCTGGGTCCGCGCTTGACGCGGCTCACCTGGTCTTACGGCAGCCGCGACGACG
>JBQTJG010000329.1:0-1786 GCA_052387355.1 Armatimonadota bacterium | reverse complement strand
TCGCGCCATCCGGTTCGTGCGCGGCGATGGTGCGCGAGTGGTATCCGCACCTGTTTCGGGACACGCCTGCGCTTGCCGCACGCGCCCAGGCCGTGGCGCACCGGACGTACGAATTGAGTGAGTACCTCGTGCGCGTGCTGAACACCACCGACCTCGGCGCCCGATTCCAGGCGGTGGTCGCCTACCACGCGTCCTGCCACGGATTACGCGGTCTGGGTCTCCGCGATGAGCCGCTCCGCCTGCTGGCGGGGGTCCGCGACCTGCGACTGGTCGAACTCCGCGGCGTGGAAGAGTGCTGCGGGTTCGGGGGCTTCTTCTCCGTGACGTTCTCCGCCCTCTCGGGCGCGATGCTGTCTTCCAAACTGGACGCGATCGAGGCGAGTGGCGCGGACGTCGTCACGGCGACCGATGCGAGCTGTCTGATGCATGTCGCCGGGGGACTGGCGCGCCGGGGCAGCCGCATCCGCGCGCTGCACCTGGCTGAGGTGCTGGCGGCCCAGGGATGAGCGAGCACACACTCTCCCCTATCGACATGATCGGCAACTCCGAGCGGGCGTTGCGGGATGACGACCTGCGCAGTGCGCTGTCGACCGCGTTGCCGGCGTTTCGACGGCTGCGGACCGCTGCTGTCGCGCAGGTCCCCGAATGGGAGACCCTCCGGACGCTGGCGGCCCAGATCAAGGACCATGCGCTGGCACATCTCGATACCTACCTCGCCCAGCTTGAAGCCCGGGTCATGGCCCACGGGGGGCTCGTGCACTGGGCGCCCGATGCCGCCGAGGCCCGGCGCATCATCACGGACCTCGCCCGCACGCGTGGAGTGGGCCTCGTCGTGAAGAGCAAGTCGATGACCACCGAGGAGATTCACCTCAACCCGGCCCTGGAGGCTGCCGGGGTCAGGGTAGTAGAGACCGACCTGGGTGAGTACGTGCTTCAACTCGCCGGAGAGACGCCGAGTCACATCATCGCGCCCATCATCCACAAGCCAGCGGCCGCGGTCTCCAAACTATTCTCGGAGAAGTTCGGCGTGCCCAGGTACGAGCGGTCGGAGGACATGGTCGGCGTGGCGCGCCAGACCCTGCGCTCAGAGTTCCTGGCGGCCGAGATGGGGATTACCGGCGTGAACTTCGCGGTGGCCGAAACCGGGACCGTCGTGGTCATCGAGAACGAAGGGAACGCTCGGCTGACGAGCACGCGGCCGCGCATCCACGTCGCGGTCATGGGCATCGAGAAGGTCCTGCCGCGCCTCGCCGATCTCGGCGTGCTGCTCCGGCTGCTCGCCCGTAGCTCCACCGGACAGCGGGCCAGCGTCTACGTTTCGCTCCTGACCGGTCCGCGGCGCCCAGGTGAACGCGACGGTCCCGATGAGTTCCATCTGGTCATCCTCGACAACGGTCGCAGCCGGCTGCTGGCCGATCCCGACCTGCGCGAGGCGCTCCGGTGCATCCGCTGCGGCGCCTGCCTCAACGTCTGCCCGGTTTTCGAGCGCACGGGCGGGCACGCCTACGGATCGGTCTACTCAGGGCCGATCGGCGCGGTCATCACGCCGGTTTTCGAAGGGCTCGGCCGGACCAGCGATCTGCCGTTTGCGTCGACGCTGTGTGGGGCCTGCGCCGAAGTCTGTCCGGTGAAGATCGATCTGCCCCGCATGCTGCTCGAGCTGCGGGGTCGCGCGGTCCGGGCAGGTCTGGCGGGCCGGGTCGATCGTCTGTTCGCACGTGGCTGGACATTTGTGATGGGCAGCCCGGCCAGGCTGCGGCTGCTCGGGGGCCTGGGCCGGCTGCTG
>JBQTJG010000328.1:0-1903 GCA_052387355.1 Armatimonadota bacterium | reverse complement strand
TTATCCACATAGTCATTGGCGAAGAAGAACAGCAACGTCAGCGCGGGTTTGAGTTCCTGCCCGATCGTTTCAAAGAACCTCAACGCGTAGTCGGTCCCCTTCCCCCCGTTGCCGGCATTCATGACAGCAGCGGAGAGCCCCGCCTGTGACAGCCGCTGCTCAAGGAGGTAGGCGAACGTTTCATGATTGTTGACCCCGACCCCATAGGCAAAGGAATCCCCGAGCACGAGGATCCGCGCCCTTGCTGTATCCCGAACGACGATGCCGGTGAGGCGCAGACCAAGGGCGTCATTGGCATACGAGTACGAATACACTCCGGGAAGTGTGACCCGCCCTCGCTGGTTCGGAACAGGAATGGAGCCGACACGGGCGTCATAGGCGTACAGGGCTGGCGCGGTCCGCTGCGGACTCACGATCCTGACGCCGACCTCCGCGACCCCGAACGCGACCAGCGCCGCGAGCGCCAGCGCGGCGAGCCTGAATGCCACCGTCTGGCCGCGTGTCAATTCGGCAGCCTCCCACTCCCAGACCGGGAACCGGTCGGCGTCTCGATGGTCACGTGCGGCCCGTCGATCGACATCTTTCCCGCCGAGTATCCCCCATCCACATAGATCGCCTGTCCGGTGATGAACCGCGCCTGATCTGACGCCACGAACAGGACCGCGTCAGCGATCTCTTCAGGATCGGCAAGGCGGCCCAGGGGCACTTCCTTGATGAAGCGCGCCCGGTACTCATCCGTCGGGTTGGCCTTCGAGATCTTTCTGATGTCGGTCAGGCCGGGCGCGACAACATTGGCCGTGATCCCGTAGGGTCCCAGCTCCAACGCCAGCACCTTCGTGAACTGGACGACGCCCGCCTTCGAGGCGCAGTGCGGCGCGGCCCTGACACGCGCGATCGCTCCAGCCGTCGAGCCGATGTTCACAATGCGGCCGCCCCGCCCCTGGCTGATCATCCGGCGCCCTGCAGCGCGACACGCGAGAAAAACGGCGCGGAGTTGAGTGTCGACCTGAAAGTCCCACTCCTCGTCGGTCGTTTCGACGACGGTCTTGTGCACGCCGACGCCGGCGCAGTTCACCAGGATGTCCACGCCGCCGTACGCGTTCACCGTTTCGTCAAACACCCGCTCGACGGAGGCGCTGCCGGTGACGTCGGTCTTGACGAAGATCACCTCGCCGCCTTCGGCTTGCAGACCTTCGGCGACCTGTTGTCCCCACTCATCGTTGATATCGGCAATGACGCCGCTCGCTCCCTGGCGGACGAACGACGAGAGGATCACCCGGCAGATTCCCGACGCCGCCCCTGTGACGATCGCCGTCTTCCCCGTAAACTGGCCGCCCACGTCACACCTCCCGGGTCGCACCTCATCCGCGATCTCGCAGTCGGGGCGATGTGCCGTGCATTCTCGCTGCGATGGTACGTTTCCCTTTCTACGTGATGGCGTGATCTATCATCGAATCCCTGTATCGTAGCGGATGACCAACGAGGTGAAACGGTTTCGCTTGACCACGACCGTATGGGCGCCCGGGCGCGGCAGTGCGTTGCCGGAGACCGGAACGAGCAGATACGTCCCTGGAGGCAACGGCACATGGAACCAGCCATTCCGCTGGGATCGAAACCGCGAGATCTCTTTTGAGCCGGTTGCCGTCTTGACGAGGACCATGGCCTGATACGGTCGATCGGCACACCCTGCGCCCCTCACGACGGGGCAATTCGGGCCAATCACGATCTTGCCCTCAATCCCGCTGCGGGGCTGCGACGCCGGCACTCCCACTGGGCTCTGCGCGGCCCAGACCGGAGGTTCCCCGGCCAGGTGGAACGCGGCGAGGAACATTACAAGCGCGATGGCCGTCACGAGATACCGACTCAACACTCGAGTCCCTCCCCGTTCAGCATCCTTTCGTTA
>JBQTJG010000327.1:0-2686 GCA_052387355.1 Armatimonadota bacterium | reverse complement strand
CTGGCTACCGCCTGGCAGATCTCTCGAGATGGCCTGACCTACACGTTCACACTTCGTCAGGACGTCAAGTTCCATGACGGGACCCCATTCAACGCCGCCGCCGTGAAGTTCATGTTCGACCGCATCGCCGACCCGGCGACACGCTCCCTCCAGCGGCCAGCGATCGGACCGTTCGACCGCGCCGAAGTCATCAATGAGTTCATGGTCTCGGTCCACCTCAAAGAGCCCTTCGCCCCCTTAATGGCCAATCTGGCCGGCACCGCGCTCTCGCCGGCATCGCCGGCCGCCGTCCAGCGGCTGCGCGATCAATACGCTCAAGCCCCGGTGGGCACCGGGCCGTTCATGTTCGAGAAGTGGGAAGGGAACGATCTGCTCCTGGTGCGGAACCCTAACTACAACTGGGCGCCCTCGTTCATGAACCACAAGGGTCCCGCCTACCTCGATCGCATCACCTGGAGAACGATCCCTGAGGCGGCCACCCGGATGATCGCCCTCCAGAGGGGCGACGTCACCGCCGTCCACTTCCCGGCGCTCGATCAGGTCGCGGACTTCAAGAAGAACGCGAACTTCCAGGTCTTCCGCAAGGACACGCCGGGACATCCCAAGTCCATGCCTATCAACATTAAGGCCGCCCCGACGGACGACCTTCGCGTGCGCCAGGCGATCCTCTATGGGATCGACCGGCAGAAAGTGATCGATCTCGTCCAGTTTGGCAACGCGGAGGTCTCGTATGGACCGTTCACGCGGTTCACACCCTTCTACATTGAAGCTGTGAAGAAGTACTACCCATACAGCAAGGCGAAGGCGGTCGAGCTGCTCGAGGCCGCGGGTTGGAAGCCAGGCCGCGACAATATCCGCCAGAAAGGCAGCCAGAGATTGCGGCTGCAGATGATCGGGTTCGCCAGTGGCGTCAACCAGCAGCTTGGGGAAGTCGTGCAGGCGATGCTGACGGAGCTGGGGTTCGAGGTGACCTTCGACGTCACCGGTTATGATGCGTTTGCCAAGCGCGTCACCGACGGGACATACAACCTCTCGGAGATCAACTTCACGGGGCTGGACCCGAACGTCCCGGCTTTCCTTATGTACCACAGCACACAGATCCTGGGCGGCGGGCAATTCAATCGTACGAAGATTGCCGAATCGAAGCTCGATGCGTTCATCGATGACGGGCTTCGGGCGACCGACCTCAGGCGGAGGAAGGCCGCGTACGAGCAGTTTCAAGTCTACGTCATGGACAACGCGCTGCTGCTGCCGCTCTATGACAACTCCTGGCTGACGATCGCCCGCAAGGAGGTTCAGGGCATGTCGTTCGACCAGGAGGGACGCTGGCTGTTCTACAACGTCTGGCTCCAGCGCTAGCGCAGGTGCCATGCACCGGTTCATTGCACGGCGCCTGCTCCAGACGATCCCGGTGCTGCTGGGGGTGTCGCTCGCGGTCTTTCTGATGCTGCATGCGCTGCCGGTTGACCCGGTGCGCATGCTGGCGATGGAGGCCACGACGGGTACCGCGCCGACAACCGAGGTGAGCGACGAGCTCTACCAGTCGCTGCGAAAGCAATTAGGTCTCGATCGGTCATTGCCGGAGCAATTTGCCCGGTTCGTCTGGAAGGCCGTGCACGGCGATTTTGGCAAGTCGTTTCGCAACAACCGTCCGGTGGGGGAGATGCTCTTCGAGCAGCTCCCCCACACGTTGAGGCTCGCGCTCGCCGGTCTTCTTGTCATGCTGACCACCGGCTTACTGCTGGGCGTGGCAGCGGGGCAGCGCCCCAATTCCTGGTTGGATACGGCCACCATGGGGGTGGCGATCTTCGGGGTCTCGCTACCGATCTTCTGGCTGGGGCTGATGCTTCTGTACGTGTTTTCGCTGTGGCTGGGTCTTCTGCCGTCCATTGGGACCGGTCCCGCGGCGATTATCCTGCCTGCGGTGACGCTGGGCTTTCAGGGGTCGGCGATCATTGCCCGGCTGACTCGGTCGAGCCTGGTGGAGGTGATGCAGAGCGACTTCGTGCGGACCGCGCGGGCCAAGGGGCTGCGCGATCGGCGGGTGGTCCTGCGGCACGCGCTCCGCAACGCCCTGATCCCGGTTGTGACGGTCGTGGGGTTACAGTTAGGCGGGCTGATGAGCGGCGCAGTGGTGACCGAGACCGTCTTCGCCCGGCCGGGGGTGGGCCGGCTCGCGCTGCAGGGGGTCATCGAGCGCGACTTCCCGCTCGTCCAGGGGTTCGTGCTGCTGGCCGGCGTGGCCTACGTCTGTTCCAACCTGCTCGTCGACGTGTTGTATGGTTCGCTCGATCCGCGGATCCAGTACGCCTAGCGCCATGGCCGGCGCTGCCGAGTCGCGCATCGTGGATCAGGCGTCCCTGGACGCCGGAGGCCGCAGCCTCCGCTTCAGAATCCGGAGCAGGGTTGAGATCGTCTTCCGCCGGTTCACCGCCAACCGCGGCGCCGTCGCCGGCGCCATTGCGCTGATCATCTTGATCCTGGCCACCACCGCGGCGCCGCTGCTCACGACCTATGGCTATGCGCGGATCGTTCCGACGCAGACCTATCGGCGACCGTCGCCGGAGCACCTGTTTGGCACCGACCGGTTCGGCCGCGATGTCTTTGCCCGCGTGCTCTACGGCGGCCGGCTCTCGCTGATGGTGGGCCTGATCGCAACCGGCGAGGGGTCGGGGATCGGCGTGCC
>JBQTJG010000326.1:0-2675 GCA_052387355.1 Armatimonadota bacterium | reverse complement strand
TAATCACCACCCAGTGATCCGCGCAACCCAGATCTGTTTCCGAGAAGAAACATCGGCTTGTATCAGCGGATTTACATACCGAACGCAACTCGGTCCAGACCGAGTTGTGTTTGCCCCCTGAAAAGAGGCGTCAGTCCGGTCGATCTCTTGTTGTGGAGGAAGGGGTCGGCGTCTGGCCTGTGCTGCCGGCGAGCGGGATCAGGAGTTGACGCGGCCGGCCAGCTCCACGAAGCGGCAGAGCGCGTTCGCCAGCCGCATCTGCTTTGGGGTCCGGGCGCGGACCCGGAGAAGCTCCGGCGAGGCAACCACCACCGCGACGCACCGCGCGCGCGAGGTGGCTACGTTGAGCCGATTGCGACTGTACAGAAAGTCCATGCCGCGTGGGGCGTCCTCCGGCGACGACGACGCCATCGAGTACAGGCTGATGGGCGCCTCCTGTCCCTGGAACTTGTCTACGGTCCCGACCCTGGCCTGGGGCAGCAGGCGGCCAATCGCGCCCACCTGGGCGTTATACGGGGCAACGATCAGGAGATCGCGCCAGGTGATCGGGCGCCCCTGCCCGTGCTGATCGATCCAGTGCGCGCCGCCTTCTATCAGCGCCCGCGCAAGCTGCGCGATCCGCTGCGCCTCCTCGATGGACTCGCTGTCGTTACCGAGGTGTGCGATCTCGATCAGCCGTGGGCCGGTGGCGCCGAGCGCGGGCGTCGAGTGGAGCTGCTGGCCGGCGAGGTGCGGCTCGGCGTTCAGCCGGCCGTCGTAAAACGCCTCTGATGTGAACTCACACAGATGGGGGTGGAGCCGCCAGGTGGTCTCCAGAAACAGCCCGAGGTCAGGCGGCATGGTGGACGCCGATCCAAGCAGATGGGCCAGCGCCGAACGATCGGCGCCGGGAGGATGAGAGCCCCGCAGCGGCTGCTCGAGCTGCTGCGGGTCGCCGAGCAGTACGAGCGCGCGGGCCGCCTGCGAGATGGCGAGGACGTTGGCCAGTGAGATCTGGCCAGCCTCGTCCACGAACAGGACATCAACGATCTCGGTCATTTCCGGCCGGGACCACAACCACGCGGTCCCGCCGACGAGATTGACCTCGCCCGAAGTCAGCGCCGCATGCACAACGGCGTTGCCTTCGGCCTGGCGCACCGCCGGGTGATCGCACAGATACTCGGCCTTGCCCGCGCGCTGCATGGGCCGGACGTCCACACCCTCTCTGATTCCCGCTTCGATCGCCCGCCCGAGGAGAAGGCCGATGACGTTGTGGCTCGTCGCGCAGATCCCAATCGTCCGGCCGGCACGCAAGAGGGCAGCGATCATGTGCGCGCCGGTGTGGGTCTTGCCCGATCCCGGCGGACCCTGGATGGCCAGCGTGCCGCGCTCCATGGCCAGAATCAGGCGCCGTGCCGCGTCAAGGGCGTTTTCATCCGGGTGGCGCAGCGGCTCGCCTGAGGCCTGTCCCGCGCGCGGCGGCCGCCCGAGGAGGAGATCGCGCCCGGCGGGGTAGGGTCCGTCGTCACGCTCCAGACCGTTGTCGGCCACCCACTCACCAATTCGGAAGAGGGCGTCCTGCTGCTCAGCCGTCCCATAGTGCACCAGTGGCACCAAAGCGGTTGGATGCGGATGTCTGTCGCTCGTGCGGCGTTCGACGTCGATGGTGCGCGCGGCGACGTCAACAGCCTGTACCTCTCCCACCAGCCACGCCGACGGTGCGGCGCCCGGGCGGGCCTGAGCCAGGGCCGGGTCGTGGACTCTCATGCCGGTCCTGATATCGTGATCCTGGTCCGGATACTGATAGCGCCAGAGCTGCTTGATTGCTCTCTTGCCGCTTGGCTCGCCGACCGGCTCCAACGGTTCCAGGCCACCGATCGGGTCGCCCTCTTCAACGAGCTGATCGGAGTTCAGCCCCATGAGACGGAAGAACTCCCACCACGTCGACTTCTCCTCGCGACGATGCCAGGACAGCAACTGCGCCAGCAGCCAGCGGCCCTGCTGTTCCACGCTGCGATCTGCCGGATCGGCAGGTACGCCGTCGCTGAGGCGCGCCGCCAATTCCGCCACGCGCCGCTGCGCGTCCGTCTGTTCGGTCGACGGCTCGCTGGCTCGAGCGGCAGGACGCGGCACCGGCAGGCCGGTGACTGCCGCAAGCTCGGTTCTCCGCTCCTCGAGCCAGTCATGCAGACGGCGGTTGCTGGCGACGTCGTCGCGGTTATAGGCTTCGATCCGCGCCAGATGGTCCGCCGAGGGCCGCTCGCCATAGCCAAGCTCGAGCCACTCGGCGAAGGCGGCGATGCTGCTCCCCGCGTCGCGCAGGTCGATCTCGTGCGTGCAGCCGTAGAGCGGCTCGATGCGCTTGATCGAGTAGCTCTCGACGCTGGCCCGCAGGCCCTGCCGCACGGCGCGGTGCAGATCAACCAGGACCCCGCCGCGCAGCAGGCGGTCGACCTCGTCCTCGCGCGTGGCATGGCGACCCATCAGACGCTTCAGCGCGGTCGGCTCATATGCGGCGTAGTGGTAGACGTGGATCGTGGGGTCGCGATCGAACCGCGCGATCATGAAGTCGATCATTTGCTCGAATGCGCGCTTCTCACCGGCGAGCGAGAACTCGCCATCGCTGCCGCGCGACCAGATTGGATGGAACGCCCCGTTACTCTCCAGAATGCCGAACAGGTAATCAAATCCGTCCT
>JBQTJG010000325.1:0-2851 GCA_052387355.1 Armatimonadota bacterium | reverse complement strand
GGGACGGGGTGAGAGTGGGGACGCAGAGCCCTACGCTCTTGAGCGCGAGTTTGAGGACGTGGCCGCCGTCGTGAATACCGCCGGACCGCAGGTCAACCTGCTTGGCCACTCTTATGGGGCCCTCTGCGCCATGGAGGCAGCCCTCCGCACCACCCATCTCCACAAGCTGGTTTTCTATGAGCCACCCTTCCCCGTGGAGCGGATAGAGATCTATCCCCCTGGGGCGAGAGCAAAGTTTCAGGCGCTCCTCAAGCAAGGAGACCGCGAACTTCTGCTCGTGGGGTTCTTTCGGGACATCGTTCACATGCCGGAGAAGGAGATCGCACGCCTGCGAGCCGAGCCCGTCTGGCAGGCGCGGTTAGCCGCTGCGCACACCCTCGTGCGAGAGATGGCCAACGCCGATTACGTCTTTGATCCCAAACGGTTCCGCAGCCTTACCGTTCCTACACTCCTGCTAGTTGGAGAAAACAGTCCGCCAGTCCTCAAGAAGCCAACCGAGCGCCTGGCCTCGGTACTCCCCAACAGTCGCGTCGTCGTGATGCCAGGTCAGGGACACGTCGCCATGAGCACAGCACCCGAATTGTTCCTTCGCGAGGTGATTGGGTTCCTGGAAGCATGAATCCGCCCCCCTCAGGGCGACTCGACGACCGCATCCACGAGGAGGAATACCAGCGGAAACACCAGGCCTACCGCGAGGAGCTTCTCACTGTTAATGCAGAGATCCAGCGCCTGGCCGATACCCACGAACAGCACGTGGAAGAGATAAAGTGGCTTCTCAAACTGGCGAGAGCGCACAGGTGTACCCTTCACAACGGCTCTTTTGTATGCCTGGTCCAAATCCTCCGGTTCGATGAATATCTCATCAACGTAACACCAACCCCAGTCCTCGTCTGGCTGGAAGGACTTGATGACTGGATGGCGGGTTGCATGAAAATGCTTGGTCGCGTGCTTGTTCTTCGACTGGTCGCAACAGCCGACATGCCCGCACATCAGGCAGAGCCGCAGATGCACCCAGGTGGCGCCGATCTTCAGGCACTCCTCGCAGCCGTCCGCGCTCGGCGTGACCTTGCGAATCTCACCGAGGTGGGTACAAGTCTCCGTCATGCTCCTCCTCCTCCGCGGCGCTTCTGCGGTGCGCTCCGCTCGAGCGCAGCACGGTCCCACTGCGCCAGCGTGGCGCCGGCCGCGTACGTGCTCTCGAAAAAGTCCAGAATCATCCGCTCAGGCGCAGCCGCGCGGCGCACATCCTCGTACCGGAGAATGAACGCACCCAAGTCGGGATCGCAAAAGGCAGGATCGGGACGGACCCCCATCGACCGAAACCCGGCGGGCTCAGGGTAAGTGTTCGCAAAGAAGGCCGGTTCCTGGATGTTACCGCTACCCGGCCAGAATCCACTGGTTATGTGCTCCTGGTCCTCAGCGAATCGCATCCAGCGGGACCCTTTGGGCCAGTCGCGTTCCGGCGCGGGCCGGCCTGAGAAGCGCGTCTCACAGATATCGAACGAGCCCCAGAAGAATTGGATCGGGCTGCTCTTCCCGACGAAAGACGAGCGATACTCCTCCAGGACTCGCTCCACCTGAACGAGGATCCGCCACCACCGAGACACAGGGTCGGCGTCGTACGAGATGTGGCTCTCATCCTGATCGAACCGAATGCCGTTCTCAACCTCCACCGGGTGAGGGTTGATCTTCACGTCGATCCCGAGGGCCCGGAGCGTGGCCATGAACTCGTGGTAGAAGGCGGCGACGGACCGCGGGATCAGGGAGATTGCCTTCACGGCTCCACTGCTGGTAAGGACGCGGAGATTGTGATCGATGAAGTCGAAGGTGACCTCGAAAACCCCGTTACGCCACGGGATGGTCGAGGTCGTGAGTCCCCGCGCTGTCACGGCGAATGCCACTTCCCACCATTCGTTGAGGAAGGGCGAGAGCTCCAGCTTCACCTTACCCACGATCTGGGTCCACATGTGCAGGGTGTCGTGCGTCCCCTTCCACTCGTCCAGCGGCAAGGGCGGCCAGACCCGATCTGCTTCTTCGATAGCATAGTTGGCGGTCTTCATGCTTTGCTGCCCCTTTCCTAATCCACGAACGCCCCGTTGAACCCAGGAGCCTCCCCGTACGGCTGCCCTGCTATGAGCAGGTACCGAGTGCGGGGGGCAGCATCTCTGACTGTGAACGCCTCACCGGGACCCAGAACGACAAGCTGTGCAGGCATCGCCCGGCGCCGATTGGCGCCGAAAGCAGCCCCGCCCTCCAGCACATAGGCGAAGCCCTGGAACTGGGGTGGTACCGATGTTGTGACCTCCCCACCCCGAGGCAGGTCTATGTCGAGGATGAGCGCAGGCGTCCCCAGGCGAGCAGGAGAGCCCTCCCCCACCAGCACACGGACCGTCGCGTCGCCCTCCTTTCGCAGGGGGATTTGCTCCGGTTCACCACCTGCACGCTCGGCTCGACCTGCTTGTCCTTCCGGGCCAAGTTGACCCAGAACAGCACGACGCGGAACTCGGTGCCGGCCAGGCCCTTCTGGATCTCGTCCGCTCCCAGAGCGTCGGCGTGCCATACACCTCGCCCGGTCCTGAGCACCAGGAGTGCTCCCTCGCGCAGCCGCGCCCTCTCCATGGCTCCGCCCGGGCCGGTACTGTGACCGGTGCTGAGCGAACCCTCAAGCATGTATAACACGTTGTCGAACCCTCGGTGCGGGTGCTTGGTCGCCATGTTGGCCATGTCCGGCGAGAGGCGGCCCCGCCCTTCGTGCACAAGGATGAAGGGGTCGACTTGCGCATACGGCGCGCGAGCGGACGGCAGGGCCTCGAGGACGGGCTGGCCCATCACGCGGATCCGCGCGGCATCC
>JBQTJG010000324.1:0-20794 GCA_052387355.1 Armatimonadota bacterium | reverse complement strand
AGGTTGGCATGCTCCCTCTCGAGGGTTTGCGGCCAGCTTGATTGGCGGTTGTCACGCCTGTGAGTTTCCGCCTGTTGAGCCAGCGCCACGAAGTGGGCCGCGTGCCGGCGCCGGATGGTCTCCAGTTCGCCGCTTGCCTCCAGTTGCTCCAGTCCGAACTCGCGCAGGCTCTCCAGCATTCGGAACCTCGAGCTTCCATCGGGCTGGGGCTCGTAGCGCAGCAGGCTCTTGTCCACGAGCGCGCCCAGTCCGTCAATCACATCGACCGCAAGGCCAGCATCACAGACCGTCTGTGCCGCATTTACCGCGCAGCCTCCGGCGAAGACGGCCAGCCTCCTGAACAGCGCCTGCTCTGCGGGCTTCAACAGATCGTAACTCCATGCGATCGCGGATCGAAGCGTGCGTTGCCGTTCGGGGACGTCTCGCGCGCCTGCCGTGAGAAGCCCGAGACGGTCGTCGACGCGCCGCGCGATGGCCTCAGGCGTCATTGATTTGATCCGGGCAGCCGCCATCTCGATCGCCAGGGGAATCCCGTCGAGACGAACGCAGATTTCGGCGACCGCTGCTGCACTCTGCGGCGTGAGTGCAAGGTCTGGTCGAATCGCACGTGCCCGTTCGAGAAACAACGCAACCGCAGAATAGCGGGATAGTTCCTCTGGTTCAGGCAACCGGACAAGGTCAGGCACCTGGAGTGGCATCACTGGAGCCTCACGCTCCCATGTTAGATGCAGCGGCTCCCGGCTCGTCGCCAGCACCTTGACGCCACTGCAAGCTGAGAGCAGTTCGGACACCTGCGTCGCCGCCCCGGCCACCTGCTCAAAGTTGTCGAGCACGAGCAGGATGCGCTTCTTTTCGAGGTAGGCGATCAGACGCTTGAGGGTGTTGCGGTGGGGAGCGTCGACAACACCCAGCATCTGGGCAATCGTGTGCGGGACGAGGGCTGGATCGCTGATCGGGGCAAGATCGACGAACACCGCGCGGTGCTCGAAGTGAGGAGCTGCGGCCGTCGCGACCTCAAGGGCCAGCCTCGTCTTACCGATCCCAGGCGGCCCAACCAGCGTAAGCAGACGCACGTCGACACGCTGGAGCAGGCTCTGGACCGCGGCGATCTCGTCCTCTCGACCGATGAGCCGAGTTGGGGGCATCGGGAGCCAGGGGTGTGATTGACTGTCTCCCGCATGGGCAGGCGCGGCGCGTGCGTAGGGCGGGGGCGTCGTGGACGACGGCAGGCCTCTGCGCGAAAGTCGAGAGGGACGCCCCTTCGGGCGGGGCATCTCCTCTCTCGGGGGCTGCTGTGAACGATCATCTCGCAAAAGCAACACTCCCTATTCGCGTGCGGTCGAAAGTAGTCGTGCTAGTTCCACCCGCACATTCTGTCACCTTCCCATCGCTGCTACCGGGGTGCTACCGCGCAGCGCAGAACAGGGAGGAAGAAGAGGGAACGGAGCAACAAACTCCAGTCGCTAGGACGTAAGCAGGACGCCCTCCCTGACACTGGACAGCACAGGAAGGGACGCGCAGGGTCGAATTCCCAAGCCGAGGGTCGTGGGTTCAAATCCCATCGCCCGCTCCAACTCAAGCCCAGACTGCGTTTCAGCCGTTTCGACCCATTCAGAATCCTCCGAAAAAGCCAATGCTCACCCGCTGCATGAGGCCGTCGAGGCGTTCCTGCTGACCAAGCAGGTGGGCGGCTGCACGCAGGCGAGGTCGCCCAGGTCCGGGGCCGGCCGTCAGGCGGGCTCAGGGCGCGCCCGATCTGGGTGGACTCGGGGCGGCCCTGGAGCTGCTCGGCCACGGTCAGCGGGGTGCGGGGATCGCGGTGGAAGATCCCATGGCGGTCGGTGTAATCGGCACACGCACGATGAGCTACAATTCGCTCTATCCTCCGATCTGTGGTGAGGGCAGCGTGGCGCTGCGGGATATCGCGCCGTGCTTCGTCGCCGAGCTTGCGCGCGTGCGCGTTGACCCCGAGACCGGCCAGATTCGTGTCTTGAACTGGCTCGTGGTGCATGACGTAGGCCGCGCGCTGAATCCGCTCCTGATCGAGGGGCAGATCCACGGAGGCGTTACGCAGAGTCAGGGGTTTGCGCTGGGCGAGCAACTCGCCTATGACCGCAGCGGGCAGCTACTCTCAGGCACGTTCATGGATTATGCCATGCCGAAGGCCGAAGATGTGCCCTCGGTCGCAGTGGAACTGGCGGAAGTCCCCGCAAAGGGCAGTCCCTTTGGCGCGAGGGGTGCGGGTGAGCCGTCGATCATTCCCGGAGCGGCGGCGATTGCCAATGCGGTGCGAGATGCGTGCGGCGTGCGGGTGACGACCATGCCGATCCGGCCCATGGCGATTTGGAAGAGTTTGAGACCGGGCGGCTGAGTCTAACGCCTCCGGCAAGGCTCTGGCCACTCTGTTCTACCGCCTCCCCAGGGACGCCCCTCTGCGGCAAAGGCCGGCTAATAGGGAGAAGGGGGCAAGCAGGTTCGCAACGAGAAAGTCGGGGAGTTTGGGTTCATAAGTGCCAGCCAAGCCAGCGCCGCACAGAGCTCTTGACGCTTTGGGAGGAGTGCCACCGCCTGCTACCGGACGTCGCGTCCAGGGATGCACAGCCCGACACAGGGCAACCTACACTCCTGGATGGTGACGCCGCACGTTGCAGGCGGATCTACGTGCAGAGCTCAAGAGTGGCAACCGCCATGGCCTTGGCTGCCGTCACGATGTCCGCAAGGCGCACCTTCTCGTTCGGCGTCGGCCACTGCGCATAGTCACGACTACTGCCCGGCCCATACTGCACTGCCTCGACGCCGTGTGCCGCGATGATGTTGGCGTCCCCAACCGCGCCCAGCCGCGGAGCTGCCCCCACGACCGGCGATTCGCCTACGGCCAGGGAATGACCCTTGACCAGGGCGCGGACGACCCGGGCGTCGGGCGCTATCCGGTAGGGCGGAAAATCCCAGCCCGCGTACTCGCCAGAACGTGGGGGGACCTCGATCTCAGCATCCAGATTGGGAAAGGTTTGGCGAGCCTCCGACAGGAGCGCCTCGAGATCTCGCCGGACGGTGTCAGCGGACTGACCCGGGACGAGCCTGGTTTGCACCTCGAGAGACACACGGTTCGTCTTAGCGTAACCTCCCACGATGTTGTCGAACTTGATCTGAGGATAGCCAGGCAGTTCAAGATCAGGTTCGAAGCGAAGCCAGCCCCCGGGGCGGACTGGCTCCATCGAGTGGCCGAGTCGGCGGATGATCTCCGCGATTTGCTCGAAAGGGTCCATCCACCTACTGCGGATTTCCTCGGTCTGGCGAAAATGGATAGGCTTCGCCCGGGCGTGAATCATGAACTTCAAGACTCCCACGCCCGTGGTCGCGATGCCTAGCCCAGAACTCTCAGTATTGATGCAATAGTTTGTTCGGATGCCCTTCGCGAGGAGCGCCCGTGTCCCAATCCCGCCGGACTTGTGCCCCATCACAGGGCACACGACGACATCGCCGCGCAACCGGACGCCTGCCCGACGGATGGCCGCGACTGCTCCGATCGCTGCCACGATCCCACCCTTGTCGTCATGGGCTCCCCGACCGTAGATCCACTCTCCGTCGAAGTCGCCGCTGAAGGGGTCACGGTCCCACGCTCCCACGACAGGAACGTGGTCCATGTGGCCATTTATCATTAAGCTGGGTTCTGCGCCGGAGCCCTTCAACCAACCAATGGGCTGGAGAGCTTTCTTGCCCGACCCGTACGGATCAACAACCTCCATGAGTTCGACGGGGTCTAGGCCCACACGTTTCATCTCTCCGAAGAAGAAACGTGCGCAGTCATCCTCCTGGAAGGTCGGACTAGGAATGCGCACGCAGGCCCGTTCCACGTCAAGTAACTCATCAGGGCTGATGTGGGTCTGGACGGCATCAAGGATCTCCTGGCCCATCGGTGTCGCCCTGCTATGTGTGGACATGGTCTGGCCTCCTTCCCTCACATCCTTGCCAGGATCTCTCGGGCATTGGCGGGAAACAGGCGCGGGTTTGGCTCTCGCAGCGCGTTCCCAATCATCTCTCTGAGCAGTGTGATGATAGCCTGGTTTGCCTTCGCGCTTGTCCCGTCTACCTTCATGACGAGTGAACCCGTGGAGGCATCCACTGCGCCAGCCATTACCGCGGCCTCGAGCATCCTGTATTCCATTTCCTCATCTTGCAGGGCATCGAGATTTTTCGTGCCATAGGCGACTAGCGCGCTTACGCCGTAGCTCCCCCAGTTGGAAGTCGCCGCCGACACCAGGACGCTGGTCCGCACACGCGTCGCGATTCCGCCTCCGCATCCGCATTGACAGGAGACCCCGCCAAGCACCTGTGCCTTCCACGCGTTTACGGTCTCCGTGATGATCCCGCAGCCAACCTCGTTTCCACCGTCCCCGAACCCGACCGAGAGAATCCCGCGTCGTTCACCTCCTCAATGAGGAGGTGAACGTGCGCCTGCGAGGCGTCAGGGAGAGGGTATCCTACCCCCGAGTGGAAGCGGTTGAGGCCGTTCGGGCCCAGCCGTTCTACCGCCAGAATCGCTACGGGTTTGTATGAATTTAGAAGTTGCGCCGCGCGCTCGGGTGCCCCTTCGGGGCCCAGCGGGAAGTCGATCACCTGCGCTCCGTGGTAGACTTTGTAGGTTTCGACATTCTCCCGCGAGACGATGCGGAGGCCCGCGGCGACCGCGCACCGCTCGATCGGCTCACGAAACCCCGGCTCGCCGATGAAAACGGTCTGAGCCCCCAAGCCCCAGTGCAGCGCGCGCGCCAGGCTCACAGCCCCCAGAGGGCCATCCGTTTCGCCGTGAGGCAGATAAGGGGCGATGCCCGCGTTGTGCAAAATGAAGACGTAGTCGCCCTCTTTCACGCGCTCAAGCAAGGCCGCGGCGGCTAGGTACGTCATGGGCTGGTTGCCCTGAGCAACCCTTGCCGGACCGTAGAACGTGGCTGCATCATGCGTGCGAAGATGCGGCGTGAGCTTGCTGTTGACTATCCGGTCGACGTACTCACCCAGACGATCCAACATGGGCGCCCCCCAGTTCTCTCTTTGTTTATCCGCACAGCTCGGCCGTCGTCAAAGCGATGGTCTTTGCGCAAATCTCTATCTCGTCGACATCGACGCGCTCATTCGGTGTGGGCCATTGCGCGAACTCCTCAACATTCCCAGGGCCGTACTCGATAACCTCGGCTCCTGCGCCCGCGACAAGGTTCCCGTCACCCACCGACCCTAGCCGGGGCTCCGCTCCAACCACTGGGGGACATCCCGCTGCCAGCGTGTGCCACTTTTCGGCTGCTCGGACGAGTGGCGCATCTCTCGACGTGGAGAATGGTGGCATGTCCCAGCCTGCGTACTGACCTGTCTTAGGGGGAATCTCGAGCTCCACGTCCAGGAGCGGGTACTCGCGCCGTGCGTCTGTTCCAGCGGCCCTGCTCGCATGGTTCCTCCTTTTCCTACCCCGGATGGCGCAGCACATGCGGGATCGAGGACTCCTACGCTAGGGACTGCGCGTGCTCGGACTTGACGTCAAGAATCCCGGTCAGAATTTCGTCGGTCGTTCTGACCTTGCAGAACCAGTCCGCCAGGGCGACGAGACTGTTGCGCTGCAGTTCCTCGGAAACGGTGGCGGTGCCATCTTCGACCAAGATGGTCTTGTAGCCGAAATCCGAGGCGCCTCGCACCGTCATCTCGACGCATTGGTGGGTCGCGGTCCCGCCGATGATCAGGAACTCTATGCCGAGCGACCGGAGCACCTTATCTATGTTAGTAACTCCGAAAGGCCCCGCGCCGCGCTTCTTGATGACGATTTCGTGGGGCAGGGGTCCTAAGGGCGCAACGATCTCGCTATCGTCGGCATATGTGCGTTGGGCGAGGCCTTTCTCCAAGCCACTGCCCCAGTAGCCACTGCTGAAACGTGCCGTCCTCTCGAGCACTCTATCCCGGAGCTGTACGTCGCCGTTGATGTGAATGACCTCGATGCTCTGCTCACGGCATGCGCGCAGCAGCCGTTCCAGGTTGCGCACGACGAGATCTAAACGTTTGTAGTAGTACTCCAACTCGCTTCCCATGCCACGCTCGTGCGCCAGTGTCCAGATGCCCTTGCCAGCGCATGCACAGTAATTCTGCATGTCGACGATCATGAGGGCAGTTCTGGCCTTGTCAATCTTCCATTCTGCCAGCCCCCCGAAGAGGCGGACCATAAACGGCGGTTGAACCCCCAGTCGGTTCCATACAGTCATGTCTTCCTCCGTGAGAGTGACGGATTGTGGTCTCTTGTGGGCGCTGCAATCCTGCTGCTGAGGCTGTAAACACCCGAGGGTCGCTCAGCAACACAGCTCAAGAGCTGTCAGCGTCATCGCCCGGGCGCAGGTAACCAGATCGCCTACCGAGATACGTTCGTCCGCTGGGATCTCATGATTCAGTACTTTGCGCTCATGTTCGAGGTCGCTCAGCCCACCGCCGGGGCCGTAGATGCATGTACTCATCCCAGCGGCGCCGAGCACGGCCCCATCGCCGTAGGCCCCGTAGCGTCCACCCGGTCCCACATTCGCGTCATGACTAGTTACCTGCCGATGGGAGCGCGCCAGTGTCTGAACAACCCGCGCATCAGAGGGCGTTTCCAACGGTGGCCCCCAGAGCTGAGTCTCGGCCCGGGCTTGAAATGTGGGGTCTTCAGCCCTCAGTCGATCGAGCACGCGCTCGAGGTCTTGCCGAATGCTCTCCTCGGACTGTCCCGGCACGGTGCGAAACATGACGTACACGGCCTGATGCTGGTAGCCGTACGATTCAATTGCATCGATCCGGTGCTCAGGAAAGTCCTTGAGCAACGGGTGGGGGACGTAGGTGAGCCAACTCGTTCCCGGATCATGGGGCACACAATCTCGACCGAGCGCCTCCACGACCCGAACCGACCGCTGGATGGTGGTTGGTTGTTCTCGCATCTGTGGGAACTTGCTGCGCTGGAACGGATGAACCGGCGCGGCATACACGTGAACGCGGGCGGTCATGACGCCAACGTGCAACGGTACGATGCAATTGCCCGAGTTCTCGCTGTTTATCGCCATATCGGCCCGCGTGCCGGCCGCGATCAAGGCCTTGACGCCTGTACTATGCGTCTTGTGCCCGCACACGGGGGCAAAGATCAGATCGCCTCGTGGCTTGAGACCCGCCCGCGCGATCGCCCGAGCGGCCGACAAGAAGGCGCAGATTCCACCTTTCTCGTCTTGACAGCCTTTGCCGTAAAGATAGTCGCCCTCCACAACTGGCATCCACGGGTTGCGCTGCCAGCGGCTGAAGTCCTCCGCGTTACGGCCCTCGATCGGTCCGTGGTCCATGTGACCGTTGAACATCAGACTGGGACCGTCGCCTGAGCCATGGATACGGCCGACCACGTTGAAGCTGGACTGGTTGGGGCTTTTCGTGTTCCGGGGAAAGGAGACTTCCTGCAGATTGACCTCGATCCGCTGGTCGGTAAGAAAGTCTGAAATGAACTCGGCCATCTGTCGCTCTTCAATCGTATAGCTGGGGATGCTCACCAGATCTTTCTCGAGTTGAATGACCTCCTCGTCCCGTACCTCGGCCAGCACCAGATCGAGCCATTCCTGTCGAACTGGCATCAGCGGACCTCCTCTTGCCGGATCACGTGCCTAAGCCCTTAGCTCCGGACACGATGGGCGCTCGACCCGCATTGGGTGCTAGCTCTGTCGCAACGTGGGGTCCAGCAGATCGCGCAGACCGTCGCCTACCAAGTTTACTGCGAGCACGGCCAGGAAAATTGCGAAACCGGGAAAGGTACTGTACCACCAGGACGTCAGCAGGTAGGACCGACCCACGGTAACCAAGGCACCCAACTCGGGTTCCGGCGGCCGTGCACCGAGGCCCAAGAAGCTGAGCCCGGCCGTTACCAGAACAGCATGTCCGAGGTCCAGAGTGCCCTTGACAAAAATCGGCCCGAAAATGTTCGGCAGGATGTGACGGAACAGTATTCGCCGATCAGGAATGCCGATGGCAAGCGCGGCCTCCACGAACGGGGAGTGCCTGAGCGCCAAGACTTGTCCCCGTGCCAGGCGCGAATACTGGGGCCACCAGATGATCAGTAGCGCCAGCATCGCGTTGCGAAGGCTCGGCCCAAGCGCGGCGACGAACGCCATCGCCATGACGAGACCCGGGAACGCCAGAAAGACATCGGCCATACGCATGAGCACATCATCAACGAACCCGCCGCGGTAACCGGCGTAGATACCCACGAGCGTGCCGAGCACTAGGCTGCCGGCCACTACCACGAAGCCCGCGGTGAGGGAGAGCCTGATGCCATAGATGACTCGACTATAGACATCGCGGCCCAGCTCGTCGGTGCCGAACCAGTGTGATGCAGATGGAGGCTGGTGCTTTTGGTCGATACTGATCTGGAAGGGATCGTGGGTCGCGAACACACTGGGGATCGCTGCTATGGTCGCGAAGGCGAGGAGAATGACCGCTCCCAACAGCATGAGTTGATGACGAAGGACCCGTCGCCATCTTTTCCTCAGGCTCCGAGCCTGCTGCTCCGCGCGCATCCCCGCGTCCTGCCGGAGCGATTGCACGCCGGCTGGCGCCGGTAAGGAAAGACTGCGGGCTCTATCACGCATGTCGGATTCGTGGGTCGATGAACGGGTATGTCAGATCGACCAGCAGATTCACGAGGCCGTACACAAGCACCATCCACAGGGTGAACCCCATGACCATCGGGTAATCGACGGAAAGCAGGGATTGGAAGGCACGGCGCCCCACGCCTGGCCACGCGAAGATGGTCTCCACGATGACCGCTCCCCCGAGCATCCCGCCGAAACGGAGGCCGATGACCGTTATGATCGGGATCATTGCGTTCGGCAACGCGTGGCGGAAAAGGACCAGCCGCCCTATGAGCCCCTTACTGCGGGCGGTGCGGACATAGTCCGCTTGCAGCACCTCGAGGATGGAGGCGCGGGAGATACGAGCGAGCGTTGCCAGAGTATCCAGCGACAGTACGATCACCGGCAGGATCAGATGCTTGACCGCACTCCAGTAAAGAGGCAGGTCACCGGCCAACAAGCTGTCAACCGTGTACAGGCCGGTGACGGGAGGCGGGGGGCTGAGTCCCTGCGAGAGCCGTTGTCCGATTGGCAGGATGTCAAGCCAGCGAAAGAAGATCAGTTGCACGACCAGCCCAAGCCAAAACACGGGCATAGACATGCCGTACAGCGACACGACCCGCGCCGCGTGATCCGTGGCCCTCCCGGAAAAGGCGGCCGAGAGAACCCCAAGGCTGACCCCTGCGACGGCCGCAAGAAGCAGTGCCGGAACTACCAGTTCGATGGTGGCTGGAACGCCGGCGCGAAGCTCATCAACGACCCTGCGCGTGGTCAGGATTGACCGTCCGAGGTCGCCGCGAAGGAGGCGGCGCAAGTAGATGCCGAATTGGACGGGGAGCGGCCTGTCCAGCCCGTTGTCCCTCCGATACTTCGCCACCGCCTCCTCCGTCGCCATTTCGCCCATCGCCATGCGGGCCGGATCCGCAGGGATCGCGTGCGCGATCAGGAACACGAACAAGAGACCGAAGAAGAGAACGACCAGGACATGCAGGAGGCGGCGAACCACGAATCCCAGCACGGCCGGCACACCAGCCAGTTCAGCGCCTGAGCTGAAGCGGATAGACGCGGAGCGCCGGCCACCACAGAGGATGCATGGGGAAGCCCTTGACGGCCTCGTTCATGACGACGACTCGGCGCTCGACTCCAAGCCAGATGTCGGGCTGTTCCTCGACGATCTTGGTCACCGCCCTCTTGTAGAGTTCGAGGCGAGCCCGCGGATCAGGGGCTAGCAGAGCACTGTCGATCAGGTGGTCAACCTCTCCATTCGAGTAACCCATCATGTTCAGGTCTCTGCCGGTGCGATAGGCTAGCAGGTACGCGACAGGGTCCGGGACCGTCGAGGGCATGCGCAGGGTAAACATGTCGCGGTAGCCTCGCTTGTCCCCATCCCGCAGCCACCGCAGCAGACCCTGGTACACCGGCGCAAACTGATTAGGTGAGATCGTGTACTCAACACCAAGCTGCCTGAGGCCCTGTTGGAGAATTTCAGCTGCCGTCCGCTGATAGTCCGCACCAACGACGACGACCTGATCGATCTTGAGCGGCTTGCCCGGGCCGTAGCCTGCCTCCGCATAGAGCCTCTTCGCTAGTTCGATGTCATACTTGGGCAAGTTTGGCTTCCAACCGCCAAGGAATTGTGAAGGCACGGGCCCTTCCGGAGGGAAATAGTCACCACGAGCCTTGATATACGCATCATAGTCGAACGCGTGGGCGAACGCCTGGCGAAGTTTATCGTTGGTCAAAGGTCCCTCGTGTGTGTTCATCCGCAGGTAGAAGACGTAGTTGCCTCTCCCCTGGACCACCTGAAGCTTCGGATTCCTGGCGAGGTTCGGAACGGTCTCCAGCGGCACAATGAAGGAGACATCGAGGTCGCCCTTTTCCAGCATGAGCGCCTGACTTGCGCCTTCGGGAATCTGCAGCCAGACTGCCTCGTCCACCTGATTGCTCTGCCAGCGGCCCCAGTAGTTCGCAAATCTGGTGATCCGCATCGACTCCTTGGGCCGTAGCTCCGCGAGCCTGTACGGACCGGTTCCGACCGCACTCTGGGCAAAGAATCGTGTCGCCCAGGGATCATCGTTGGTCCGGTTCTCTTTCAATGCCTTGCCGCTAACGATCAGCACCCCAGTTTGGGCCGCGAGGAACGGGACGCCGCCCGGCTTGATCTCAAAGACGACGGTTTGAGCGTCGGGAGTTCGAATGGTTTCGACGGAGCGATTCAGTTCGTCCTGCGACAGCGCTTGCTTGAGCTGCATCACGCGCTCGAAGGAGAGTTTGACCGCTTCGGCATCAAGTGCAGAGCCGTCATGGAACCTTACGTCCCTTCTCAACTTGAATGTGGCCGTACGGCCGTCGCGAGACACTGTGTAGCTCTCGGCCAGTACGGGACGAATCTCGAACGTGTCACGGAAAGGATAGGCCAGCGATTCGTAGATGTTCTCCAGGTAGTTGATAGGTTGTCCCTGAAATGTGTGCGGATCAACGTTGCTCGCGACCTCGCGGTCGTGGCCTATTCGGAGAACGCGCGAGGCCGGTGCAGCCTGCAACACGGGCCCCGACGAGATCACGGTTGACGTGACAGACACCAACGCGGCGCCGATCACGGATGTCATGAGCACCCGTAGAGTCTTCTTCATGCAACTCGTCCCTCCCGGCGTATTGGTCTCGGGCCGCCAACGCGGGGCGCCCGGCGTCCTACCCAGTCAGGCGCTGCGGACTTCCTTGAGATATCCGTAGAGCGTGAATCGCGAGATGCCCAGTGCATCAGCCGCCCGTTCGACGCCTCCCTAGATGAGGAACAAGCCTCGCTCGTGCATCAATCGAACGGCCCGTAATCTGTCCTCTCGATCCATGAATCTCGGCGGTTTGCTTACCTCGGCCAACGCATCCTGAATCATCGGATTGAAGATCTCGGCTACTTCGATTAGCGGCGAGTCTTCCGGTGCGACTCCTCCGTCGGCAGGCGCGGTCTTTGACACTTCTTCGAGCAGCATGCGGGCCGTTGTTATCGCTGACAGATCGACGTTGATGCAGAATGCGATCACAGGCTTGCCGTCCCGGGTCCTGAGTACAAGGTAGACTTGGTCACCGCGGAATCAAGCAGCTTCAACGCGACGTCTTCCTTCGGACCGCCGACGACTGGTCCACCCACCCTCCGACCCGTCACCGCACCATTCCAGATCGCAACGATCGACTTCTCGGGCGCTCGCGAATCGTGCAGCACGACTTCGCAATGTGGGCCGACTGTCGCCCCCACCGCCTCCACAAGCGGTTTCAGCACGGTAAGGGCTTGATCGACGTTGCCCTCCGATACAAATGGGAAGGACGACCTGAGATCGGAGGAAACAACAGGCGACGCGGTACCACGCGATCTCGGTATGGACATCACTGAAAGCTTTGCATTTGTTCAAATTTTGTTGTATTCGAAAGAACTGTAGTTGACTTTCAGTTAGCTTGTCAAGGATCGTTCGGACGATCTGTATTTTGTCACCCCCCTAACGGCTCAGTGAATCTGTCCCCCTGGGACCATGACCAGGGAGACGATTACCGGCAATGGCCTTGGTTTGCTTAGGATGTGAGAGGATGACCTCATGCCCTACTTCCTTCAGGAGGTCGACCATCCACCACCAGCTACCTGTGGCCTCCACTGCAATCTTGCTGGGACGAGGGAAGGTGGTGAAGAGCTCGCGCACCCGGTCGGGCTCATTCGCCAGCCGATGTCCCGAGAGTTCCCCTTCTGGGGGCAGCACTGCGATTTGAGGAGAACTGTTTGTGCAAGTCCACTCCGATGTGTACCATGACGTCGGCCTCCTCTTAGAGGTGTGTAAACTCCCTCTGAGTGTCCAGCCTATCGAGAGGTGGAACAGAGGCCAACGCTCTTACAACCTCAGGTAGAAGCCGAGCACCACGCGACGAAGAATCCCAGAGAGTCGCTCGCGCGGTTAGTGGCAGCGCGGCGAGGACTGGCGGTTGCGCTTCATCTCAGCACGCGGACTCCACCGCCCGCTTCATTCTGCGCATTTCGGCGATCCTGATCACCAGGATCATTGAATCATGTGACGGAGTGGGAGGAGGTCCTTGTCCGGAAATCGAGCTTGTAGTTACGCCCTTGGGTCACGTCTACCGCGGCCGTGGCAACACCCTGTGCCTGATGACAGTCACGACATATCCCTTGTCAGAACCGCGTCATCAGCAGCGAGCGCCTCGCTGACACGGACGACGATGCGGTTCCGTTCGGCGACGCTCAGGACGTGTCTGGAAGCGGCTGGTGACTTCTCCTTCACGACGAACCTCGGTCTTCGTCCTCAACGTGCCTGTAACGACATCTCATCTTAGCACCCGCTGCACACAAGGCTGAATCCCACCGTCCATCGAAATCCTCATGCGGTGCATCTCAAGCTCGCCTGAAGGAGGGAAAGCCTTGCCACCACACCGTCATGCCTACCGGCCGGTTGTCATGGGGCGGCGGGGAATCGTCACCTCGGCGCACCCATTGGCCTCACTCGCAGGCATCCAGATGCTGCTGGAGGGCGGCAACGCTGTCGACGCAACCGTCGCCGTGGCCAGTACGCTCAACGTCGTCGAACCCTACATGTCGGGCATCGGCGGCATCGGCATCATGGTGATCTCGTCGGCAACTCGCGCAGAGCGCCACGTGCTGAACTTCGTCGGGCGTGTGCCTCGTGCGGCTGATCCGGACAAGGCGACCCAGGCCGATCTCGAGGGCGGGCCGCGATCGTGCCTGACCCCGGGCAACCCGGGAGGGTGGCTCGCCGCCCTTGAGCGCTTCGGCACCATGCCGCGGCAGGCGGTCTTTGCTCCGGCGATCCGCCTCGCCGAAGACGGCTTTCCCTTGACCTGGAAGAACTGCGAGTTCTTCGAGACGGCGGGGGTGACGCTGACACGCTCGGCAGAGGCCCAGCGGATCTATCGTGGCAGCGGACAGCTCAGGCCGGGTCAGGTGCTGGTCCAGAGAGACCTGGCCGCGACCTACCGTGAAGTGGCCGATGGCGGAACCGCCATCTTCTACCGCGGCCCAATCGGGCAGGCGATCTGCCGGGCGGTCGAGGCAGCCGGCGGATGGCTTTCCGAAGACGACCTGGCGACCTTCACCCCTGAGTGGCTCGCGCCGCTGGCGATGCCGTACAAGGCCGCCGATGTCGTGAGCGTCCCGCCGCCGTTTGTGGCGTTCCAGTCCCTCGAGACGCTCAACATCCTGGAAGAGTTCGATCTGGCAGGCTGGGGACACAACTCGGCCGAGTATCTTCACCATTTCATCGAAGTGGTGAAGATCGCCACTGCGGATCGCCTGGCATACGCCTACGCGGCAGAGGTTCCCATCGCCGACCTCATCTCCAAGGCGTACGCGCGAACGCAGCGCGCCCGGGTCGATCCCCGAAAGGTCGGGGTGAGCGAAGGCGAACGGTACAATCCCGAGCGCCTGCCCGGCCAGATCGACGCGGGCCACCCAGCCGACTTCGTGAGGGAGCACACGACGCACTTCGCCTGCGCAGATGCGGACGGGACTGTCGTCACAGTGACACAGACGCTCGGCGCGCCCTTCGGGTCAGGATTCGCCGTCCCCGGGACAGGTATCATCCTCAACAACCTGCTGCAATGGCAGGACCTCGACCCGGCGAGCCCCAACCGGATCCGTCCCGGACGGAGGGTGGGGACCAACATGGCTCCCATGCAGGTCTTCCGCGCCGGCCGGTTCTTCATGTCTATCGGGACCCCCGGTTCCTATGGCATCCTCCAGACGACGCCGCAGATGGTGCTGAACGTCCTGGAGTTCGGTCTGAATGTCCAGGAAGCCATCGAGGCGCCGCGCGTCCGCGTCTATAGGGATCGCCTCGTCGACGTGGAAGGCCGAGTGCCGGGACCCGTCAGGGCGGAACTGGCCCGTCGCGGGCATCAGGTCAACGTCATCGACGACTGGTCATGGATTGTGGGGGGCGGTCAGGGGATCACACGGGATCCGGACTCGGGTGCGCTTCAGGGTGGCGCCGATCCCCGTCGTGATGGATACGCGTTGGCGGTCTGAAAGATACGCTGTGCCGATTCCTTCCTTCGACGAGACCATCGAACACCGACGGCTTCTGCCGGAACTCGAAGCGGCGGTGCGGGGAGTGCTGCTCGAAGAGTATCCCGACGGCAAGTCCCAGGTCGCGTGGCTCGAGGAGGACATCGTCGCGTTCCTGGGCGGCGGACACGCAGTCGGCGTGCAGTCCGGCACCGCGGCGCTCTTCCTCACCGTAAAAGCGCTCGGGATTGGGCCCGGTGACGAGGTCATCGCCCCACCCAATTCCGACCTCGTCACGACATCGATCGTCGGTCACGCCGGGGCGACATTCGTGCTCTGCGACGTCGAGGCCGAGACGATGAACATCAATCCTGCAGCCGGTCTACCGCCATCTGGGTCTTGGGCCGGGAGCTTCCCGGTCGCCGAGCGTCTGGGAGAGCAGGTCTTGGGGTTGCCGATGTATCCAGGGATGCCCCCGGAGAACGTCGACGAGGTTGCGCACGCGGTACTCGAGGCGGTAGGGCCGCACAAAGCAGGGGCGAAAGAGTAGCATCTGCAGGCCGATAGATAGGGTGCCGGGAGGATGTGGCAACCGTGCGACTGCTGAAGCGCCGCTTCACGGTGGACGAATACTACCGCATGGCCGGAGCCGGCATCTTCACGGAAGACGACCGTGTGGAGCTCATCGACGGCGAGATCGTCGAGATGGTCCCGATCGGCAGCCGGCATGCGGCCTGCGTCATGCGCCTGACCAGACTACTTTCAGCGGTCGTTGGCGCCCGGGCCATTGTGGGCGTGCAGAACCCCGTGCGGCTCGACGTCCACTCCGAGCCCCAGCCCGACGTAGCGGTGCTGCGCCCGCGGCCGGACTTCTACGCCCGGGGCCACCCCGGGCCTGAGGACTCTCCGCTCATCATCGAGGTGGCTGACTCATCGGTCGTCGCCGACCGAGAAATCAAGGTACCGCTCTACGCCAAGGCCGCCATCCCCGAAGTCTGGGTGATCGACCTGCAGGGCGGTACTATCGATCAGTTCCAGCAGCCGTCGGCGCAAGGCTACCTTATCAGACGAGCCCGCTCGCGAGGTGAGGGCATCTCCCCCGAGGCCTTGCCGGAGCTGAGCCTGGCCGTGGATGAGATTCTCGGCTAGCCGGCTTCCTTTTCGGCTCCCCCGTTTACCTCTTCTAACAGCCGGGTAAGCTCCTATTGAACGCTCCGATCACACTCAGAACAGAGTCAAGGAGGTGCAGAATGGAGCCAAAGACCCGTCTGATCAATCGTCAGACCTGGGAGGATATTGCTCCCGAGTACCGTAAGCGCTGGCAGGACCGCCGTACGGGAGATCCCGGCACGTGGGAAACATACGAGCCCTGGTACAGATACGGATACGAGTCGGCGTTCGATCCTCGCTTTGAGGGTAAGGGATGGGTAGACGTCGAGGCGGATCTTCGGACGAAGTATCCGGAATGGGCCGAGAAGCATGGGCACCACGATCACGAAAAGGAAGGTCTCTGGGATCGCTTCAAGGACAGCGTCAAGGAGGCGTGGGAAAGCGTAACGGGACGAAACTAGTCACATAGCCACCTCTCCAAGGGACGCGAAGGGACGCGGCGGTAGAGCCAGCGTCCCTTGTCGCTTCTTGGGTCCGTGGTCATTTCCGGTCAGCAGGCAGGTCCGTGGCTCAAGACCCCAGGTCAGGTCCCCGGCATCGGTCTCTGTCTGGACTGTCAAGCAATCGTATACTTTGTTAGAATCGAGGTCCGGAACGTACCAGAACGGAGGCGCGGGTGCAGGCGTTTGCGATCTGCCGGGATCGCGCGTGTGGGTTCAGCCAGGGTTACGACGACATCCGCGACGCGCCGGACTCCTGCCCCAAGTGCGGCAAGCCTCTCGCTGTCAATTGCTCTCAATGCGGTGCGTTGTTTCGCGACGGATCCGGATGTTGTGTCAACTGCGGGACAGACGCTCGTGCAGTGGCCGGCCGTGCCGAGATCGCGCCGCAGCAGCCCAAACTGTAGAGAGTGACCGCTGGAAGCTCGCCTGGTTCAAGGCTCGTCGGCCAGCGCAAAGTCGATCGCCCCTTCCAGGGGCATCGCCCGGCCCGCTGCCCAGGCCGCGGTGAACGCGGCCTCACCGAAGCCCTGTGAGGCCACCGCAACCTTGCGCTCATATTCACCCTTGACGAACCCCGGGATTGAAGCGCCTGTCGCCTCGCGCCAGGCTTCGGCGGCGCCGAACAGCTTTGCTGCGCGCTCGAATTGCTCCAGCCCCGCAGAGACGCATCCCAGCGCGGCCAGACATGTCGCAATCCCTCGCCGATCCTGCAGGTCCCTTCTCAGGCTCAGGCTCCCTCGATAGAGCGCCCCGGCGCGCTGATAGTCGGCGAGCCCGGATGCAATGCTCCCAAGATTGAGTTCGATGTAGGCGGCGAACGATTTGTCGCCCAACTGCCGGAACAGGGCCAGCGACTCTTCCAGAAGTGGGATCGCCTCCTCGATCTGCGCCCGGTCTCGAGCCAGCAACCCGAGATTGCCAAGTGTTTGAGCGATGCCCCAGGGGTGCCCTATGGCGCGCATCTGCACGAGGGTGTCTTCGAGCAGCGCCTTTGCCTTGTCGTAGTCGCGCTCGACGCGCGCAACGAGCGCCAGGATAAACTGCGCCCACGCGGTACCCCAGTTGTCTCCCGCTTCCCGCGAGAGGGTCAGGCTCTCGCCGCCCAGCGCTTCAGCTCGCTTGTAGTCTTCGAGGCGGCAGGCCTGAACGCCCATGATCACCAGGCACGAGGCGGTCGCGCGCTTGTCACCCAGTTGCCTCGAGAGGACGAGGCTCTCCTCGGCCAGAGACTCGGCCCCGGCGAAATCCCCCTGGCGCATCGCCAATCCGCCCACGGCGTTCAGTGCCTTCACACGGGCGGCCGCAGAAGCACCCTCGGCGTGCGAGAGGAAATCCTTCAGCCACTGACGGCCCTCGGTCCAGTAACCGCGCACCTCCCAGAACCACCACAGTGCCCCGGCGAGGCGCAGGCCGGCCTCGGCGCCCTGACCCTCGGCTCTGGACCACTCCAACGCCGCCCGGAAGTTATCGTGCTCTTCGTCCAGGCGATCGAGCCAGGCCTGCTGCTCTGACCCGTGCAGGTCGAGTTCAGCGCGCTCTGCTAGCCTCAGGTAAAGGTCTCGATGCCGGCTTCGCAAGGCTTCAGCTTCACCCGATTCGACCAGCCTGTCCAGCCCATACTGCCGCACCGTTTCAAGCAAACGGTATCGCGCCTGGCCGCCCCCGCCGTCTTCAACGATCACAAGCGACTTGTCCACGAGACGGGTCAGGAGATCGAGAACATCCGTGGCGTCGATGCTGTCGCCCGCGCACACGCCCTCGGCCGCCTCCAGGGTGAATCCACCCGCGAAGACAGAGAGCCGGCGGAACAGGGCACGTTCCTCTTCTGGCAACAGGTCGAAGCTCCAATGCATGGCGGCTCGCAGGGTCTGGTGGTGCGGCAGGCCGGCCTGGGCCCCGCCGGTCAGAAGTCGAAACCGGTCGGCGAGCCGCTCGGCGATCTGATTCACGGAAAGGACCTTGACGCGCGCCGCTGCGAGCTCGATCGCCAGTGGAATTCCGTCAAGGCGGCGGCAGATCTCGGCGATCGCGCTCAGGTTGCTCTTGGTCGCCGTAAACCCTGGTTGATACAGCGTGGCCCGCTCAACGAACAGCCGGATCGCCGCATATTGGTTCATGTTCTCGGGGGAGGGCGCTTGCTGCGGATCCGGGAGCGACAACGTCGGGACGCGGTAACTCACTTCCCCCATGACGCTGAGCGTCTCACGACTGGTCGCCAGGACACGAAGGTTCGGGCAGTGTCGCAGGAGGAGGCTGCAAAGGTCCGCCGAGCTGGTCAGGACGTGTTCGCAGTTGTCCAGCAGAAGCATGAGCGACCTTGGGCGGAGGAAGTCGACAAGCGATTCGGTGGCTGCGCGGCCCGGTTCTCTGAGGCCCAGCGCTGCCGCGACGGTTTGCGGCACGAGCGCCGGATCGGCAATTGGGGCTAATTCTACGAGCCACACGCCGTCGGCAAACGACTCAAGGCACTCGGCGGCCACCTGCAGCGCGAGCCGGGTCTTCCCCGCCCCGCCCGTGCCGAGCAGCGTCAACAGGTGGGTCGTCTTCAGCAGATTCTTGACCTCTTCTATCTCGTGTTCCCGCCCGACGAAACTTGTCAACTGGACGGGCAGATTGTGGGGGAGCGCATCAAGCGACCGGAGCGCCGGAAAGTCCGATGGCAGGTCGGGGTGCAGCACCTGAAAGATGTGTTCCGGACGTTGCAGGTCTTTCAGGCGGTGCAGCCCGAGGTCGCGCAGTTCCGTACCGTGGGGCAGATCGTGGTCGACCAGCGCCCCTGTAGCCTGCGACAGGAGGATCTGTCCCCCATAGCCGATGGACGAGATCCGCGCGGCGCGGTGGACATCGAGGCCGACGTAGTCGCCGCCGGACAGGACCGCCTCGCCGGTGTGGGAACCCATACGGATCTTCACTGTCGCCCCATCGGGCCATCGATGCGTGGCGACGGCCCGCTGGGCGACCACCGCGGCGGTGACCGCGTCACGCGCATGTGGGAAGACGACGAAGAACGAGTCGCCTTGCGTGCCGACCTCATGCCCTCCGGCCTCCAGAAAGGCGGAGCGGATCAGGTGCCGCTGTTCCTGCAGCACTGCGGGATACCGGTCTCCAAGGGCCTGGAGAAGGCGCGTGGAACCCTCAATATCGGTAAAGAGGAATGTGACGGTCCCGGTTGGCAGATCAGACGTCGCCGGTCACCTCACTGCACTCCGAGATGCATGCCTGGCTATCGATTTCGGTGTGACGCTGTCCTGGGTCCTGCTTGGGGGGATCCGGAAAGGAGACTAGCATGAGTGCGACCGGTACGAAAGGGATCTACGAAGAGCTCGGGGTCAGACGCGTCATCAACGCGATGGGTAACGTGACTCTGCTGGGCGGCTCGATACTCTCTTCCGGCGTGCGCGCGGCGATGGAGCAGGCCAACGAGTGCTTCGTGGACATGGAGGAGTTGCTGGAGCGATCCGGCAAGGCCATCGCCGGCCTGCTTGGAGCGGAGGCCGCCCTGGTGACATCCGGCTGTTTCGCGGCCATGGTGCTGGGCGAGGCTGCGATCCTGGCTGGTAAAGACCCAGCCAGGATCGCGAATCTACCTGACACCACCGGCATGAAGAACCAGTTTCTCATACAGGCTTCCGCGCGGTATCACTATGACCGTGCGGTCACCGTGTCGGGCGCGCGGTTGGTCGATGTGGGTGATCGACACCGGACCACAGCCGCACAGCTCGAGGGGTCGATCAGCGCGCACACGGCCGGCATCCTGTACCCGGCCCGGTCCGAGGGCACGGACGGCGTCCTGTCAATCCCTGAGGTCGTACGGATCGCCAGGCACAAGGGTGTTGCCGTACTCGTGGACGCTGCGGCTGAAATCTACCCGCTGGAACGAATGACCTGGCTCGCCGGTAAGAGCGGCGCAGACCTGGTCTGCTTCGGCGCAAAGTACTTCGGGTCCGCCAACTCCACAGGCGTCCTTTGCGGAAAGCAGAAATTGGTCGAAGCCGCCGTCCTCCACAACTTCGTCGCCTACGAAAACCTCGACAATCACGCCCTGGGCCGAGGGTTCAAGGTGGATCGCCAGGAGATCGTCGCCACCGTCGTGGCTCTTCGAGAATGGCTCGCCACCGACCACAACGCGCGCTTCGCGGTTCAACAGCGTCGGCTCGAGACCGTCGCTCAGGCGCTGGCGGGCCTGCCGCACGTCACGGCGGAGCGCATCTGGCCACGCCAGGGTCCGTGGATGCAGTTGCGCGTGGTCTTTGATGAGACCAAGCTGGGAAAGACCGCCGCATCGGTCGAGAAGATCCTGAAGGACGGCGATCCCAGCGTGAAGGTGCGGGTAGAAGGGGATCAGATCTTGCTGGGCGCGCACACATTGAAGGAAGGCGAAGAGACGATCGTCGCCGAGCGACTGAGGCGAGTGCTGTCCTAGGATGTGACATCATGGCGCTCGTCCAAGGCCTTCTTGCTGCGATCCTTCATTCGGCGGGCAAGCTTCTCAATACCGCGTTCGGATGTGCCACGATCATGCTCTTCGGCAAGGTGCCCAACGACCGCCAGCG
>JBQTJG010000323.1:0-4399 GCA_052387355.1 Armatimonadota bacterium | reverse complement strand
ACGTGAGCCAGGTCGTGCCGGCCGCTGGCTTCGGCGTCGCCACCCACGCGGCCGGCGTCAACTTTCACACCCCCGAGTTCGCTCAGGGTGCGATCACCGAGCGGGCACTCGAAGGCATGCGCGTCGCCGTCGCTGCCATGGCGTGCGCCGCCGCGGACCTGTTGGAGAATCCTGATCTGGTCGCCCAAGCGCGAAGAGAGTTCGACACCACGTAGGCGCCGAGGCGGCACCATGACCGCATGGGGGCATCGATAGTGTACACGTACGAGCACAACAAGATCCCCTACGATCAGCAGGAGCGGCTCAAGTGGCTGGAGATCCCGTTCCCGATCGAGGAATACCAGTCGCGCGTCGCCAGACTGCAGCGCCTCATGCGCGACGGGCGCTTCGACGTCCTTCTCGTCTACCAGGCCGGTGAGTGGACCAACATCAAGTACCTGGTCGGCTTCGATAACTTCTGGGGCGCGGGCATCCTCGTCGTGCCAGCGGACCAGGAGCCGATCCTTGTGACGAACGCGATTTTTCATGGCGAGCCGATGCACTCGAGCTTTCACACGACCTTTATCCGAGACGTACGGCCCGTCCTGCACCCGCATTCTACGGCGACGCCGCAGAACATCGGCGCAGTTGCCGGCGACGTCGTGAAGGAGCTTGGCGCGGCCTCGGGGATCCTCGGGATTGTTGGGTCGGAGACGATTGCGTACGGCACGCGGCAGGCGCTCGCTGCCGGGGTGCCGGCCGCCACGTTGAAGCCCGCCGATCATCTCTTGAACGAGATGCGCAAGATTAAAGGCCTCCGCGAGCAAGAAGCTTTCCGCCGCGCCGGGCAGATCACCGACCTGGGCTATACGGCCGCGCACAAGGCCATCAAGGTGGGCGCCACCGAGTGGGAGATCATGGCTGCGTCGGTGGCCGCCATGCAGGCAGCAGGTGGTGAGCGCCCGGGCGGCGGGTGCCAGACCGGCGCCCGTACGTCGCTGAAGAACATCGGCCCGTCAGGCCGTAAGGTGCAGGAACACGACCTGATCTTCATCGACCAGGGGTGCAGGGTCGGAGGCTACTGGATCGATTCTGCCCGTAACTTCGTCGCGGGCACGCCCAGTTCCCAGATCCGGGAAATGCTGGAGACCGTGTTCGAGCAGAACGATCGCCTGCGCGGACTGATCCGACCGGGCGTCCGCATTTGCGACCTCCAGCAAGAGATGGAGGCCATCGCCGAGCGCGCCGGGCTCGTGCAATATGATTACACGCGCTACTGCTTTGCGCACGGCGGCGGCCTGACGCTGCTGGAAGAACCGCACTTTCACTGGGGCAGCGATGAGCGGCTGGCGCCGGGCATGACCTTCTACCTCGAACCCATGATTATCCACCATGGCGTTGGGACTGCGTGCATTGAGGATGTCATCCTTGTGACTGAGGACGGCTGCGAGTCGCTAACCCAGTACCCGCGCAAGACGTGGTAGCCCAGGACACAGCGCGCAACGACGGCGGCTGGGGGCACGCGTTCGACTGCGGCATCGTGACGCCCAGCGCGTTCCCCGAGACCTTTCGTGGTGAGGCGCCTCTTGCGGACGTATGTCACCGGCTGCTTCGCGACGGATTCTATCGGGCACTCGAGATCGTTCCGATTCTCGACATGGCAGGAAGGAGAGGCGTCGCCGACGCAGCCCAGACTGCAGGGGTTACCCTGGTCTCGGTAGCGGCGATTCCCTACGTGCTCCAGAGGATCCGGCCTGGATCGTCCGATCCCACGGTGTGGGAAGACTCGCTGGCACGGGCCATGCGGCTCGTTGATGACGCTTGCGAGATGGGGATCAGGCTGCAGCAGGTGACCTGCGGTCCTGACCCCGGGCCTGAAGAGCGAGTCTCCGCCCGTCGACGTCTCGTGCTGTTTTTCCAGCGGTTGTGCGAGTACGCGGCACGGCGGCCCGAGGCCTCGCTGGCCCTCACCATCGAGCCCACCGACCGCGACGTGCAGCTCAAAGGGTTGATCGGTCCCACCGCAGAGGCCGTGGAGGTGATCGGCACAGTGCGGCGTTCGTGGCACAACATCGGCCTCACGCTGGACCTCGCACATATCCCGCAGGTGGTCGAGACCATGGAGCAGGCCGTCGAGACGGGGAAGGACTTCCTCGACCCGGCACAAGCTCCTCGAGGCGTTCGAAATCGTGGACTGGTCAGGCCACGCCGAAGAAGCGGATCGCCTCCCTGGATCTTGATCAGACCTTCATCTTGGGATCGAAGGCGTCGCGCAGGCCGTCTCCCAGCAGGTTGAATGCCATCACCGACATGAAGACGAACGAACCGGGGAACAGTGAGACCCACCAGGCCGATCTCAAGTATTCGCGGCCGTCGGCCACGAGATTCCCCCATGACGGCGTCGGCGGCTGTACCCCGAGCCCCAGGTACGAGAGGCTGGCTTCGGCGAGAATGCTCACGCCGACGCGGAGCGTCACCGAGATCACAATGACGGCCATGACGTTCGGCAGGATATGCCGGGCCATGACGCGGACCTCGGACGCGCCGAGGCTGCGCGCCGCGGACACGAAGTCCAGCGTGCGCATCCTCAGGAACTCGGCGCGCACCAGCCGGGCGGTCGGCGGCCACGACGTCGCGCCGATGACCATCACGAGGCCGGGGATGCTGGGACCGAACAGCGCCAGGAACATGACCGTGATGAAGAACACGGGGAAGGCCAGCACCATGTCGGTCATGCGCATCAGGGCCGTGTCGGTCCATCCTCCAAAGTAGCCCGACAGCGCGCCGACCAGCACGCCCAGGGTCACGGCAATGATGGTTGACAGGAACCCAATGCTCAACGACGTCCGGGAGGCCCAGATCGCGCGGCTCAGGACGTCCCGGCCGAGATGATCGGCGCCCAGCAGGTGCGGGCCGCTCGGTGCCGCCAGACGATGATCGAAGTTAGCGAGATCCGGCGCGGTGGGCGCCAGCGCCGGCGCGGCGACGGCCATCACGGCGAGCGCGGCCAGCACGCAGGCCCCCGCCAGCGCGCGCGAGTTCCTGATGAACCGGGTGGCGACGCGACGGCGGGACGCGGGGATCGCGATGGCGGCCACGGCGATCGTCAATCGTACCGGATGCGCGGGTCGAGCAGCGCGTTGGAGACATCGGTCAGCAGATTGCTGGCGATGATCAACAGCGCCCCCAACACGGTCGTCGTCATCACCACGGGATAGTCGCGGCTGAGCGCCCCGGTGATCGCCAGGCGTCCGATCCCCGGCACCGCGAAGATGGTCTCAACGATCACGGATCCGCTCAGCAACAGCGGGATCAGCAGGCCGATCACGGTCACGACCGGGATCAGCGAGTTGCGGAGCACGTGCCCCCACATCACGCGGCCGCGGCTCAGGCCTTTGCTGTGCGCCACCAGGACGTACTCCTGGCCCAGGTTCTCGAGGATCGAAGAGCGCGCGTAGCGGACCAAAAACGGCAGGATCGACAGACACTGGACCACGGTGGGCATGAGCACGTAGGGCCAGATCGCCGACGGGCTGAATCCGCTCGTCCCGACCGGCCGAATGCCGCTGGCCGGCAGCCAGCCCAGGCGGTCGGTGAAGACCAGGATGAGGACGAGCGCGAACCAGAATCCCGGCAGCGAGATTCCGAGCAGCGAGAAGACGGTGACCCCATGATCGAGCGCCGTGTACGGCCGCACCGCGGACGCGAGCGCGATCGGCAAGGCGAGCGCGAGCGCCAGCGTGAGCGCCAAGAGCCCGAGCAGCGCCGTCGGCCCGATCCCCTCCCGGATCATCTCGCCGACGGGCCGCCGCTCGCGAAACGAACGCAGCTTGCCCGTGGCGAGCGCCGTCATGGTGGACGCGTATTGAACCGGCAGCGGGCGGTCGAGCCCGAGCTGTGCCCGCAGCACCCCGAGGTCGACGCTGCCCATCTGCTCGGGAGACACGAGCAGGGTGATCGGATCGCCCGGTGCCAGAACCAGCATCGCGAAGGTGATGATCGTGACGCCCACCATGATCGGGACCGCCTGGAGCAGCCGTCGCACGATGTAGCGCTGCATCACCGTCCCCGGCTGGTCATGGCGGTGTGCTGCTCAGCCCCTCGGGCACGCGGCGCGCGGTCTCATCCTGCAGGGCTCGACGATCCACCTTGTTCGTCCCGGAGACCGGGAGCCGATCCACGAAGAAGACTCGCCGCGGATGGGCGTACGCCGGGCCGCGCTCGAGACAGAACCGTTTGAGCTCCTCCTCGCTGGCGGCCCCTGCCGCGCGCAGCACCACCCACGCGACCGGCGCGTGCCCCTTCATCTTGTGGGCCGCCGCCACGACGCACGCGTCGACGACCTGTGGGTGGGCGAGCAGAAGGTTTTCCACTTCTTTGGGATACACGTTTTCGCCGCCGCAGTTGATCATGTCATCGG
>JBQTJG010000322.1:0-9323 GCA_052387355.1 Armatimonadota bacterium | reverse complement strand
GTGAGCACATCTCGTGTTGATAAAGGAGGCCGAGGACGCTTTTGCCGAGGCCGGGTGAGCACATCTCGTGTTGATAAAGGAGGCCGAGGACGCTTTTGCCGAGGCCGGGTGAGCACATCTCGTGTTGATAAAGGAGGACGCTCAGTGACCGTTCGCGTGACCGTGGCCGAGCCGACCGCGCATCGATGCGATGTCCTGGCTATTGGAGTCCATGCCGCGCCTGGCCGGCTTGAGGGAGTGGCCGCCAAGGTCGATCAGGCGCTCGGCGGCCTGCTGGCCAAAGCCCTCCAGGAGGAACGCTTTACGGCAGAGGCCGGCAAGGTGTTCATCTTCCATACGCACGGACGGCTGCCCGCAGGGCGGATTGGGATTGTCGGGCTGGGGGATCGGGAAGGGTTCAACCTCAACCGGCTGCGCCTGGCGGCCGCTGCGGTCGCGCGTGCGACGCAGGAGCGCCGCCTCAGCCGGGTGGCGTTTGCGCCGCTGCAGCACAAGGACTGGGAGCCGGAGGCGATCGCTGCGGCTCGGACGGAAGGCGCGCTGCTCGGCACCTACACGTTCACAAAGTACCAGAAGGAAAAGGGCCATAGCGTCGATGTCGACCTGCTGGCCGCGAATCGCGCCGAGGCCGCAGCGGTGGAAGCCGGGCGCCGCCGTGGCCAGGTCGTCGCCGATGCGGTGAACTATGCCCGCGATCTTGTCAACGAGCCATCCAATGTGCTGACGCCGGACGCCCTGGCGGCGGAGGCGCGGCGCATCGGGCGTGGCACGAAGCTCAAGATCCAGGTATGGGGTCCTCAGGATCTCAAGAAGCGCGGCATGGAAGTGATACTCGCGGTGGGCGCAGCGAGCGCGCATACGCCGCGCGTCATCATCCTCGACTACACGCCCCCAAAGCCCAAGCGAACGGTCGCGTTGGCGGGCAAGGCGGTGACGTTCGATTCGGGCGGCATCGACGTCAAGCCCGCGGAAGGCATGGCCACCATGAAGGATGACATGGCCGGGGGAGCGGCCGTACTGGCCGCGATGCGCGCGCTTCCGCTGCTCGCCCCGCAGGTGCGGGTGACGGCGGCGATCGCGGCGGTCGAGAACGCGATCGGCAGCCGGTCGATGCGGCCAGGCGACATCCTGACCGCCGTGAACGGCACGACAATCGAGGTGACCAACACCGATGCCGAGGGCCGGTTGATTCTGGCCGAAGCCGTCGCGCATTTGGCGACCGGCGAGCCCGACGAGATCATCGACCTGGCGACGCTCACGGGCGCGGCGGCCATCGCGCTTGGCCCGTACGCCGCGGCGGTAATGGGCAGCGATCAGGCGCTGGTCGAGCGGCTGGTTGGGGCCTCTGCGCGCGCCGGCGAGCGGCTGGTCCCGCTGCCGCTCTTCGATGAGTACCGGCAGGCGATGCGCAGCGACGTGGCGGACATCAAGAACTCCGGCACCCGAGGGGGCGGCGCGCAAAAGGGCGCGATCTTCATCCGCGAGTTCGCCGGCGGTACGCCGTGGGCGCACGTGGACATCGCGCCGGTCGCCTACTTCGACCGCGAGGAGGGCACCAGCGCGCTGCAGCCGCGGGGCGCGTCCGGCTATGGCGTCCGCACGCTGCTGGAGTACCTGAGCGCTCGGAGCTGATGCGGATGTCATGCCGGCGACAGCTACACTAGCGCCCAGATCTCCTGCCGAGCGGGAAGGGCGGCAGGCGCAACGGTAGCCGAGGCTCCCACCCGCTTCACAGCCGTCTTCCCCGTCAGGAAATCGTCGAGCGTGCCGATCGGCCACGAGGCGTTGACCTGGGTCTTGAAGTGCATAGGGATGACGATGCGCGGTTTCAAGCGCGCGATGACCTGGTCGGCTTCTGCAGGTCCAATGGTATAGTGGCCGCCCACAGGGATCATCAGGACGTCGACTTTGCCGATCGAACGGACCTGTTCGTCCGAGAGCGGGTGCCCCAGGTCTCCGAGGTGCACGATCCGCATGCCCTCGACCTCGAAAATGGTGACCGTGCTCTTGCCTCGGGCGCTCCCCTGTTCGCCGTCATGGTAGGTGGGCACGCCGGTGATGCGCACCGACCCCACTCGCGCGTCGACCTTGGCCCATTCCTTTCCTTCCTGCGCGAGCCCGCGGACAATCTCTGGCGACCCCTGCACAAGGCCGACATTGTTGTGATCGAAGTGCTCGTGGCTGATCACCACCGCGTCGGGCGTCACGCTGGGCTTCGGGTGGCCGATGTCGTCGTTAAACGGGTCGATGACGATGGTCACACCGCCCGACGTCAGGCCGAACATCGAGTGCCCGTAATACCGTAGTTCCATTCCTCTCACCTCCCAAGGAACACGCTACGACGGATGTAGACGCCGTGGTAGATCCACCCGGCCAGCACGCCACCGATCAGCGGGCCGATCCAGTACACCACCTGGTTGGCCCATGCGCCGGCAAACAAGGCCGGACCGAACGCGCGGGCCGGGTTCATCGCCGCGCCAACCAGCGCGCCCCCGGCCAGAATGTCCATGACAATGACCAGCCCGATGAACAGGCCTCCGGCGGCTCGAGGTCCGCGTGCGTCGACTGCGGTGCCGAAGACCACGAAGACCAGGAAGAAGGTCAGGATCGCTTCAACGATGATGCCGGTCCCCGCGGTGACGCCCTGGGCCAGCGCGGGCGTCCCCAACATCGTGGCGCTTCGAACCGCTTCGGGAAACGCTGCGCTCAAGAAGAACGCGGCGAGCGATGCGCCGGCAAGCTGGGCGAGGACGTACGTCAGGCCGGTCGCAACCGGCAGCCGTCCCGTGACAACGAGCGCGGTGGTCACGGCGGGATTCAGGTGTCCACCGGAGAGATGTCCCGTCGCCGACACCATCGCGGCGATCGCCAGCCCGTGAGCAAGCGCGATGCCGGGGAGGCCCACCTTCCCTCCGGTCAGCGCGTCGGCCATGATGGAGCCTGCCCCAATGAAAATGAGGGTGAACGTTCCGATGAGTTCGGCCACCGCGGCTTTCCACGTCGCCTGGGCCATAGATCACCTCTCTTCGATCCCGGGGCTGCTCATCATTTTGAGCCCGAACGGCGCTGTTCCTGCCTCATGATAAAATGGGCGCCGTGAAGCGCACCTTCCGGACCCTCGACGACGTTCACGCGCTGATAGCTGTCACCCGCGGGGAGGCGCCGCCGCAGATGCTCATCACGGGGGGCGAGGTGCTCAACGCCTACTCGGGTGAGTTGCTGGCCGCCACGGTCGCGGTGACGGCCGGACGCATCGCCTACGTCGGGGAACGCCGCATCGAGCCCGGGCCGTCCACGACGATCATCGACGCCCGAGGCCGTGTGGTCGCGCCGGGCTACTTCGATCCGCACGGCCATCCGCAAGCGCTGTTCACGCCGGTTGAGTTCGCGCGCGCCGTGCTGCCGCTCGGCACGACGGCCATCATGGCCGACACGCTCCTGCTACTGAATCTGACGCCCCCGGAGCGAACCGCGGAGATCCTGACCACGCTGGCCGCGCTGCCGCTCCACTTCTTCTGGTTTCTCCGGCTGCACGGACAGGCCCACAGTCCCGGCGACGCGACGGTTCTCGGCGATGAGCGCCTGGCCGCACTCATGTCACTCGAAGAGGTCCGGACGGTCGGCGAAGTGACACGGTGGCCTCAGGTGTATGCGGGTGATGCGACACTGCTTACCCGCATGGCACGGGGGCTCGCCGCCGGAAGGCGCGTCGAAGGTCATGCCCCGGGCGTCTCGGCCGACCGGCTGCAGGTGCTGGCCGCGGCAGGGTTCTCGTCAGATCACGAGGCCATCACCGCCGAGCAGGCGCTAGACCGGTTGCGCGCCGGGCTCTATGTCATGCTGAGGCATGGATCGTTGCGCCCCGATCTGCCGGCGCTCGCCGCGATCGCCACGGGCAGCCGCGCGTACTCAGGCCGGCTCATGCTGACGCTCGACGGCCCCTCACCGACGTTTATTCAGTCGAACGGCTACATGGACCATGTGCTCGACGTCGCCATGCGCGTGGGCGTGGACCCCGTCGCGGTCCACCAGATGGCCACGATCAATCCGGCGACCTACTACAGCCTTGACGAGGAGATTGGCGGCCTGGCGCCCGGCCGCCGCGCCGATATTCTGCTGCTCGACAGGATCGACCGCCCGCGGCCGCAGGCCGTCATCGCCGGCGGGCAGGTCGTCGCCCGTGACGGACGCCTGATCATCGATCTGCCTGAGCCTCCATGGGCGGAGTGGCTCCGGCCCTTCACGCCCGGACCGTGGCGACCCGTCCCTTCCTTCTTTGCTCTGGACGGGTTGCCGTCACCCACTCCAGCGATGCATCTGGAGAGCGCCGTGATCGCCGCCAGACGCGACGTCGAGTGGAGCAGCGAACTGCCGCCTGGGGTCCTGCGTCTGTTTCTGGTCGATCCGGCCGGCCGCTGGAGGTGTCGCACACTGCTCTCCGGATTCGCGGACGACCTGGGAGGGCTGGCGTCCACCTACACAAGCGGCGCCGGGATGTACACGCTTGGCAGGAATACGACGGACATGGCGGTCGCGGCGTCGCGTGCGCTCGATCTGGGCGGGGGCATCGTGCTCGTCGAGGACGGCGCCGTGCAGTTCGAGATTCCGTTGCCGCTCGGCGGAATGATGTCTCCCCGACCCATGGTCGAGATGGCGGCGGCCGTAGAGACGCTGACCGGGTTCATGCGGGCGCAGGGACATACCTACCACGATCTGCCGTGCACCCTGCTGTTTCTGGGGTTCGACGCGCTGCCGTACGTGCGGCTGACGTACCGCGGGCTGTGGGACGTACTCGGGGCGAACGTGTTGATCCCGCGCGAGGACCTGTGAGGCGGTGGCCCGGTCTCGATGCACGTGAAGGGGGTGGGCGAGCGATGAAGATTCAGGCGACCTGGAAGGCACCGACGCGGTTCGATGGCGCCACGGAAGGCGGAACAGCCACCGTGATGGACGGCATGCCCGACCAGGGCGGCACTGGTGTTGGCCCCTCGCCGATGGAGACGGTGTTGATGGCCATGGCGGGATGCACCGGCATGGACGTCGCGAGCATCCTGGCGAAGATGCGCGCACCCCTTGACAGGCTCACGATCGCGATCGAGGCGGATCGGGCCACCGAGCACCCGAAAGTGTTCACGAAGATCCACGTCCGCTATCAGGTGCGGGGCGCGGGGTTGACGCGGGAGCAGGTCGAGAAAGCCGTGTCGCTGTCGCTGGAGAAGTACTGCCCGGTCACGGCGATGCTCAGGAAGAGCGCCGAACTGACCTACGAGGTGGGCCTATCAGCGGACGCCGGGGGCGCGATAGCTTAGGGGAGTTCGTCCCATGCGACAACCCAGGCTACGACCGGGTCATCTTCCGAAACCCGGAGTCCCCGCGTGCCCATCACCGCCGGATCGTACCGGATGACGACCGTCGATGCGTGGTTACGGAAGCTGAGCCCAGCATCTTGACCCACGATGCTCCCGACAACGTCGACGTGCGCTCCATCGCCGATGTCGATCACACTCCCAGCGTACACCAGGCCGTGCGCGCGGAGCCGGGCCCCCTGGTTCACGATCAGCGCGCCGCCGCCCAGGACGATGAGGCCCGGCAGGGTACGCGTTGCGGCGGAATGGGTGACCTCGAGCACGGCGCCCTGGCTGAGATGCACGGTGCCTTCGGTGATCAGAGCGCCGTCGGTGATCTGCAGCCGCTGCCCCCCGAGAAGTACGCCGCCCCTGATATAGATCGCGCCGCGAAGCCCAGCCGGCCCCAGCCCGGCCATCACATACGCCTTCACCTGCTCGAACTCGCGCGTCGAGTACAGACTGTCTTGTTTGCGGGCCAGGTCGCCGTCGCCGAGATACTCGCCGGCCGCCTGGTTCAGACCGGCATTGCCCCTGTTGGCCTCGGCGAGCGCCTGATAGTAAGACCGATCCACGTCCGGAAGCTGCGGAAGCGCCTCGGTGCCCAGGACGACCCCGTCGACGTAGACGCCGCTGGCGCGCAGTTGCTCGAGGTCGACACGCTGACGGTCACGATCGAGCGTCAATTCGGCGCCGCGTGCGAGTGCGATCCGGACAGGGCCGGGACGTGGGAGGCGGGTTGCGCTGGACGCGCCGTTCGGGGCGTCCACGGGTCCGGGGCCTACCTCAATCGCAGCCGAAGGATCGTTGATCGACACGTCGGCGGTGCCGAACCAGATCTCACGCCCTGCGGCAAGGTGAACCCAAGGACGGTCGCCGATACCGCCACCGTAGGGGAGAATGAACGTGGCCGCTGGAGGCTCCTCCAGGCGGATGAAGCTCGCTCCGTAGAGCCCTGCCAGCAAGCCCGGAGATGTGAGCATGACCCGCACGCGCAGCCGCCGCCTGAACCCGCCGACCTCGCCGACGCTGGTCACCACAACAGCGCCGTCGGGGTCGTCAACGATGGAGAGGGTCACGCGACCTACAAGCGGGCCGGTCCTTTGGACTTCGGAGTACGCCGCGGGCCGCCACATCCGGCCGGGCGAGCGGCCGTCCGGCGCGACCGACTCAAGGATGGATAGTGCCCGGTGGACGCCGGCTTCGGCGACGGCGAGCGCAGCCGTGGCCCGAAAGCGCGCGCCCGCGCGCGTCTGCTGCTGGTTCATGAACCAGATAAAAGAGGCGGATGATCCGGTGATCACGAGCAGGATGACCAGCACCGCGAGCAGCGCCATGCCGGCCTCAGGCCGCACCGCCGTGCGAGTGATCACCCGTGTTTTCATGGATTCCTGGGTGCGGCCGTGGCGCGGCTGCGGGCAACCTCACGCCCCCACCGGACCTCGACTTCGATCGTTACGCCGTTACCGACCGCCTCAACATCGACGCGCTCGACGCCGAAGGCGACGATACGGGTATCCGACGGCACGACCCGTCCTTCCGCCCCCGGGGTCACTGCCTGGCGGATGACATCGCGGCGCTCCGGGCGCAGCACGTAGAGGATCCACGTCGCGCCCCCGCCGGCCGGCGTACCGGTCGACACCGCGGCCGCGATTGAGAGGATGGGCTCGCCCTCATCGACAATAAGCTGCGGCTTGATCGTCACGCTCGGCGCCTGGCTGGCGTTGCGAATATCGCGGCTCATCACTTCAACAAGAAGGGCGGCCTGCACCTGAGCCTCACGCAGGCTGCTGCCGCGACGCCAGGCCGAGAGGCTGGCGACGAAGAGGGACCCGACCAGGGCGAGCACAATGGTCCCCAGCGTCAGGGCGATGACGATCTCGATGAGCGTGAGGCCTTGCTCGGACCGCGGCATCATCGAGTTTCTTTAGACGGCCGGTAGCGGCTTCCTCTCAGGCTCCCGTGCCGTGTTCAAGATGGTCGCGCCGCAATCAAGAGAGGAAGGCTCGCTGGACGAACCAGACCAGGCCCATTGCTACGGCGCCTGCCGACACCAGCCTGCGGAACCTTGCCTCGAGCGGCCCGCGCACCACGCGGCTGAGGATCTGGAGGAAGACGAACGCCGCCGTGACCACGGCGATCTGACCGACCTCGACGCCCAGATTGAAGCTCACCAGCGACAGGACCAGGTCGGACCGCGGGATCGCAAACTCCCTCAGGATCGACGCGAAGCCCAGCCCGTGCACCAGCCCGAAGGCAAACGTGACCACCCATCGGCTGCCCAGCGCCCGCTCCTTCCGCCAGACGTTCTCTGCCGCGATATACACGATGCTCAGCGCAATGGCGCTCTCCACCCATCTCGAAGGGAGCGAGACGACGTTGAGGACGGCCAGCGACAGGGTGATCGAATGCGCGACGGTAAAGGCGCTCACCACTTTGACCAGGTAGCGCAGCCCGCCGCCGACCATCAGCAGGCTCAGCAAGAACAGAAGGTGATCGTATCCTGTCATGATGTGCTCGATGCCGAGCACGAGGAAGCTCCAGGCCTGATTCCAGATTGCCTGGCGTCCGAGCGTGACGGAGAACTCTCGGTTCTCAGGCGTGAAGACGAAGCTCCGCACCTTTCCGTCCTGCAGGATCGTTGCCAGACAACTCGCGGTGGACACTCCGGGCTCGAACAGTCCATAGCGGATGGTCACGGATCGGACGGGTCGGGGCCACGTGTAGGTGAGCGACAGGGTGCTATGGGTCCCCGGGGTAATGTTCAGATTCTTTCGCGTCACCGGCGACTCGACCGCGGCCACAGAGAGCACGGCGGCCTCGTCGCCGTCGGTCACGCGGATCCGATCTCCCAGCACAGTCGCGAGGCGGGCGCGATGCGCTCGAACCTCGCCGGCAGAGAGCTGACCGTCGCGGTTGTCGTCGGCTGACCGCAGCAGTCCGGTGGGAAAGACGAGGGTCATCTCCATCTTCGACTCGCCGATGGCGATCTCGGCGACCGCCAGGTCGGCCCAATGCGCCTCCCCGGGGGTCGCAACGAACCCCACGAACACCAGGGCGCCAAGGAGCACGATGATGCGCCAGCGGTAACGCGGACCCTTCATCATCGCTGCCTCCTAGAGTCCCATGCCAGACACGCGTCGAGCGTGCTCGTTGAATGTCGGGTCGATCTGCAACGCCGAGGCGAAGAATTTACGCGCCTGCGCGTGATTTCCCAAGGCTTCCTCGATTGTCCCCGCCCGATAGTGCATCCCGGCATCCCGGAGGCCCCATTGCAACGCGTCGCGCATTGCCTGCCGGGCTTCCTGCCACTCACCGGCACGCGTCAGCACCCAGGCCAGGGCGTCAAGCGTCTCCGGGTCGTGCCGGACCCGAACCTCCGCGCGCATGAGTTCGAGTGCCTTCGACAGATCTTCCGGTCGCCCTCGCTCGAGCAGCAGGCGCGCCAGCTCCCGCCGGTGGCCGAACGCTCCCTGCGCCACGTCGCGGCGCAGCCCGGCCTCTGCCTCATCCTGCAGGGCTCGTGCCCCGGCAGCATCGCCCTGGAGGTCCTTGAGACGGGCCAGGCCGCGCAGCACGACGTGGTCAAACACGTTGGGAGAGGCCGCGGAGATCGTGACGACGCGCGACAGGTGCCCCTCGGCCTCTCGGTATCTCCCTACCCGCGCATCCAACTCGGCCAGATGGACGAGGGCCAGAGGATACTGGGGCAGGATGCGGAGCGCTTCCCCATACAGCGCGTGCGCGAGATTATGGCGTCCACGCCTGGCATGGAACCGCCCAAACTGCGTCCGGACCAGGGCTGAGCCGCCGGGCTCCCCCACCTCTTCAGAGGCGATCGCGCGGTTGAACGCAGCAGCAGCCACGTCGTCCTCTCCCCGCGCGACTCTCACCAGACCCAACAGCATGAAGCTGCCCAACGTCGGTGATCGAGCTACCAGAGCCTCTGCCACCGCGGCCGCGGCAGGAATGTCGCCC
>JBQTJG010000321.1:0-9174 GCA_052387355.1 Armatimonadota bacterium | reverse complement strand
ACAGCGCTGAAGAGGTTAGGCTGCTCGATGTACAGGTCAACGAACTCCCGCGCTGCTCGCTCGATGTAAGCTACCGCCTTTCGAACGTGAAACGATGTAAGATCAGGGGGCAGAGGCAAGCAGTCTTTCTCTCCGGATGGAGGATCAATGCTAGAGTTCTCTCTTTCTCCGAAATCGCCCGACTCCTCTGTCCCCGAGGCCTTCAGATATTCAGCTCTTTGCAGGCTCCGAGAGACGGAGCAGCTGATGTTGTATCTTTATTCTCAGCATCGTATTATTATTCAATGGGGAAGACATGCGGGCGACTATCGCGCTGGATGACGGGCTGGTGCAGGCTGGCGAGGCGATCGGCGCCGGAGGCTCCACCGGCGGCGAGGTCGTCTTCACCACGAGCCTGACGGGGTATCAGGAAGTCCTCAGCGACCCCAGCTATCGCGGGCAGATCGTGGTCATGGCCTATCCCCTGATCGGCAACTATGGTTTCAATGACGCCTCGCTGGAATCGCGTCACCCCCAGGCCTCGGGCTTTGTGGTCCGGTGGGCGGCGCCGGGATCGGCTGCGGCCGCATCGGCCGTCCCGCGGGGCCTCGACCTGGACGCCTACCTGCGCGAATCGAACATTGTCGGGATCGCCGGGATCGACACGCGCCGCCTCGTGCGCCACCTCCGAACCGGCGGCGTCCGCCGCGGCCTCATCACGACCGACAATGAATCGCCGGGAGACCTCGTCGCCAGAGCCCGCGCGCTGCCCGACCTGGGTGAGATTGATCTCGTGGCTCAGGTGTCGACGCGCGAGGTGATCCACTGGCCCCCGGGCCGCCTCGCGCCCGGGGATGGACCGCGCATCGCGGTGCTCGATTGCGGTGCGAAGCAGGGCATCGTTAACAACCTCCGGGCGCGCGGATGCGAGGTGTTCGTGTTCCCACATGACACGCCGGCTGGAACGATACGCGCGGCGAGGCCATCGGGTCTGGTGATCACCAACGGCCCGGGCGATCCGGCGCGCCTTCAGTCGATCGCCGCTGAAGTTCGGGCGCTGTGGGATCAGACCCCGGTGTTGGGCGTCTGTCTCGGCCACCAGATCCTGGCGATCGCGGCAGGAGCCACCACCTTCAAACTGCCATTCGGACACCGCGGCTCGAACCATCCCGTCCGTGACGAGACGACCGGCCGGGTGGCCATCACGACCCAGAACCATGGGTATGCCGTCGACGAGGCATCACTCGCCGGCACAGGGTTCGAGGTGACGCATCACAATCTTCACGATGGCACCGTGGAGGGCATGCGCCACCAGCGCCGGCCGATCTTCTCGGTCCAGTACCATCCCGAGGGGAGGCCGGGGCCTCAGGACTCCACGTACCTGTTCGATCGTTTTCTCGACATGGTGCGCGCTCATGCCTAGCGCGGGCGGCGGCCTGGAGCCGAAGGCCGTGGCCGCCATGAACGTGCCGGCCGATCTCTCGAAGGTGCTCATCATCGGGTCCGGGCCCATCATCATCGGCCAGGCCGCCGAGTTTGACTACTCCGGAACTCAGGCCTGCCGCGCGATTCGTGAGGCCGGGCTCGAGGTCGTGCTCGTCAACAGCAACCCGGCGACGATCATGACCGATCCTGAAGTCGCCGACCGCGTGTACATCGAGCCGCTGGTTCCGGAGGTCATTGCCGCGATCATCGCGCGCGAGCGTCCGCAGGGGCTGCTCGGGACCATGGGTGGCCAGACCGGGCTCAATATGACGACCGCGCTCCACGAGCTTGGAGTGTTGGAACGTTACGGCGTCCGCATCCTCGGGACGCCGCTCGATGCCATCGCGCTCGCCGAGGACCGCGCGCTGTTCAAGGCGACCATGGAGGCCCTGGGCGAACCGCTGCCGCCGTCTATGACGGTGGGGTCGGTGGACGAGGCGGTAGACGCCGCGGTGCTCCTCGGCCTGCCTGTTGTGGTGCGTCCGGCCTTCACGCTGGGGGGGAGTGGAGGGGGCATCGCGACGACCGTCGATGACCTGCGCGTGATCGCCCAAAGGGGCATCAGTCTCAGCCGGATCGGACAGGTCCTGATCGAGCGATCGATCGCCGGGTGGAAAGAGATCGAATACGAGGTCCTCCGCGACGCCGCCGACAATGCAATCGTCGTGTGCAACATGGAGAACGTCGATCCGATGGGGGTGCATACCGGCGACTCGATCGTGGTGGCCCCCAGCCAGACGCTCACCGACTACGAGTACCACCTGCTGCGTACAGCGGCGCTCCGGATCGTCCGAGGGTTGGGGATTCAGGGCGCGTGCAATGTGCAATTCGCGCTCGATCCGGCACATACGCTGGGAGCGCAAGGATCTGGTACGGAAGGATCGGGCGCTGGTGGAAGCCCGCGCTACTACGTCATCGAGGTAAACCCTCGCGTCAGCCGCTCAAGCGCGCTGGCCAGCAAGGCCACCGGGTACCCGATCGCGCGGGTCGCCACCCAGATCGCGCTCGGCCGGCGTCTCGACGAGATCACCAACGCGATCACGGGGGGTACGGCCTGCTTCGAACCTGCGCTCGATTATGTGGTCATCAAGATCCCTCGATGGCCCTTCGACAAGTTCCCGGGGGTTGATCGAACGCTGGGGACGCAGATGAAATCGACCGGCGAGGCGATGGCCCTGGGCCGGACCCTTGAGGAGGCCCTCCTGAAGGGTGTCCGCTCGCTCGATCTCGGCGCCGTGGGACTCTGGCATCGCATGGTCGATACCTGGACCGACGATGACGTCTGGGCGCGCATCCGCGCGCCTCACGAACACCGCCTCTTCGCGTTGGCTGAGGCGCTCCGGCGGGGCGCGGCAGTCTCCGAACTCAGCGTCGCCAGCGGGATTGACGGGTTCTTTCTCCAGGCGATCGCGCGCATCGTAGCCGCTGAGGGAGCCGCGCGCGATCTCGCAGGCGACCCTGCGGGCGAGCCCGCGGCGCTGCGCGACCTGCTGCGCCTGGGCTTCGACGACCGTGCCATCGCGCGCTTCGCCCGCCGCCCTCCAAGAGACGTGCGCGATCGGCGGATATCGCTCGGACTTCGCCCGACCTACAAGTGCGTCGATACGTGCGCCGGCGAGTTCCCGGCTCGTACGCCGTATTACTACAGCACCCACGAGGACGAGGATGAAGTCCCGCCGGCCACCACCCGTGCAGGCGTGATCCTGGGATCCGGGCCCATCCGTATCGGCCAGGGGATCGAGTTCGACTACTGCACCGTGCACGGGATCCTGGCGTTGAAGGGCGCCGGATGGGAAGCCGTCGTGATCAACAACAATCCTGAGACGCTGTCGACCGACTTCGACATCTCGGACCGGCTCTACATGGAGCCGCTGACCCCGGATGACATCCGTGCGGTCCTCGACCGTGAAGGCGCCCAGGGCGTGCTGGTGCAGTTCGGCGGCCAGACCCCGCTTAACGCCGCGATGCCGCTGGCTCAAGCGGGCGTGCGCGTGCTGGGGACGTCCGTGGAAAGTCTCGACATCTCCGAGGACCGGCGCAAGTTCGCTGCGCTGCTGCGCGAGCTGAACATTCCCCAGCCCAGCGGCTGGACCGCCACGTCGATCGACGAGATCATGGAGATCGGCGCACGCGAGGGGCTGCCGCTGCTCGTCCGTCCCTCGTACGTGCTTGGGGGCCGCGGCATGGTCATCGCGCGTTCGGCTGACGATCTCCAGCAGGCCGCGGCTCAGGCGCTGGCCGGCGAGTCGGGTCCGGTGTTGCTGGATCGATACCTCGAGGGCCTGGAGGTGGAGCTCGACGCGGTCGCCGACGGCACGAACCTCGTGATCCCTGCCCTGATGGAGCAGATCGAGCGCGCGGGTGTGCACTCCGGCGACAGTCTGGCGCTGCTGCCGGCCCGATCGGTGCATCCGGACACCGTCCGCGTGATCGTCGACTACGCGGCGCGGGTCTCGTGGGCCCTGCAGGTCAGGGGTTTTCTGAACATCCAGTTCGTGATCTGGAAGGGGCGACCGTACGTGCTCGAGGTGAACCTGCGAGCCAGCCGGACGGTCCCGTTCGTCAGCAAGGCCACCGGTGTCCCGCTGGTCCGCCTCGCCACCGAGGTCATGCTCGGGCGCTCGCTCGCGGAGTTTGGGTACGGCGGCGTCACGCTGCTGCCGCCACCAGAGCGTTGGGCGGTCAAGGCGCCGGTCTTTTCGAGCGGGAAGCTCTTTGGCGCCGACCCACTGTTGGGTCCGGAGATGCGGTCCACCGGCGAGGTCATGGGCGTGGGCTCGACTCCGGCCGCCGCGCTGCGCAAGGCCTTCATCGCTGCGGGAGTGCCGCCCGCCGTGCTGCGTTCCCTGCTCCTCTCGGTCGCGGACCGCGATAAGAGCGATGCCGCCGGCCTCGCGTCTGCAGCCATGAAGACCGGCTTTACGCTGTTGGCGACCCCGGGCACGGCTGCCGCTCTGGCGGCTCGAGGCCTGCCTGTGAGCATTGTCGGCGCTGGGGAGGCCGTGACCCTGATACGCAGCGGCCGCATCGGCGTGGTGGTCAACACCCCCACGCGCGGTTTTCAGCCCGACCGCGCAGGATTTGCGCTGCGCCGCGCCGCATTTGAACTGAACGTTCCCACATTCACGTCCCTCGATTCAGCGCGGGCGTTCTTGGAGGCGTTCGGGTCCCCGGCTGACGTCGAGCCGTCGCCGCTGGTCTGGTAGCTCGCGTTTCGAGGACCTACGTATTCAGGCTGCTGGCTCGTCCATCTGGTCTAGGAGGTTCTCAATGAAATGGGTGACTCGTGAGAGAGCCCGTGTGGATCGTATCGCCTGCCCGTGGCTGATCAGCCGGTTCATCGACCGTGATCCGACGTTCTTGTTCGTACCTGCCGATCAAGTCCTGAAGGTTGCCGAACGAGAGCCGGCCATCCCCTACGACGTCCCGGGTGTCGAGTTCGGTCATCAGGGCGAGCGTTGCTCGTTCGACGCGATTCTCGACAAGTACGGGCTCGACGATCCGGCGCTGTATGCCGTCGCCTTGATCGTTCGAGGAGCGGATACCGATGCGCGGCATCTCACCCCTGAATCAGCGGGGCTGTACGCCGTGGCCTCAGGCTTTCAGCTCATTGCCGGAGACGACCACGACAACATGGCCAGGCAGTTTCCTGTCTACGACGCGCTCTACGCGTTCTGCCGATCACGTGTCACATCATGAGTCATTGATCCTCCAGGACAGGCGTGCATGAAACGTTTTCCGGACAGCCATCATATTCCGGCGAGCCCGCAGGGCCCTGGCTATCGTCTGATTGCCTATCCTCCCGAGAGTCCGCTCAGGTTTCTTGAGTTTGCGCTCGTCTCCCTGGAGGCGGGTGGCACTCCGCTTGTCTGGGAGTCACGCGATCGCGAGGCTGTGCTCTATTTGATCGGGGGCGTGTGTGAGTTCACGGTCTCCGGCGCGGCCGGCGCCCTAGCAGGTGTGCTCGACACGAGGCCCTCCGTGTTCGACGGCCCACCCGCCGCGGTCTATCTTCCTCCTGGGGCTCGACTGGGGCTGATCAGTCCGAGGACCGGCGCGCGCCTGGCGATCTTCTCTGCGCCGCCGTCGGGCGACCGGCGCTTGCGCCAGATCGGCGCGCACGAGGTGAGTATCAGGAATGTCGGTAAAGACGCCTGGTCCCGCCGGGTGATCAGCGTGGTGGATCAACGGGTGGCCAGCCGGTTGCTCGTCGGCGAGACGGTCGGCCCACCGGGTCACTGGTCGGGTTACCCACCGCACAAGCATGATGCCGCTGTACCCGGCCGCGAGGCGCCCATGGAGGAAATCTACCACTATTTCGTGCGCCCACCGGGCGGCTTCGCGCTGCAGATGGTCTACTCGAAGCCGGGTGATCCGCAGTCGTTCACGCACATTCATCGCGTCCGCGACGGCGATACGGTCGTGATCCCGCGGGGCTACCATCCGGTCGTCGCCGCCGGCGGATACGCTCTGGCCTACCTCTGGGCGGTTTCGGGTGAGCACGTCGAGTACGGCGCTTGGTCTGACGAACCGACCCATGCGTGGCTCAGTCGTTGAACGCCTCGCCGTCGGTACCCTGACCACCTGTGGAGGTACCGCCGTCCACGGCGATCGTCTGGCCGGTGATGTAAGCCGCGTCCGGACCCGCCAGGAACGCCACGAGTCCCGCGACCTCTTCGGCGGTGCCCATCCGGCCCATGGGAACGACCTCGACCAGCCGCTGACGCGTCTCCTGGGGCAGGCCCGCGACGATGCCCGCGTCGATCGCTCCCGGGGCCACGGTGTTGACGGTCACCCCGTGCGGCGCGAGTTGCCGCGCCAGTACCTCGGTCAATCCGATGAGCGCCGCTTTCGCGCTGGAGTAGTTGGCCTGGCCGGCGCTTCCGGTGATGCCCGCGATCGAGGCGATATTGATGACCCGTCCAGCCTTGCTTGCCAGCAGGTGAGGCAGGGCGTGCCGGCAGCAGCGCACCGCGCCGGTCAGATTGGTGTCGATGACGGCCTGCCAGTCCTCAGGCTGCATGCGGAGCACCAAGGTGTCGCGCGTGATCCCGGCATTGTTCACCAAGATGTCGAGACTGCCGAACCGTGCGACCGTTTCCGTAATGAATCTGGCGACGTCGCCATCGGCGTCGACGTCGCCTTGGATGGCGATGACCTGCATAGAGCGGGGGAGGTCGGCCACAAGCGCCTGCGCCGCTGCGGCGTTCGATCGATACGTGAACGCGACGCGCGCCCCTGCGCGAGCTAGAGCCCCAACCATGGCGCGACCCAACCCGGAGGAGCCGCCGGTCAGCAGGGCAGTCTTGGATTCGAGCGTCACGTGCGCCGCGCAACCACCTGCAGCCAGATGCGCGGGACCGCATGAAGGTGAAGTTCCTCGAAGGCCTCGCGGACGCCCGTCTTCAACGCCTCCATGCCCACGTCCAGCGAGACGCCCGGCAGCGCCCCTTCGATGAAGAGCGAGAACTCGCTGATGTCCTCCCACGCCTGACGGTCGAGCTGTTTCTCCTGAAACTCCACTTCGGTTTCTCTAAATCCGTGGGACCGCAGCAGGCGGCGATAGTCCTCGACAGAGAGCCACTGCATGGCCGTGGCCTTGACGCCCTTGGCCACCTCAAACCCGCGCGCGCGCAACCACCGCACCGCCCGGAGCATCCAGAGCTTGTAGAAGCGCCGGGTACCGCCGGGATACGCGCCGTCGAAGAACGTGGTGTTGAACGCAAGCACGCCGCCGGGTCGCAGCACCTTGCTGATGCCGCCGATGACCTCCGCCTTGTCCGGTACCAGGTGGATCGCGTTGCAGAAGACCACCGCGTCAACAGGGGGCACCAGACTGACGACACGCTCTGCCGTGCCCTGCATGAACCGGACAATCGCCGACTGGATCCGCTGTGCGGCTTGCACCAACGCCGAGGCCGATGGATCAATCGCGAACACCTGGCCCAGCGGCGGGACGCCCATCCGCTGAACGATCAGTTCAGTGACCGCGCCCGGGCCGCAGGCAAGGTCGACGACATCGCTACCCGGCTTGATGCCCGCGTGCGCGACGAGCCATGTGTTGACCTCTCTAAAGAACGGGTGGGAAGCAAACTTGGCAAACGAAAACCGAGCGTCGTCGGCGTCGTCGCCGTGCCCTGCGAATGCCTGGGGTCCCAGCTCGGCCCCAGCCGGATCGTTCATACGCGCAGTATACCCTACCTTTCACCCACAGGGAATCATCTCCCTGGCTCGTCGGTCCGGCTACCGGTGTCTGAGCGAGACCACCTTGGGCTGCAGGAAGTACCCCAGGTAATCCGGCCCGCCCGTCTTCGCATCGGTGCCGCTCATGTTGAACCCACCGAAGGGATGCACGCCCACAAGCGCGCCGGTGCACTTACGGTTGAGGTAGAGGTTGCCACAGTGGAACTCCTGCCTGGCGCGGGCCAGATGCTCGGGCGTCCTGGAGAAGACCGCGCCGGTCAGCCCGTATTCCGTGCCGTTGGCGATCGCCAGCGCGTGGTCGAAGTCGCGCGCCTTGATGACGGCCATGACCGGGCCGAAGATCTCTTCCTGGGCGATGCGCGCCTGAGGGTCGACGTCGGCGAACGCCGTGGGCTGGACATAGTGCCCCTCACCATCGCCGGGCTCGCCGCCCGCGACCAGGCGTCCCTCGCGCTTGCCGACGGTGACGTACTCCATGATCGTCTGCTGCGCCCGCGCGTTGATCACCGGACCCGCGGGAAAGTTCTCCCTGGCCGGCCCGATCTTGAGCGCGCGGACCTGCGCGGCGAACGCGTCAAGCACTTCGCGATAGCGGCGCTCGTGGACGACCAGGCGGGATCCGGCCGAGCACTTCTGTCCCTGGAAGCCGTAGCCCGCGGCCACGGCGGCGGCCACGGCGTCATCGAGATCGGCATTCTCGTCGACAATCATGGCGTTCTTCCCGCCCATTTCCGCGATCACGCGCTTCAGCCAGATCTGGCCGGGCGCCACCTGGGCGGCCTGCGCGTAGAGGCGAACGCCGACTTCCCTGGATCCGGTGAACGCGATCATCCGGACCCGCGGATGGGTGACCAGCGGGTCGCCGACCTCTCCACCGGACCCGGTCACGATGTTGAGGACGCCTGAGGGCAGGCCGGCGGCCTCCATGATCTCCTGGAGCACGTAGGCATTGGCGGGGGAGTCGCTGCTCGGTTTCATCACCACGGTGTTGCCGGCGGCGATCGCCGCCGAGGCCATGCCGCTCGGGATCGCCAGCGGGAAGTTCCATGGCGGGATCACGGCCACCACGCCGATCGGGATATACTTGTACTCGCTGAACTCCTCGGGGTGGGGCGCCATGTCGTGCCCACGCGCGTAGCGCAGCACCTCACGCGCAAAGTATTCAAGGAAGTCGACTGTCTCCGCCACGTCGGCGTCGGCCTCGCTCCAGTTCTTGCCGACCTCGTAAACCTGCCAGGCCGCGGCCCAGAACTTGCGGCGTCGCAGGATGTCGGCGGCGCGCAGCAGGACCGCCGTTCGCTCCTCGGCCGGGACTCGGCTCCACGACGTAAAGGCCCGCTCTGCGACCTGGACCGTCTGATCTGCATGGTGCGCCGTCGCCTTCTGGCAGACCGCTACCGCCTGGGTCTTCGCCGACGGGTTCCATGAGGTGAACTTGGCATCGAGCCGGATGCGCTCCTCGCCAATGACGAGCGGGAACTCCTTGCCGAGTTCGCCGCCGACTCC
>JBQTJG010000320.1:0-3621 GCA_052387355.1 Armatimonadota bacterium | reverse complement strand
GCGGAGAAAGTTCAACGCCTGCTCCCGCACCTTTGCCGGGAGCCGCCCTTCGGTGACCAGCATACCGAGCAGCCCGATCATCTCGCGCGGCGTCGTAAGGTTGTTGTCGGTGTCGGCGTAAACCCGACCGGCAAACGAACGCTCCCGGGACTTCAGGATCTGTTCGATCTCCACTCGCATCTGCGGCGTGTAGGGACCGGCGGGCTTGCCCGCGAGGTCGAACAGCAGGTGCCGGCAGTCCATCGCCACCCGTGTAACCTTGAAGCCCCACGACGCCAGGCGCCGGTTGATGGCTGCCGTGCCGACCCGATCGACGAGGATGTCGGTGGCCGTGTTGTCGCTGATGATGATCATCAGCATTGCGAGATCCGTCAGGCTCAACGTCGGCGACGAGGTCAGCTCCTTGAGGACCCCGGACCCGGGTGACTTCCAGTCCTCAGTCACGGTGACGGCCTCGTCGAGGCGGAGGCGGCCTTCCTCCGCCTGCATGAGCAGCTCGAGCAACACGGGGACTTTGAACACGCTCGCCGTCGGGAATGGCCGGTCGGGCTCGATGAAGACTTCGGCGCCGTCCCATACAGCCTTCACCCCGATGCCGATCGTCCCGTCGAGGTCGCGGGCCAGGCGTGAAAGACGCGCGCGCAGATCACCGCGTGGCCGGCGGGCACCACCTCCCGACGTGGTTCTCCTGCGATCATCGATCGCGCGGTTGGCAAGAGCGTCAGCCGCCGCATTCTTCATCCTGGGGATATGGGCGATGCGCCACTGCCTAAACTCGCTCAGTGCCTGCAGCGCCTCGGCGTGCAGGGGGATCAGATTGGCGCTCTTCACCCGGTAACTGCCCTGGAGTTGCTTTACCAATAAGTCGCTGTCGGCGTAGACTTCCAGCTCGCTGGCGCCGCGCGTATCTGCGTCCTGCAGGCCGCGTAGCAGCGCCCGATATTCCGCCACGTTGTTCGTCGTCTCGCCGAGAAACTCAGCGATCTCCGCTACGACCCGGCCGCGGCCATCATGCACGACGACGCCGAGGCCTGCAGGCCCTGGATTGCCCCGAGAAGCTCCATCGATGAAGAGTCGGAGTTTCATCCTTGTGGACGGACCACCAGCAGGCGGCCGCATCCGTCGCAGGCGGCCAGCAAGTCGGGATCTTTCTCCAGGCGAACAACCAGGCGTTGCGGAATGGCTACGTGGCAGCCGCCGCAGATTCCGCCGAGGACCGCCACGACGGCCACTCCTCCCTTGCGCTCGCGCAGCCGGTCGTACCGCCGGATCAGGTCTTCATCCACGCCGGCGGCCAGTTCGTCACGACGGACGGTCAGGTCTGAGATCTCCCGATCGGTCGCCGCGGCTGCTTCACGAAACGCGCCGCTCTGACGCTCCAGTTCAGCCGCTGCGACCTCGAGCCGCTGCTGCGCATCGCGGGCTTGTGACTCCAGCACGTCCGCCTGTTCGAGCAGCGTCAGCACCTCGTCTTCATGCTGCGTTTTCACTCGATCAAACGCGAAGACCTCTTCCTGCATCGCGGCCAGTTCCTTCGGGTTGCCGATGCGGCCGCTGTACATATCGGCCTCCACCTTCTTGCGCTTGGCTTGCAGCGACTGAATGTCGAGGTCGAGGGCGCGGAGCCGGCTCTGGCCAGAGGCCATCCGGTCGCGAACGGTCGAAAGCAGGTCCGATGCGGCGGCGACCGTCGCGCGCTGCGCTAGCCCCTCGTCGAGGCCTTGCCGGTGCGCCATGGCCCTCGCCAGTGCGCTGTCCACTTGTTGCAGATCATACAGGCGGGATGCGCCCACCACATTCTCCATCGGAGTCCTGTTCGCGTCGATCCGGCCTCATCCTTTGTCAACGATGTCAACGACGCGGCGCGCTGGACGCGGTGTCTTCCGCGCGGTCCTTAGTGCGGTCCTTGATGACGAACGGCCGCTCTGTTATAAGAGGGGATGCCGGCGTTCTCGCGAGGGGGACGACGCGGAAGCCTGCTTCTGTGTAAACCTCTCGTTGACGGACGCCGGCTTTGCGCCTCGCAAACGTGCGATCAAGACTACTTTCGGCTTACAGGCGTCGGCCGCACCTTTGGCTTGGACATTGGCTTCGACGGCGTCTTGGCGGCTGGACGCGGGCTGCCCTTCGCCTTGACAACCTGCACCGGCTTTCCACTCAATTTTAGGGTCGGTTTGGCCAGCACTCTCAAGGGCGGCTTCCCCACAACCGCCGGAGCAAGCGCAGCCGTCCGGGCAGCCAGCGCGGCTGCAGGCGACTGGGCGCCAGATCCGGCAGGACGAGGCGGCACAACCGGCCTAGCGGGGAGGGGCGGCCTCGTCCGTGCCACCATCAGGGCCCGTGGAGGACTCGCCGACGGGGGAAGAGGCGGGAGCGGCTTAATCCGCTTGCGCTTCCCCTCCCACCACTTGAAGTAGTCCCGCCCAAGCCGCTCAAAGTAATCGAAGGCATCGGGCCAATCCAACTCCCGCCGCATGCCCTGCACGATCGGCTCGACCTTGACCCAAGGGATCGGGAACAGTTCATAGACTGCCTCTCGATCGACCGCGTCGTTCTCCACGAGGAACCCGAGGTTGTCACACAGGACCGCCACCCGGAGCAGATTGTTGAACCGGATGCTCCCGGGCGGACATTCGATGATGAACTGCTCGTAATCCTTGAAGTCGAACTGGAATACGACGTACTGCATCGCTTCGAGGTTCTGAGGCGAGTCGGCCAGGCCCAGGAGGCGCACCAGCATGTCGGTGTGCGTAGCACTCAGCTTCTTCACACTTGTCCACCTCGGTCCGGCAAAATTCGTCCGAGAGGCAGAATCCACCCGGAGACCCGTCGCCAGGGGGTTCAGAGTCATAAAAATTCGCTCAATTCACCGTTTTCCCTGCGGTGGCGGCCGGAATGTCCGTGGGACGGCGATCCTGCGCCGCGCGCCTCTGCGGAATCCGCTCCTACAGGATTTCCTCCGAGACCTGATCAGCCAACGAGTTGCAGGAGCAACACGCGAAGGTTTAGTATTATAGATGTGTGTGCTGGTGACCCGGCCGAAGTGCGAGCAGGTTTTCCACAGGATGTCAGCCTATGTGGATGTAGAAGGAGCCGTGCCGCCTGATCTGTTCGTCTCGATGGCCGTGCTATACTTTGCGCGGGCGAGTAGCTCAGCGGTAGAGCGCCTCCCTTACACGGAGGAGGTCCCGGGATCAAACCCCGGCTCGCCCACCAGACTGAAATGCAGTCAGAACGCGGGTCTCCGCCGGTTCCTCCTTGGCATGATCTGAACACCGAAGCGCCTAATACGACTATCTTACGACCATTGAGAGGCCGGGTAAGAACGCGCCTGCCGGGCCGAACCGCGCGGCGTCCAGGCAGTGATGGGGAGATGGGCGAGGCGGAATGGCACAACCACGCCCTGGGCGCCTGGCGGGCCCTGGCCGGGCTTCCGCAGAGCGTGGGCACGGCACCGGGGAGGGCAGCTTCCCTCGCGCGAGTGTGTGCGCCAATGCCGTTTCTGCCAGTGCGTGAGCGAATGCTTCACTAGTGTCCTGAGTCAGAGATTCGATGACAAAATCGAGCAATCGTCGCGAGGATCTCGTCGGCCGTTTTCGTCCAGGCAAAGGGCCTGGGCTG
>JBQTJG010000319.1:0-4313 GCA_052387355.1 Armatimonadota bacterium | reverse complement strand
GGGCCCGCGACGCGCAGGTGGATCGCCGCGTGATCATCATAGGGCACCCAGTTGGGCTCGCCGACTTCATCCGGCTCCGCGACCCACATCTGGACGAGCGACGACGAATGGCCGATGCGCGTGACCTTTGCGCACAGGGCTTCGAGAGCAAGCCGGATGTTCTTGGGCGGGTCGGCGTCCTGCCAGGCGAGGTAGACCGTGTCGTCGTCGAGCCACGCGCGCGCGAGGCTGCGCGCTTGCCGTGTGCGGATAATTCCAGGGGCCGATTGGAGCGGTGGCGGTGGTTTCTTCTTCTCGTCCTTCTTCTTCCAGATCGCTTCGTCGTTGACCGGCACGAAGTGTTCCACGACCGCTCGTCGCACCGCTTCGGACGCTCGAATCGCTGGCGCTCGGCCAGGTTCGCCATCGCCCTGTAGCCACTGGAGCGCCTCGCGCTCGGCAGGCTCCATGCCGGTCTGGAAATGCGCCGCCGCGAGGGCCATGAAGACGCGCCCCGGATGCGGCGGCCACTCCACGGGCTCGGAAGGGTGCGGGCGCGCTGCCACGAACCCGTTCAGATATCGAACGCCGAGGGCGAGCATGTCACGTGGCCTCGCCGGATTCCTTGGTCGCCTCGAGCTGGCTCAGGCGGACGAGATCGACCAAATTCTCCGGCCTTCCCTTGCCGGTAGAGGGCTTGAGGATGATCGGCACCTTCGCCCACGGCAGCTTGACCGCCTCGGCTGAAGCGATCGCGTCGTTCAGCAGCTTTATGGCTGCGTCACCGGTCAGCGCGAACTTCGCTGGCGTCGCGCCTGGACGTTCAAGAAGCTCCCACTCCATGGGGCCGTCCGGCCACAGGAGGCAGCGCGAACGCAAACCCATCCCCGACTCGAACGCGAGGGTCGCGGCGGCGAGGCCGAGCGCGGCCAGGACGGTGCGAGCGGCGGCGTCCGTGTCGACGCTCGGGGCTCCGTTGACTGGAAAGCGAAGGCGTCGGAGGCAAATGAGCGACAAGGTCGTGGTCTGCTCCGCGTATCCGATCGTCACCCCGTCGTAGGTGTTCTCGTCCGTCTTCTTGTCCCTCTGCTTCGGGAAGGGAACGCTCGAATGGTTCACCTTGGACGGGGCGACGATGTCCTTCCCTTTGGCGTTCGGGGCGGCGACGGTCCACGACGTGTCGGCAGACTTCTTCACCGCGACGGCGGCCCGGATCTCGAGCGGATCGCGGCGCACACCGCGGCGCAGGTCGCCAACCTCCGCGCCCACCCCGACGATCTCGGACACCATTGCCCGCTCGAACTTCGGGCCGAGACCGCCCTTAGGACCGGTCGAGTCCCACATGCCGAAGACGAGCGCCGTTGGACACAGCTCGAAGAGCGGCGTCGCGTTGGCGAAGCTGACCTGGTTGAGCGCCTTGCCCTTGTCGGATTGGCGGAAAGCGACGCCTTCGATCTCGCTGTCGCGGAGAATCGCATCGGCTAGCCGATGGGGCACCTGGAGGCTCGTGACCTTACCGACGGCGTCGATGAGCTTGCCCGCCTTGTCGGCGGTATCCTTGTCCAGCTTCGGATCGTAGTGCTCGGAGAAGTCGACGACGAGGAGCGGCATCTCGATCCTGCCGGCGTCGATCGCCTCCTGCAGCGCGAGTTCCATGCGGTTCGCCTGGCTCTGCACGCTGTCCAGGAGCACGCAGTCAGCCGGTTCCTCGCGGCCGGGCATGCGCCGCTTTTCGCTCGCGTAGACCGCGCCGGCAAAGGTGGGCGGAAACACCTTGTCTCCCTCGCCGCCCGCGGGCTGGAGTCTACGGCGGCAACGGAACGCAGCTGCGGAGCCCCTCACAGCTTTTTTCAGGCGATCAAGCTCGAGTACGGGCGTCGTTTCGGTCATGGCAGGGTCTCCATTAGCAAATGAAGGGGGTTGGTTAGTGCATCATCTCGATTTTCAGTCATCGAACCTTCGCTCCTCTCAATATCCACCGCCAGTGCGCGACATCATCGATATCGCGCGGTCGGCTCGGACACGCCCCGACATTGGTCTCTCCTGGATCAAGGTAACGCCTCCTCGAAGCGCCGCCGCCAGATGTCCGTCAACGCCCGCCAGTCGTTGCGGTCGGCGGCCCGCAGGGCGGCGAGATAGCGCGCCGTCGGCTCGCCCGGATCGGGGGTCGGGTCCACGTCCGGAAGCCTGAGGACGCGGGTGAGCAGATCGATGAACACGCGGCTGACGCGCCCATTGAAATCGGCGAAGGGGTGGATGCTCAGCAGCCTGCCTTCGGCGAACGCCAAGGCTTCCAGCCACAGATCTTCGGGCTCCTGCGGCAACGACGCGAGGCGCGCTTGCAGATCGAGTGCGTACTCGCGCATCCGCTGCGGCACCAAGGGATAGGCGGGCGGCTTATGGTCTCCGACCACGACGTCAGTCGTGCGCCAGCGGCCCGCGATGTCGGGAATCAGGTCGGCGCAGATGCGCCTGTGAAGCTCAAGAAGGAGGTCCTCGTCGAGCGTGCGGCCATCGAGCTCGCCGGCCGCGATCGCACTTTGCAGCGCCTGGACGCGCGTGGCCAGGTGAGGCGCCAGCTCGGCGTAACTGAGGACGCCGAGCGCGGTATTCAGGTAACGGGTTGCGGCCCGAGGCGGTCGAGTTCCCGCTCCAGGATGCGCTGGTCCACCGGCTCGCCCTCGAACGCCATGCTCCGCGCCACCTTCCGCGGCAAGCTGGCCAGGCGAATCCGGGCCTGCTCCTCGGGCGTGAGGTTGCGCCAGCGTTCGATTGCCCGTTTCCAGTCCATGGGCTGGATTATCTGCTTCCTCCGACAAGGGCTCAAGGGATCCTCGGGGCGGTGCCTTCCGGCCAGATCGCCGCAACAGTTTCTTGATCCATTCGAGCACGATTTTCATGGCCTCAAGCTCAGGGTTCGCTTCCCGTCGCTTGCAACGGCAAAAGTTCCGGCGGAAGAGGCGCGGGTGCGTTTGACCCGGAGCTCCGCACCGCCGGTGCGGAAATTGGCAGATCCTTGCGTGGGCTCGGTATCGGCAGTTCCGCGCCCGGCTGATGCGCCGCAAGAACCCGCTCAGCCAATGCATTGAGGTAAGTTTTGATGTCGTCGCTCGTCAGCTTGTCGGCCTTCTCGCTTTCCTCCGCCTTTTGCGATTTGGAAGGCTTCGTCGAGATGAGCGCCACATCGCAGCGCGTCAGAACCTTGATCGCCTCACGTCTCTCCCGAACTGCGGGCGCCTTCTTTTCCTCCTCGCTCAGCGCCAGCGGGATCGTTGACGCGGGATCGAAATCTACCGTTCTCAACCAGTCCCGCTTGAGCGTGGCCGAGACCCATAGGCTGCGGCTGCGCGAAGACAAACCGATCTTCTGGCGAAACGCTTCAAGTTGAGCACTGGTCTTCAAGCCCGGGCCCATCAATTGGACTTCGTCGAACACCCACAGCGCGTCGTTATGCAGCCAGGCGAAGTGCACCGGCCACTGATATCGACTCATTCCGTAGCCGCGCATCAGCGCCCGCTTTCGCAGTCTTCCCTGGGTGCGCCCGGGAAGCGGCGGGAAGCCCGCGCTGCCCAAGCCGCTGATCCGGATCGAGAAGGGCGAGAAGACGCTGGCTGAAATCGTGAGCGAGGAGCGGGGTTGATCCTGTATCTGGATACCTCCGCCCTGGTGAAGCTGTTCGTGACGGAGACGCGCTCGGACCGGGTCCGCAAGGCGGTTTCCGCGGCGCAACTGACGGTCACGCATGCGATCGCCTATGTCGAGGCCTGCGCCACGTTCGCGCGGGCGGCCCATGCGCGCGGGGACGATGCGCTGTTCTCCGCTTTGCGCCGGAATCTCGACGTCCAATGGAAAGCGTGGGAGATACTGGACGCGACCGGGGCGTTGATCCGCCGTGCCGCCGACCTCGCCGGGCGCTACCGCCTGCGCGGCTACGACAGCCTCCATCTTGCCGCGGCTGAAGCGGCGTTCGATGCGTTCCGCGCCCAGGTGCCGTTTCGTTTCGCGGTGTTCGACGATCGATTGAGCGACGCGGCGAAGCAGGCCGGCATACCGCTGCTCGACACGTAGGAGGTTGGGCGCCGGGATATAACGCACGTTATAATCTGCGGCGGAGGTGTGGCGATGAAGATCAAGATCACGACCGTGGGAAATTCCGCCGGGATCATCCTGCCGAAGGAGCTGCTCGCGCGGCTGCGGATGGGAAAGGGCGACACGCTCTATGCGACGGAGCTGCCCGACGGCGTCAAGCTGACGCCTTACGACCCGAAGCTTGCCGGGCAGATGGAGGTCGCGGAGAAGGTGATGCGCAAGCGGCGGACGCTCTTGCGCAAGCT
>JBQTJG010000318.1:0-9262 GCA_052387355.1 Armatimonadota bacterium | reverse complement strand
AGTGATCCGCACACCCTGGCTGTCCGGCCCGTGCGGTAACGGATCGTTCGGAGATGATCAGCGCCCCGCGAGGCGGGCGGCGATCTCCTGCGCCATGCACTCGACGGCGCCCTCAATGGGCACACCGAAGACGCTGCAGGTCACCTCTTCCTCGAACAGCTTCGTGCGGGTGGCGACTGCGAGGATGCGGACATCTACAGTGGCCCGAACTTCAGGCGCGGCCGGCGGGAGGCCCCTATCTCGTATGATCTCGATCACGCGCCCGGTCAGGATGGCATCAGCGCCCAGCTCCGCGCCCAACGAGACCGTCCGCGAAGGGCTGATCAGCTCGCGGGGGGTAATGCCAAGCCGCTTTGTCGCGTCGGCGACCCGGGCGGCTTCGATGACGCGGAAGCGTCCGCCCCTCAGGAGGTCGCTGAGGCGTATCGCTGCGGCTTCTGCCAATGGGCGGGTGAGGGGATTGTCGTCGGAGAACGCCGCGACGGCCAGCACCTGCACCCGTGATAGATCACGGGTCTGAGCCGCGACCGGGAGGCCGGCTCCGGCGAGCACCACCAGGACGAAGATTGCGCCGGTTCCTCTTAGCACAGCGCGCAGCATTCGACACCTCCAGTACTCCTCTCTAGCGGTGACAACGACAACCTTCGCTAGACTTGTCTCTCGAACGCCGCGGGCGTTACGGTCCCACCGCCAACCGGCAGTCCCCTAGTCGATCGGGCGCGCCGCTACCGGGATCATCGCTCGGAAGCGGGATGAGAGCATTCCCGTGATAGCTGCGACTGCGGCCTGACTATGCGGCCCGAGCGTCACGATGTAGAGGGTCCCTCCCTCCCGTACGACCGCCGCGTAGGAATACCCGGTGAGTCGTACACGCCTTGCGAGCACTTCCGCCGCGGAGCGCGAGGCAAAAGGCCCGAATCGTAACTGTGCGAGCCCACCGGCGAATGTCCGCAACTCGGGATCGAAGCCAAGCGCGGTCAGGACAGCGATCCTGCGTTCCGCGACAGACGTCGAAATCGTTTCGGATACCACCTGAAACTCAGGGGCCGAGGATCCATATATAGTGTTCACAGCCGGGTCAAAGCCGGCGAGACTGAGCTCCCTGACAATCTCAGCCGCGCGCTCCTGGTCGGAAACCGGTCCCACCTGCACCATGTACAAGACGGCCCTTTCAGCCTGGGGGCCGGGCACAGGAATCGCCGGGTCTCCAACCGGCGGTGAGAGCGGCGCCGGTGGCGAGGGCGGCATTATCCCCCCACCAGGGACAACACCGGCTTGAGGACGGGTAGGCGTGGCCGGGCTGATAGGCCGGACGTGGGTCGGACGTCGGTTGGGTCGCTGGGCGAGCCGGGATCGGCTCTGCTGAGTCTCAGGACGAGCCGCCCGACGCAGCACGATCGACGCCGGGCGGTCTGGCTGAGTCTCAGGGTGTACTGTCGGCCGCGCCACGACGGGTGCGGGACGATCTGAGCGCGCGTCTGTCATGTCGGTGGGTTCATGTCCGCCGACCGTTCCGCCAACCGCTGATTGTAGGGAAGGCGCGAGCGGGGCGCGCTTCAATCGAGGCGCAAGCACGAAGAACAATGCCACGCCCAAGATGGCGCCGATCAACATGCTGATCACAAAGGGAAGATCAGTCCGTCGCATCGCAGGGCCCCCATGACTCCAAACACAGGGAGCGGGAACGCCCGAACGCTCCCGCTCCTGTCAGCCCAGGCTGCTAACTGACCGGAGGCGCCTCAGGCGCGCGCCGCTCGGGTTGCACCGGCATCGGCGGGATCGCCGGGACGAATGGCGGCGACGGAGCCGTCACCGGCGCCGGCGGCAGGACTTCCTGCTCGCGCCTCGGCAGCAGCGCCTCGTTCAGCACCTCGTCCATATGCGAGACCAACACGAGCCGCGTCTGCTTGCGCACATTGCCCGGGATCTCCTGCAAGTCTTTCGCGTTCTCCTTGGGGATGATGACCGTTCGGATCCCCGCCCGGTGGGCAGCCAGGACCTTCTCTTTCAGCCCGCCGATCGGCAGAACGCGCCCGCGCAGGGTGATCTCGCCGGTCATGGCCACGTCGCGTCTGACAGGCCGGCCCGTTACCGCGGAGGCCAGGGCGGTCGCCATCGTGATCCCCGCGGACGGGCCATCCTTTGGAACCGCGCCCGCCGGAACATGAATGTGCACATCGGTCTTCTGGTAGAACTCTTCATCCACTCCGAAACGCCGCGCGCGCGAGCGCACATACGACATCGCGGCCTGCGCCGACTCCTTCATGACATCGCCGAGTTGCCCGGTGAGCACCAGCTTGCCGTCGCCCCTCATGGGGGTCGCCTCGACACCAATCACGTCGCCACCCATTTCGGTGTAGACCAGCCCGGTGGCGACACCGACCTCGTCCTCCGTTTCGGCCGCTCCGAACCGATACTTCGGCGGTCCAAGGAAGAGGTGCAGGTTGGCCCGGGTGATGCGGTCGCCTTTGACGTTGCCGCGCGCGACCTGCGTCGCCACCTTGCGGCAGATCGTGCCGATCTCACGCTCCAGATTGCGCACGCCCGCTTCACGCGTGTACTCGCGCGCGATCAACCGCAGCGCCTCGCCGGTCAATCCCATCTGTTCAGGCTTCAGGCCGTTCGCCTTCACCTGTTTCGGAATGAGGAACTGCTCGGCGATCTTCACTTTTTCTTCCTCGATGTACCCGGCGAAGCGGATGACTTCCATGCGGTCGCGCAGGGCCGGCGGGATCGTCTCGAGGATGTTGGCCGTCGTAATGAACATGACCTCGCTCAGATCGAGCGCCAGCTCGAGGTAGTGATCGCTGAAGGCATGGTTCTGCTCGGGATCGAGCGCCTCGAGGAGCGCGGCGGAGGGATCGCCACGGAAGTCCACGCCGAGCTTGTCGATCTCATCGAGCATGAAGACCGGGTTGCGGCTGCCGGCGGTCTTCAATCCCTGGACGATCCGACCTGGCAGCGCGCCCACGTAGGTCCGCCGGTGACCGCGGATTTCCGCCTCGTCCCGGACGCCGCCCAGTGAGATTCGGACGAACTTGCGGCCGAGCGCGCGGGCGATCGACTTGCCAACCGACGTCTTGCCAACGCCGGGCGGTCCGACGAAGCACAGGATCGGACCGCGCGACCCGGGCGAGAGCTTTCGAACGGCCAGGTACTCAGTGACGCGATCCTTGGCCTTCTCCAGCCCGTAGTGGTCCTCTTCCAGGATCTTCCGGGCTTCATCGATGTCGAGACGGTCGTCGCTTCGGACGCTCCACGGCACCGCGAGGATCCAGTCGAGATACGTACGAACCACCACCGCCTCCGCCACCATCGGCGGCATCTTCTCCAGACGGCCCAACTCTTCCAGCGCTTTCGTCTTCACGTGCTCCGGCAGATTGGCGGCCTCGATCTTCTTGCGATACTCGGAGACCTCGGCCTGCCGCTCATCGGTCTCCCCTAGCTCCTGCTGGATCGCCTTGATCTGTTCCTTGAGGAAGTACTCGCGCTGGGACTTCTCCATCTGCTTCCGCACGCGGTTCTGGATCTTCCGCTCCAGCTCGAGCACGTGGACTTCGCGCCCGAGGATGGCGCTGAGCCGCTCGAGCCTGGTCTTGGGATCGGCCTGGAGCAATTCCTGACGTTCTTCGAGCTTCAGGGACACGTGCTGCGCGACGAGATCCGCCAGGCGGCCTGGTTCCTCGGCCTGACCCGCAGCCACGAGCTGGTCGGGCGGGATGGAACGCGAGAAACGCGCAAAACGCTCGAATTGGGAGACCAGGCCGCGCATGAGGGCTTCGGTCTCCATCGTCTTCTCCGCGACGTCGGGGCGCTGCGCGATCTGCACCTCGAAGTGGGGCTCCTCCTGCGGGAATCCCAGGATCTCCGCCCGGACGATGCCTTCGACGATCACCTGGAGGATGCCGTCGGGCTGCTTGCCGACCTGCAGGATCCGGCATACCGTCCCCGTGGCGTTGATATCCTGCGGGCGCGGCTCGTCGACGTCATCATCACGCTGTGCGGCCAGGACGATCAGGCGATCCCGTTCCAGGGCGTACTCGAGAGCCCGCAGCGACTTTTGGCGGCCTACACCTAGCCCCTGCACCTGGTGGGGGAAGATCACGGTCCCTTTCAGGGGTAAGAGCGGGAGGCGCTCGGGGATTGGCGTCTGCTGTTCAGAAGTTGTCACGCATGCCTCCTTAAAAACGTCATGTGCTCATTCGGCCTCGGGACAAACGTCCTCAGCCTCTCAGATGATAGAACGCTTGCCAGGGGTCGTCTGTTCCCCGGCCGCCTCCTCTATAGGTATGTACGTAGAACTTACCCCTATGGACGGCTTCCCGGACAGCTTGAGCGCAGCCGACCCAAGTGGGGACTACGAGGCGGGTTTCTCTCTGACGTGTTTCTTAAGATCGGCGGCGGTCAAGAGCAGCGGACCTCGGCGTCGAAGCACCGCATCCTCGGTCACAAGGCAGCGGCGGACATCGGCCCGCGAGGGGATCTCGTACATGATGTCGAGCATGATCTCTTCGATGATCGTGCGGAGTCCCCTGGCGCCGGTGTTGCGCGTCATCGCTTCCCGGGCGATCGCGCGGAGCGCCTCATCGGTGAAGACCAGATCGGCGCCGTCCATCTCGAGGATCTTCTGGTACTGGCGGACCAGGGCATTCTTCGGCTCAATCAGCACAGACACCAGATCCGCCTCGTCTAAGGGATCCAGCGGCACGATGACGGGGAGCCGCCCGATAAATTCGGGGATCAGTCCATAACGCAGCAGATCCTGGGGCATCGTCTGCCCCAACACCTCAGCCAGGTGGCGCTTGCTGCGGGGCTCGATGGTCGCGCCGAACCCGATGCTCGTTTGCCGGATGCGTGACTCAATGATCCGCTCGAGGCCCTCGAAGGCGCCCCCGCAGACGAACAGGATGTTGCTGGTGTCGATCTGGATGAACTCCTGGTGCGGATGCTTCCGCCCGCCCTGGGGCGGGACGTTCGCCGTGGTGCCTTCGAGGATCTTGAGCAGCGCCTGCTGGACCCCCTCGCCCGACACGTCGCGCGTGATCGAGGGATTCTCGCTCTTACGCGCGATCTTGTCGACCTCGTCGATGTAGATCATGCCGCGCTCGGCCTTCTTGACCTCGTAGTCTGCGGCCTGGATGAGCCGGAGGAGGATGTTCTCAACGTCTTCGCCGACGTACCCGGCCTCCGTGAGCGAGGTAGCGTCCGCAATGGCAAACGGGACATCGAGGATCCTGGCCATGGTCTGGGCCAACAGCGTCTTGCCGCATCCGGTCGGGCCGATCAGCAGGACGTTCGACTTCTGGAGCTCGACGTCGGCCGGCCGTCGGTTGCCGATGCGTTTGTAGTGGTTGTACACCGCGACCGAGAGCGCTTTCTTCGCGCGATCCTGGCCGACCACGTACTGCTGCAGGGTCTCGTAGATCTCTTTGGGCTTTGGCGTGGGCCGGAGCTGCGGCCGGACGGCCTCTCCGGACAACTCTTCCTCGACGATCTCGTTGCAGAGCTCGATGCACTCGTCGCAGATGTAGACTCCGGGGCCGGCGACGAGCTTGCGCACCTGCTCCTGCGGCTTCGCGCAGAACGAGCACTTCATCTTTTCTCGATCGTCACCCGCTCGAAACATGAGAGCCTCACTCCGCCTTGGCCTTGACTCGATCCCGAGGCCGGATCACGTCGTCGATGATCCCGTACTCTTTCGCGGCGTCGGCGCTCATCCAGAAGTTTCGATCGGTGTCCCGTTCGATCCGTTCAAGGGGCTGCCCCGTGTGCCGGGACAGGATCTGGCTCATCTGTGTACGCATCTGGAGAAACTCCTTTGCCTGGATCTCGATGTCGGATGTCGTTCCCTGCGCGCCTCCCCAGGGCTGGTGGATCATGATCCGGGAGAAGGGAAGCGACGAGCGCTTCGCCTTGGCTCCGCCGGCGAGGACGAGCGCACCGCCGCTCGCTGCCAAGCCGACGCAGATCGTGGCGATGTCGGGCCGCACGTACTGCATCGTGTCGTAGATGGCGAGCGACGCGATGAGGTCGCCGCCCGGACTGTTCACGTAGAGCATGATGTCCTTGTCGGGATCCTCACCCTCCAGATGGAGGAGTTGGGCAATGATCAGATTGGCCACGTCATCGTCGATCGCGCCGCCCAGGAAGATAATGCGGTCCTTCAACAACCGCGAGTAGATGTCATACGCGCGTTCTCCGCGCGCGGTTTGCTCGACGACCATCGGGATCAACGTCATTCGGATCTCCTTAGGCGCCGGCCGCATGCGCGCGGGCGACAAGGCGGGCGACCGTCTTCCGACGGCGGAGCATGACCATCATCGCGTCCCGCCGCCCCTCGCGATCAAGCCATTCCTGCACTCGCGGAAGATCTTGCTTCAATTCGGCGGCCACCTTCTCTTCCTCGCCAGCGATCTCCTCCTGCGTCGGGGTGAGCCCCTCGCGTCGTGCGATTTCGTCGAGGACGAACCGGACCCGCAGCCGCCGTTCCGCACGGGCGCGCACCTCCTCACGCAGGCCGGCCAGATCCTTGCCCGCGCCCTCCAGATAGCGCTCCAACGAGTGCCCGCGACGCAGCAGGGACTCAGTCAAATCAGCGACGAGGTGATCGATCTCGTGCTCGACCAGACTGATTGGGAGCTCGATTGACGCCTGGTCGACGACGGTAGAGATCACCTGCTCCTCGTAGGCTTCCTGCGCCCGTGTCGCGGCATCGGTGGCCAGTCGACCGCGCAGTTGGGCGCGCAGCTCGTCCAGCGACGGCACGTCACCCACTGACTTCGCAAAAGCGTCGTCCAGTGGCGGCAGCTCTCGTCGCTTTACGTCAACCACCGTCGCAGCCAGACGCCCGGCCTCGCCGATGGCCGCGGTGCGTTCGTCCCCGGCCGTCGCTCCATCGAGCGCCTGCTCGACCTCCTGCGGGAATACCCCGGCCCCAAGTTCCACCAGCACCTCGCGCCCGACCTGGAACCGGTCGGCGGCCTCCACCGCTGTTGGCCGGATCAGCACGAAATCCCCGGACGAGGCGCTCGCTCCGGCCGCCGAGGCCAGATGGCCGCGTCGGCGCCGGAGTTCCTCGATCGCGGCGTCAACGTCGGCGTCGGTGACTGTCGGCGGCGCAAACGGCACATGCACCCCGTCGTAGGCTCCCGGCTCGACCTCAGGTGAGACGTCAACGCGGGCCACGAACCGCAGCGGCTGCGCCTCATCAAGCGGTGGGACATCGAACTCAGGACGTCCCACCGGGATCACGCCGACCTCTGTCACCGCCTTCCGGTAGGCGGACGCGACCAGGGACTCGACTGCCTCGCCGTACAGCTCATCGCGGCCGATGTACCGTTCGAGGACCATCCTCGGGGTCTTGCCCGGTCGGAACCCCGGCACACGCACGCGGCGCGCCAGGCGCTGGGCCGACGCCCTGACCTCCTGCGCGACCTCCTCGGCGGGCACTTCAACTTCAAGAACCGCCCGACTTGGCGGCTCCCGCCTCCACTCCACTTTCATCGACATCCTCCTGGCCGGCTTCCGGGCTTCGATTGGTGCGGGCGGAGGGACTCGAACCCCCACCGGCTTGCGCCGACCAGATCCTAAATCTGGCGCCTATACCAGTTCGGCTACGCCCGCGGCGAGGTCTGTGCAGTCTGAACGCTAGTCATTCTAGGCCAGAGCGCCCGCCCTGTCCAGGTTCTCGAAGGGGCCGAAGGGACCGTAACGGTGACCGCTCCTTCCTGTTCTCCGGTAGGGGTCAGGCGGGCCTACGCTTTCCCTTTCGGGGGCATGAACCGTTCAGACCAGTGTCGCACGGCGCGTATGGGCCGCTTGGGGGGAATGTCACGTGGAACGCGCGGAGCTCGACTCGCTGCGATCTCGCCTGCAGCACGTGGAGCGACGCCAACAGGCGATGTGGGCGGCCTGGTTGGGGTGTCTCATTGTCGTCGCCGTCTTAGGAATCGCTGTGCCACAGGCCGCATCTCAGGCCGATATCGTCAGGGCGCGCGGCGTCGAGGTCGTTGACGCAGCCGGGATCGTTCGTATCAGCTTGAGTGTCTTGCCTGACGGGACCTCGGAACTGACGCTTGCCGAACCGGCGGGCAAGGGACGGATGTGGCTGAACGTACGCTCAGACGGAGGATCCGGACTCGCGCTGTCCGATGCCACCGGTAGGGGGCGGATCTGGATTGCCTCGCACTCGGACCGGTCATCCGGGCTGATCCTTTCAGATGGGACAGGGAAAGGCCGCATCTGGATGGGTGCATTCGCCGATGGGACAAACGGGCTCGTCCTTCTAGACCCGATGGGCCGCGTGCTCTTCCAGGCGCCCTTACCATAGGGCCCCGTTCACCTGGTCTGCGTTATCGAATTCCCGGGCATACACCCTACGATGGGGGTACTGTAGTCATCTATCCGACCTCTTCGCCGGAGGAAGTCCCGGGATGTTTCTTCGACCTCAGCGTGGCCTGACGCTCATCGAAACCACGATCGTTGGCGCCATTGCCGTGATCGTCGTCGTCGCGTCCCTCGGTCAGTCCCAGGAGTTCCAGAGCAACCAGCGGCTGCAGGCATGGACAGACAACATGGCGACCGATCTGCGGGCGGCACAACAGATCAGCGTCTCCCGGCGTCAGATCGTCATCGCTGTGTTCGCCACCGGGCAGTACACGATCAGCGCCGGCGGTACCGTCGTGAAGGTCGGGCAGCTCCCCTCGGATCTTGCCAGTACCTCGCAGACGATTACCTTCAGTTCCCTTGGGGCAACCGCCACGGCGGGGACGATCATCCTGCGCAGTCTAGTCACCAATCGCACGAAGCAGGTCTCCGTCGCGTCAGGGACCGGCCGCGTGAGGGTCGATTGATGCCGGCGGGACTGAGTTCGGCCACGGGTGGCCGCGCCGGTGAGCGGGGGTTCACCCTGCTTGAGGTCATGGTCGGCATGATCCTTCTGGCTTCGATCGTCGTCATTATGACCCAGGGTTTCATGACGGCGATGAGTCGAGCCGACGAGACCGGTGATCACTCAGTCGGCGCCGCGTGGACGCAGGCGATGCTCGACTATCTCCGCAACCAGGGCTACGGCATAACCGGGTCATGGACCGAAACAGCGGTAACCTGCACCACTCCTGAACCCTGCCTCCCCACGGGATTTACCCAGGCGACGATCGCAGTGACGAACGCCGCCACGCCTGGTCTTAAGCAGATCGACGTGACCCTCTACCGGTTGGGAAGTACGTCGCCGTTCCTTGCCGTGTCGACGTACGCGGCCGAC
>JBQTJG010000317.1:0-7445 GCA_052387355.1 Armatimonadota bacterium | reverse complement strand
GAGTTTCCGGCGGCTCCATGCCCGCGGTCCTACGGCCTTAGCCGCCCCGCCCGGCCCCGAAACCAGTTCATGGCGCCGTCGCGCTGATTGGCGAGCCACGCGATCACTTCCGGTTCCGCGAGGAGTGCGTGTTTTTGCGTCGGCGCGCCCGCGGCCGCCCCGGCGGCATGGGACATGGCGGGTGTGCCCGCGGCCCAGACCGCGACAATGGACACTGACACTGCGAGTCTCCGCACCGGTGGGAGCTCCGCGGATGTGATCCTGCGCCTTTGCGAGACTGGCGTCACGGCGTGACCGTGGCCGGTCCGTACTTCGTCCACGGATCGTCCAGGTCGATCACGCCATGGGACCAGCTGCCCGGCCGGACCGGATAGGGACGAGCGACGTTGGCCCACACGCAGCGCACGGGCGTGCGGATCACTTCCAGTTCCTCGAGAGTGTACGGGCTCACCACCCGGGCGGCCACGGTGTTCGCCGGCGACTCCTTGCCGAGCATCTCGGGGCCGATCTCGGGCAGCAGGTAGCCTGACACCGCCGGTTGGAGCCCGATGTACTTACGGTAGTGGAGGTAGCGGTCCAGGAAGGTCGGGTCGCCGTCGAGCATCCGGAACGCCCGCATCACGCTCAGCATGCCGGCGACGTTGGCGTTGATCCACTGTTCCTCGAGGGCCTGATCGAACCCGGCGCCGCCGATCTCGACGATGATCGGCGCGACGCCGAGCTGCGTGCCGGCGTACCAGGCGGCGGAACGTTTCACCGAGGACTCGGCCATCGGCTGCTGATGCAGGATCGGGTGGCCAAAGGCGTGCGCCATGAGATCCGCGCTGCGAGAGACGCCGGCATCCGGCAGGTCGATGGGGTAGACGACAGTGAACCACGTCGACCCCCAGATGCCGTGGTGGAGATCAATCAAGTATTGTGAGCGTGTGAGAATATGCTCGGTGATCGCCTTCGCGAGTAGGTCCGAGACCGATCGGCGGCTGCCGGGGAAGTTTCGGTTCACATCGGGCGCATCGGATTCATCGAGGGGAATGTTGCGCGTCAGGAGCCCGAACGCAACGGGGTTCGCCACCGGGATTGCCAGGACTCTGCCCGCCATGGCCTGAGGCCGCAGGCTGTTCAGAAAGCGCCGGATGACCTCGACCTCGAGCCACTCCGATCCGTGGAGCATCGCCAGCACAGTGAGCGTCGGCCCGTCGCGCGATCCTGTGACCTCGTGCACCGGGATGGCGATCTCACCGCCGTGTAGCTCGACCGTCACCGGAACGCGGCGGAACGAGCGGCCTGCTATCACCACGACCACCTCCAACGGGGCCTGCGCCCGCCGCGGTTGGGATCGCTGATCTGCAACCCTTTCACTCGGGGATGCAGGCCAGGGCTTCTACGCCGTGCGCGAAGGCGCGTTGCGGCCAGGGAATCTCCAGCGCTTTCCAGGTTCGTCCCGCATCAGCCGAGCGGAACAAGCCGTGGTTGTTGGCCGCGCAGATGACGCCCGGCTCATCTGGCTGCGTCGAGAAGCGGCTCGCGGTGGTTCCTCGCGGGTCTGACAATCCGTCCATCGCACGTTCAAAGGAGCGCCGCGCCGTCTTGCGATAGACGTACGCCTCGGCATCGCGCGGGCGGTAAGCGACAAACGGACCCGACGCGCCGGACACGATGATCGTGTCTGGATCTGCGGGATCGACCGCGACGCCTACGAGGTAGCGATGCTGCAGTCCGTCCACAGAGCGCGTCCAGCTATCACCGGCATCATCGCTCTCGAAATAGCCATCTCCCGCGGCCGAGTACAACCGACCCGGCGCGTGCTTGTGGGTCGCTGCAGTGTGGGTGTCGATGGGTCCACCTCGTGTGCGGTCCAGCCATGTCCGGCCACCGTCAAGCGTCCGGATGAGTGCACCAGCCTCAATCGCCACAAACACTCTGGCGACGACCACGGGGTCGGTTTCAATCCACCGCACATGGTGGGTCTCGGGGCGAGGTGGAAAACTCCACGTCTGAGCAGATGGAAGTGCCAGCAGTCCCGAGAGCTCGCTCCACGTCTCCCCGCCATTGTCGGAGCGAAACACTGCGCTCGGCTCCGTCCCCGCGTACATGACGCCGGGCTCTGATGAGCTGACCGCCACGGCGGTGATCTCGGCGGGAGATGTTCCGACACCAACCGGATCCCAGGTTCGACCGGCATCATCGCTCCGCCACAAGCCGCTTCCCTGGGTCCCGCAATACACGCGCGTTGGGTTTCGAGGATCGACGGCCAGACTCTCGGGGGACTTGTCCTTGAGATGTTCTTCGACCGACCATTGCGAGGCGTGACGGGTGACCAGCAATGCTTGTTCTGTAGCGACGACAAGAGTCCTCACGAGTTATCGTCTCCTTTCGTTGCCAAATCAGGGTTCCATCTCCCAAAGTCCCGGATACAGGCGGACGAAACCGGCTGGCGTGACCTCGAGCAAGGCCGCATAGGTGAAGCGCGGCGCCTCATACCAGTAGGTCGCATCAGCCCGCCGTTCGTAGCGCTGAGGGAGAACCTCGAGGTTGCCCGCTGAAACGTCAAGCCAAGCGGCCGGCGCCTGCGCTGCCTGACCCTCGGTCAAGGACAGGCGTCGGATCTGCAGCAGGTTCGTCGCGGGGGTGAAGCCGAGATCGAGATCGACGCAGCTCTCCAGCCCCGGGACCACCACGCCGTTGATGGTCCACACTCCTCCGGACGTTTGCACAATGGTGAACTCAACGGACTGCGCCCCGAGCCAGCCACGCACGTGCCCTTGCTGGGTAACCCATTCGAAATCGCATCCGACCTGATAGTCGAGCCGCGCGGGCACCCCGTCTTCGCGGAAGACAGCCGTGCCGTCAATCTGCCAACCGGTAGGGCTACGCTCCAGCCGGCAGGCGTCGTGGCCCGGGGTGTCGAGGCGGCGCCAGAGAACAGAGGCTGCAGCCATTAGCTTAGCTATGCATGGCGACAAGATCCTCAAACATTGCGCAGACGCGCTAGTTCGCGCTCGGCTGATGGGGACGCTAGATGTTGCCTGTAAACAGATCGCCGGCCAGATACTTCAGTCCGGTGTCCACCGCCACCGTCGCGACGTGATGACCGGAGCCCAGCTCGCCCGAGAGTTGGATAGCGGCGACGACGTTCAACCCTGTCGAGATGCCGGCGAAGATGCCTTCCTCCCTCGCGAGACGACGCGCCATCGTCCGCGCTTCCTCTTCGTCGATTGCCCGCGCCTCGTCATAATCGCCTGCGGTGAGATGCGGCGGCACGAAGCCGGGTGCGGTCCCCTCGACACGATGTGCGCCACCCCGGCCGGTCGTCAAAACCGGCGATCCACTCGGCTCCAGCGCGACGATGCGGGCTCGACTGCCGCCCGCTTTCAGCGCACGCGACACGCCGACCAGCATGCCGGCTGTTCCCACCGCACCGCAGAACACATCGACCGATCCGATCTGTTCCAGGAGCTCGACGCCGATACCACGATACCCGTTCAGGGCGTCGGTGTTGTGGAATTGATCGGTCCAGAAGGTGCCCGGTTCGTCCTTCAGCGTCGCGATACGCTCGCGGAAGCGATCGAACAGCGCCGGCGTTACCTTGCCGCCGTCACTCGGCACCATCTGGACATCCGCGCCGAATGCCTGCATGGTCTGAATCTTTTCGCGCGCGAATGCATCGGAACAGAGCGGCACGAAGGCGTACCCTTTCACCGCGCAGACCATCGCCAGCGACGATCCCGTGCTGCCACCAGTGAACTCGACGACACGCACACCGGGCGTCAGTGCGCCGCGAGCCTCGGCGCCTTCGATCATCGCGAGCGCCATCCGGTCCTTGTATGACCCGGTCGGATTGAAGTATTCGAGCTTCACGAACACGTCGGCGCCTCCAGGCGGTGCGAGACGCCTGAGCTGCACGACAGGCGTACGGCCAATGGCCTTGAGCACGGAATCGGCGACGTCAGTGAATGGCATGTCCGAGTGTAACTATCGTGGTTCGTACTTCTTCAGGAGCTGGTACCTTCCTTTTCGGGAAGGACGCCTCTAGTCGTTTCCTCTCATCGCAGCTAGTTCCGTAGCTACACAGGTGTGCCGTCAGGCAGCAGATTCGGGTACCATGTCCACGCCCGCGGCCCGCCGACCGCGTAGACGTGCCCGGGGGCAGAGAGTTATTGTTGGGGCATGCCCCAGCTTAGCGCCAGGAAGCGGGCGAGCCTCCCGAACAGCGCCTTCGCCTACGTCGACTCTCGCGGCCGGAGGCGGCTGCCGATCCACGACGCGGCGCACGTGCGGAACGCGCTCGCCCGGTTCAACCAGGTCGCCTTCGAGAACGATGCCGCCCGGGAGCGCGCCCGTAAGCGGTTGTTGAACGCAGCGAAGAAGCACGGCATCGTGCCCATCGGTTTCATCACTGGCCAACTGCAACATGAGCAGAGATACGCGACGGCCGGTCGCCTGGTGATCGAGCTGGGTCCGAACGGGGCACCGGGCGAACTCGAACAGCGCCTGCGAAGCGTGCTCCGAGACCCGACGCTCACCGTCCTCCACTGGTCGGACGCATCCGGGGCGTACCTGGACGGCACGGGGAAGCCGATCCCGCTCCCCGCCGAAGAGGACCCGCGCGTCGTGACTTATCTCGAGCGCCACGGTCGGCCCATGACTGCACTCGTGCACGATCCAACGGTTCTCGACGATCCGGATCTCGCGGAGACCGTGCTGGCCGCCGTGCGCTTCGTCGTCGAACACGACCGACTGTACGGCGAGGTTCAGGCAACAGCAACCGATGCCGCGGCGCTCCCCACTGGGTTCGTCACCTTCCTGATGACCGATATCGAGGCCTCCAGCGCCCTTCTCCACCAGTTGGGCGACCGCTATCGCGACCTGCTGAACGACGTCCGAGGCATCCTCCGAACAGCGGTGTCGCGAGCAGGCGGCCGCGAGATCGACGCCCGCGCCGACGAGTTCTTCGCGGTCTTCGAGCGTGCCGTCGACGCCGTCGAGGCGGCAGCGGCCATCCAGCGTGCGCTCGGCGGACGAGGCTGGCCCGATGATCTGGAAGTCCGGGTTCGCATGGGGATCCATAGCGGCCGCCCCACCCTCACCGATGTTGGGTACATCGGTCTGGCCGTCCACGTGGCGGCTCGCGTGTGCGCCGCGGCCCATGGAGGACAGATCGTCATTTCCGGCGAGACAAGGGCGGCCGTCGGGGGATCGGCACCGACCGGCATCCGCTTCCGCAGCCTGGGTCGACATCGCTTGCCCGGTCTGGCGGATGCCGAGGCGCTCTTCCAGGTCGAGGCGCACGGACTGCTCGGCAACTTCCCACCGCCGCGGACAGGGGCCGCAACCTAACGAATCCTGGTGAAGCTGTTTTCGCTACGCCCGTGTCATCTCCGCGATGACGTCTTCGGCGTCTCGTACGACGTCTCGGACGATCTGGGCGGCAGGTTTGATATCGTTGACCAGGCTACAGGACTCACCGGCGACACGGCGGCTGCCAGTTCAGGTCCAGCTGCCACGCCGATACCGACGGAGAAGATTGGGTATTCAATCCCCAGTCGGCGACACAGCGACGTCTTCAGCATTTGCGTGCAACTCTTTAAGGTGCGGGTCTTTTCTCCTCGAGGGGGAGCATTCCTGTTGGAGTTTCCTCATTGATCGGGTCTGAAGGTGCCTTTTCACGGCGGGCGAGCAGTATGAACGGCAGCGCCAACAGCTCGAAGCCAGCGCCAACGACGTACGAGGTTGAATAGCTCCAAACATCGGCTACCCTACCAAGAACTGGTTGGACGACTACGCCGCCGGACGAGCTGAGGAGATTATCGGAGGACAGGACGGTGGCTCGCTCCTCAGACGGAATCAAGTCGTTGATGAATGCCTGCCTGACCGGGATGCTGGCAGCAAATACGATTGCCCATATAGCTAACAGGGTCAACGCACCCCAGAAATTCGACACAAGCCCGATGAGCGCCAGTGCTACCGCGCTCATCACGGAGCCGAAAAGCAGTACCGATGTTCTACGCTGAAACGCTTTGCGCACGTAAGGCACGATGAAGCCGCCGATAATCTGCGTGCCGGCGACAATTGCGGCGGCCAGCCCGGCGATCGCATACGACTCGCTCCTGCCATAGAGCTTGAGGAGGTATGGTTGCATCGCGTAGAAGGCGTAAATGCCGACACCGGCGCTGAATGGTGCGGCGAGCATCAGCCAACGCACTGGCGGATTGCGAAACCCATGGTCCAACGAAGACTTGAGGATGCTTCGCATTGCGGCCAAAATTGAAGCGCTCTTTCTGGGTGTGAAACCGACGTCACGCATCAAGACAAACGCGACCAAGAAAGTGAGAGCAAGCATCACGGCTCGCAAAATGTAGGGCACACCAAGATTCGTGACCTGGGCGATCGCACCGCCGGCCATGGTACCAGTCAGCATGGCGACGCCGCCAGCGATCTGGCCTTTGGCAAACGCTGACTCCAGGGTGCCGGGATACTTTGCGAAGTTCAGGCCATCGACCAGCCAGGCTTCGGTGGCCCCGGAGAAGAACGTAAAGCCAAGCCCCAGCAGCATCGATATGACTGCCCACGCCCAGAACGGACCGCTAATCTGCCACATCAACAGGTACAGAAGAGTAGATGCGAAAAGTGTGGCCGAGCCGAGCAGGTATGAAACACGCCGTCCGAGCGTGTCGGCAACGACACCAGTTGGCACTTCAAACAGCACTTGGCCGACGGTGAAGAAGGCGTTGGCGGCGAAGGCTTCGGTGATGCTTAGGCCCGCATCGAGCAGAAATAGAGTGTTGATTCCCCAGATGAAGGATGATGCAAACGTCGAGAGCAGGGTGAGCGTGACGTAGGTGTTGAGAATCTGCCCAGCCGTGAGTTTCATCTACGCTGGTTTTGCAATGACATACGCCAGGGCTGAGCCCTCAATGGTGCAGATTTGGGGACGCATGAGCATCATGGCGGTCTGTTCGTAGGGAGCGGTGAAGACCTGCAGCTCGGCAAGGGTGTGCAGGTCGAGTATTTTGCCCATCTCGGTTCCAGTCGGGACGATGGTGCCAACAGCATCTTCGCGCAAGGTGGGCACGAAAATCCCGCCCACTTTGGCGCGCATGGCTTCGGTCTTGCTCACGTCGATGGCTTTCTGAGGCGGAGCTGGGGGCGCGTCGAGTGCGACGGTGCCGAGGTTGAAGAGGGCGCGCTCGAGACCCTTGGCATTACGCTCGGTCCAATACATCTCCGTGCTCGAACGCCCGCCGACTTCAACATTCGCGACTGTGATTCCCAGCGAGCGGGCGTAAGTGGTCAGACCGCCAGGCTTGATACTCATTGAGGCCTCCTCCGTTGCATACGGGATCGTATGCTGGGTGGTGGCAACCAGCCCGAGAGGAGGAGACCTCAATGCGATTCTACACCCAGCAGCATCAGTTCTACTGCGGCGTCGATCTCCATGCCCGATC
>JBQTJG010000316.1:0-3084 GCA_052387355.1 Armatimonadota bacterium | reverse complement strand
GCTCGGTCTGGGTACCGGCGTGCGGGTCCGGTATAGCAAGGAGCTCAAGGGCGTAGCTGAGCTCCGAATCGGACATTTCACTTCGTATCGCGTCCTCGAGCGCCGAGCTGGTGCCGTTCGTGACCCTTGCGTACGCCTCTTTGATCTTCGCGATTTTGTTGGCGTCACCCGAAAGTGGTCGCAGGACCGCGAAGATCGCCTCCTCGTCGGTGCCACCGAATATGCCGAGTGTCCGGTGTTCCACTGCCGCTTTGATACGCCGGGCGAGTGCATCCCATTGAGCGGAGATGGTGGGCGTCGACGTTTCGAGTCTTTGCTTTGACCCGGCCGTGACGGGCTTACCCATCAGACCTTTGGCATAATCCAACTCCTCTTGGTCGAGATCACCTTCGAGCGCCTGCATCAAGGTCTCGGAGAAGAGGCGGCTATAGGTCGCCTCGAGCTCTCTCACCGAGTCCGGATCGCGTTGGAGTGGCGTCAATGCACGGAAGATCGCCTCCTCGTCCGTGCCAAGACCACTCACCGCGTCCTCGATCTCCCTGGCGAGTTTCTCGTAGTCGAGGACCACCCCGAAACGCTGGACTGTGGTCTGGCCATGGGCACGCTGCTGGGCAACGTGAGTGAACTCGTGGCCGATGAGCGCTCGACCTGGACCCGTCGTGGGCATGAACTGCCCGTCGCCGAAACTAACGTGCGCACCTTCGGTCATGGCGAGTGCGCGCTCGCGTGTGGCTTTTGCGTGAGCAATCGACCCCGTGTCGAGCCTCACACCATCGAGGCTTACACCCAGGATTGGTTCTGCTACCTCCCTCACGGACTCGGAGATTGGTCCCGGGACAATCGCGATGGACTCCAAGCTTCGACCAATTCGAGCTCCCACCCGATCCGCCTGACGCTCCGCCGGATGCGACAATGGACTAGAATGTGTCGACTGCGAAGAGTTGGGCGGTCGCTCGGGTACCAACTGGGGCCTGCCGCGCCGGAACGCCGCCGCCGACACATTCGACGTGGCCGCCCGGGCGTCGCGATGGACCCGGACACGGCTGAAATCGTGTCCGAAGCGCGGCTCGAAACGCGGCCGCATCTCGGCGTCGAGAGGCACGCTCGGCGAGCGGAGCCCGACCTCACGAGCGACGGTCGGTGGTGCGCCAGATGTGACCGTCCTCGTCTTAGCAAGGTTCACGCATGCTTGGTGGCAGGTTTGAGTCTGCTTCGGTGCAAAGGTTCGAATGGTTACCCTCCTTCAATCATGGTGCAGGTCCTCGGCTCTCTAGGTCGACCCAGCCGGCCGGCCACGACGCCGCCGCGGACTCCTCACCGGTCCCCCGGGACTCGTGCTCTCCCCCAGAGCCACCTCCATGTGGTCAACGCGGTCCGGTTGGGGGCGGAGGGGCTCCGTGGAGGTAAAGACGATAGTGCCCTGCAGGTTCGTCACTCGAACAAACACTTCGGGTTGTCGTGTGAGGAGGTCACCGAACTCCTGCGCACGCACCCGGATGGCGAACTCGCCGCGCGAGTCTGTCTGAGTCTGCAATCGCTCCACGGCGTTACCTTCGCGGTCGACCAACTGGACCGAGAGCCCTTCCTGCGGCGCTGCGCCCGCCGGCGCCGCAATCCGGCCGACGACCGCCCAGTCGCCCCGCCCGATCTCTGGGGAACGCTGCGCGCGCTTCGCCGTCTCGTCCAGCCACTGCGCTAACGCCTCGGCGCCGCCGGCCGCGCGCTCCAGAGTGATGACCCGAGGATCGTTCGGTCCTAGGAGCGCGCGCAGCCTGTCTGCCTCGTGAGTGAGAACCTGCGCCTCCTGCGCGCGCTCCCGGGCGCTGGCCTGAAGATAGGCGCGCCGCTCTTGCTCGGCCGCGTCTCGGAACGTGGAGATGGCGCGTTCGACCTGCTCTGGTGTGACGTCGCTGATCGACATGGCGTCCTCCTCATCCGTGCGGGCAGAGTTGTGCGTTCGGCACCACGATCAGGTTGTCCCGGTCAACCGTCCGGCCGGCGGGACCGGTGACGCGGATGCAGTGCGTCCCCTGGTTGTCGGCGCCGGTGTTCATCACGGCGGTCTGGGACAGCAAGGAGAAGCCGCATCGATTGGGCGTCTCGGTCAACCCGTTGCCGATGGCGCGAGCCGTAATACCCATAACCAGCAGATCGATCAGCAGGATGTCATTCGGGAGCACGCACTCCGTCTGGGTGCCCGACGCATTGATATCGTCCATCGAGAACACGATCACGTCGGCGAGCACGCTCTCCACCTGTCCAGTGGTTAGGTCCAGGGTGACCGTGTTGTCTACGAACTGGACTTTCCCGCCGACCACGCGCTGGTCTCCTGCTCCGACCGCGCCCAGGCTCACGCCCGTCACTATAGCGTTGAAGCCTAGCGCTGCCAGCGCGGCGAAGAAGTAGGCCGGCAGCCCGAGGTTGAGGATCAGTGCGGCGCCCACGAGATCCTCGATCGCGGCCGGGCCGCCCGGTGCTCGGCGGCCGATGACGTCTCGCGAGGTCAGCCGATTGCCTTCCACCAGCATCGGGCCCATTCCCTTGATCAGGAGAGCGAGGCCCCGCCCGGCCACGATCGTGTTGCCCGAGATCAGGGCGGCCGCTGTGCCGTCGGGTTGAGCAATCGGCACGCCCCCAGGTCCTGCCGACGGGAGCAAGTTCACACGCACAGAGGCGTCCGGCAGCACGATGCCGCCGTGGGGCCCCGGGATGGACGCGCTAATTGCCTGCGGGCCGTTGTTCAGCACTTGGTTGCCGTGTGCCTCGAATCCCCGGCTGCGGGCCACGTAGATGCCGCAGACGGGCACAGTGGCTTCATGGCCGTTGTCTTCGATGCGGTTGTGCGCGATCACCAGATGATGCACGGTAGACAGCACGATCCCGCCGAACGGGGGACTACCCGGGGCCCACGTGGCAGCGCGCTCCACGCAGTCGATGATCTCGTTCTCGACGATGCGCAGGCCGAGAATCTGCAGCGGAGCCTGGGCTCCGGTTGCAGTCGCCGTCACGTCGGCAGCGATCCCGCTTCCCGAGGCGCCCCAGATCCTGTTGTTCCGCAGTGTGATCTCCGAGAGCACGAGCGCT
>JBQTJG010000315.1:0-12826 GCA_052387355.1 Armatimonadota bacterium | reverse complement strand
AGACCACTGACCCTTTCAGCGAAGCGTCAAAGGGCTGGCTACGGGTGCAGAGCGGCGCACAGGCGGCGGAATGACTCGACGTACCGGTAGTTCGTCGAGGAGTGATCGTCGTCGAACTCCTGGTACTCGTGCCGGATGCCAAGCTGCTCCAGGCGCCGGTGGAGCATCCGGGCGCCGTGATGACTATTGTACTGGTCCCGGCTGCCGCATTCGAAGTAGACGAGCCGCATCGCCTTGAGATTCTCAACGTAGCGGTCGGCCATGAAGACGGGGTCCCACTGCTGCCAGCGCGCCCAGACCGCCTCGTCGATGCGCCCGGTGTCAAGATCGATCGGCAGGTCGAACCCATGGGGACTGGCAGGGTTCGGAGAGTACGCCATGGCCATCGCCACGGTGGTGCCGAGCGTCCTGATCATCTCTTCAGTTTTCTTGGGAGCGGCGACGAACGCGTCGAGGAACGCCGTCAGGCTGCCATGGTGCCGGATCGTGTCGATGGCGTGCCAGAAGCCAACCTTGAAGCACGCCTCGAAGTAGATGTCGCCGCTTAGACTGGCTAGTCCGCCGAAAAGGTCGGGATGGCGCATCCCCAGGGCGAGCGCGCCGTATCCTCCGCTCGACTTACCGGCGATCCCGCGGTGGTCAGGGGATGCCAGCGTCCGGTAGCGTCCGTCGATGAATCCAACCAGCTCCGCGATCGCGTCTTCGTAGCGCCCGGTCGCCGACGAGTTCAGAAACTGGCTGCCACCATACCGCGTCCAGCCGTCGGCCATGACGACGATCGCCGGCGGCGATCCCTCGTCGATCACGCGATCGATGACCTGAGGAATCGACGGTACCCATGGGCTGGCGTTGATCTGCGAGAGCGCCGTGCCGGTGAATCCATGGAGCCAGTAGATTACCGGATACCGCCGATCGCTGTTCGCCCCGTAGCCCGGCGGCAGGTAGACGGGGATCGGCCGGACCGACGGATCTCCAAGCGGATTGCCGCGCAGCGTGGTGCAATCGAACGTCTCGATCGGCACGGGTCCCGCGGTTGCCATCGCGTCATGCCCCTGTCATGAGCGCCTGGCGATATCCCTCGTCCAATTCGGCCAGAGGTTGATCGAGCTTAACGTTGAGCCCCGAGGAGATGCGCACCATGAAATTGCGATACGCGGTCAGGAGGACAATATCGAAGATTTCCACGTCGGTGAATCCGGCCTTGCGCAACCGGTCGATATGGTCCTCCTTCACCCGGCTAGGATCGAGGGTCAAGAGTTCGGCAAACTCCAGCATCGCCACATCGTCCTCCGGCAGGCCCGCGGTACGAAAGTCCCGCCGAATCTTGAGCACCTCGTCCGCCTGTCCATCGAGCTGTCCACGGAGCAACTCTCCGTGACTGATCGTTCAGAACTCGCAGCTCACGAGGGCCGAGGTGACGAGAGAGATCAACTCGATCCGCCGGGCGCCGAGGGTTCCACCCCTGATCCGGCGGAACAGAAGGTGCCAGGCTTGCAGGATTTCAGGACGCAGGCTGAACGCCTTCACCATGTTGGAGATGTAGCCCCGGCGGCCCTTGAACGCGTCGTACTCCTCCTTGAGAAGACCCTGGGCTTCCTCTTCTTCAATCACCCGGATATAGGCCATCGATCCACCCCCCCTGCGCCGTCAGTCCACGACGGCGATCGCTTCGATCTCGACCATGAATTCCTTGCGGACGAGCTGTTTGATCTCGAGCGCCGTACTGGCCGGGAGCGGTATGCCAGCCCAGTATTCCGCCCGCACCTCCTGGAGCTTGGAGAACTCACGCATGTCGGTGACGTACACGGTGAGCTTGACCACATCCGCGAGCGTGGCCCCGCCGGCGTCCAGCATCGCCTTCAGATTCTCCAGGGCCTGCCGCGCCTGCGCGCGCATATCGCCGGCGCCGACCACGTTTCCGTTCGCATCGAGCGCGACCTGGCCGGAGAGGAAGATGAGCGATTGCCCGCTGGCTTTGACGGCCTGCGAGAAGGGCTGCGCATACGCGTGCCCCGGATGCTGGACCCGCACTGGATCCCAGACGCGGTCGGAGCGGAGCACGTCCTTCGGCATGACGAGTCACCTCCAGGAATCAGGACCTGTCACGTCACCGGAAGCTGCGCGTAGAAGGACTCGAGCGGCGAGAGGGGAATCGCCCCGCCCTTCTCGACCACATAGTTCTCGCACAGGAAGAAGGCGAAATCGCCTTCGACCAGGCTGGCAGGGTGGAGGGCCAGCACCATGTTCTCCTTGATCTCCCAGTCGTCGGTGTACCACGGAGGCCCGTCGGAAATGTCGGTGCCGATGCTGTGCACATCTTCCGTGTGCTTGCCGATTACCGTCAGGCCGTGATCGCGGAAGATCCGATCCGACGCCTCGTTGATCTCGCCGTAGGTGCACCCGGGCTTCGCCATGCGGGCCGTCTCGTGCAGGGCGGCGTCCATCGCCTGGTACCGCCTGGCGGTGGCCGGTGGGAGGTCTCTGAACGAGTAGAGGCGCGCGACCTCATACCAGTAGCCATACGGGCTCGAATAGACGTACTGGAAGAGGATGACATCGTCATCGACCAGTCGGCGATCGATCGCAGCGGTCCACGTGTAGGGACGCTGGTCGAGAGAGTACTTCGCCCGTCCCCAGACGCAGCCTTTCCCCTTCAGGTGGCCTTCGACCATACCAGACACCTCGAGCGCCGAGACCCCCGGGCGGGCGTGCTCCTCAAAGATCCGGAACCCTTCCACCAAGATCCGGCCCATGTCACGCATCGCTTCGATCTCGAAAGGCGACTTGATCTGCCGGAGCCGGTTAATATCGGCCTCCATGTCCACGATCTCCAGTCCAGGAAACGCCTCGCGGAACGCGGCGTAGTCGCCGACGTACATCGACCGCCCGGCGCCGACCGCGCCGATCCGTCCGTCTCCCCCGGTCGCCTGCCTGGTCACCTCAATGACACGCTGGATCACGGACGAACGGGTCAGCAAGGTGCTCTCGACCCGAGAGATCGGCGCCAGGGTCCGGATCCACTCAGCCATGTAGTTGGATCGGACGATAATCAGCGGTTCTGGGTTGTCCGCCGCGATGAGCACGAACCCTTGGCCCGACCAGAGCTCGCCGCCGGTCAAATAACGAAGCCAACCAGTCTGCCCCGGCGCGCCCACGCAGGCGGCGAGGAGCATTTTCAGATTCTTCTCCTTCATGGCCCTTTGGACCGTCCGCATCCGCCGGCCCAGTTCCTCGGTGAAGCTCTCACGAGTCAGTTCGATCGTTGTCACCCCCGACACTACGCCTCGATCTTCCTGTAGAAGGATGGCATGGGTGAGAGCGGCACTCCTCCTCCTGGCTGCACCAGGTACGTCTCGCACAGGAGGAAGCCGAACCCGCCCTCCAGCAGCGTGGCCGGATGCAGCCCGAGCACCATGTTCTCGCGGAACTCGAAATCAGGCGCCTCACCCTCCCGCGCCCGGAAGTCGCCTTCGTTCTCGTCGGTACCCAGCGTGTGGCAGTCGTACGTGTGCTTTCCGATGACGGTAAACTGAGCGTCCCTGAAGACGCGATCGACGCTCTCACTGACCTGCCGGTACGTGCCACCCGGAACCAGCAGATGACTGGCCTCGCGCATCGCGACCTCCATGGCCTGCAGACGACCGACGGTCTCCTTCGGCAGATCCGCGAATGAGTACACCCGGGACAGCTCATACCAGTAGCCATGCGGCCCGGAATGAACGAACTGGAAGAGGATCACGTCGTCTCCCCGCAGTCTTCGGTCAGGGGGCGCGATGATGGTTTCCGGTCGCTGGTTCAGCGAGTACTTGACTCGGCCCCAGAAACATCCCTTGCCCTTGAGGAACCCATCGACCTCACCCGCGATCTCCGCCGCCAGCCGCCCAGGGCGTGCCAACCGCTCGAAGAGCTCCATGCCTTCCGCCAGGATCCGCCCGGTCAGGCGGATCGCATCGACTTCGAACGGTGACTTGATCTGCCGTAGACGGTTCAGCTCATCCGTGAGATCGACGATTTCCACCTGCGGCAGCGCCTCGCGAATCGCGTTGGCCTCTCCCGCGGTCAGGTGTTTGGCGTTCAGCATCCCGATGCGGCCCCGCCCGCCCGTCAGTTCAGCCGCGACCTGGATGAACCGGCGGACCGGGGGAAGAAACTCGAGCAGCGTACTATCGACGCGCGTATTGACCGCCGTCGTCCGGAGCCACTCGGCGTCGTACGTCGACCGGATCACGACATAGCGCTCGAGCACGTCGGGCCGCAGGATGAGAAACTCCCGGCCGCCCCACATTTCCGCGCCGGTGAAGTATCGGAGGAACCCGTTGAAGTGCGGGGCGCCGGTGCACACGGCGGCGAGGATCTTCACGTCGTGCCGCAGCATGATCGCCTGCGCGGCGCGTACACGCCGATCGAGGTCGGTGGTAAGGTCTTGCGGGGTCAATGGAATGATTCGTCACTCCTTTCCGGTGCTCAGCTTCACCGGGTCCCGCGCAGCCGCGGATCGAGCGCGTCACGGAGCGCGTCACCCACGAGGTTGATCCCGACAACGGTCATGGTGATCGCCAACCCCGGAAACATGCCTACCCACCACGCGTCTCGAAGGAAGTTTCGGGCGTCGGTCAGCATGAGCCCCCATTCCGAAGAAGGCGGTTGGACCCCAATCCCAAGAAACGAGAGCGAGGTGCCCGACAGGATCGCCGTGGCGACATCAAGGGTCACCAGGACGATGAACGGCGCCATGATGTTGGGGAGGATGTGGCGGGCGAGGATGCTCGCGTCGGCGACCCCCAGCGCGCGCGCGGCGGTGACGTAGTCGCGCGCCTTCACCTCGAGCACGGAAGCACGGACCACGCGCGCGATGGTCGGGATGGCGCCGATGCCTACGGCGATCATCAGATTGTAGACGCCCGGCCCCAGCAGGATGACGATCGCCAGGGCGAGCAAGATGCCGGGAAACGCCAGCATGATATCAACAAACCGCATGACCCCCTCGTCGGTCCACCGGCCAAGGTAGCCCGCTGCGCAGCCGAGCGCAAGTCCGACGCTCCCGCCGATCGCGACGGCGATGAGTCCGACCTGTAAGGAGATCCGCCCACCGTGTACGACACGGCTAAAGACATCGCGGCCGAACTGATCCGTCCCGAATGGATGGTGGGCCGAGGGACGCTGGAGCGGATCCCCCACACCCTGGCGGTCAGGACGGAATGGCGCAATCATCGGCGCGAACACAGCCGAAAGGACCATGATGAGAAGGAGCGCGCTCCCCAGGATCGCCTGGGGCTTACGAAACAGGCGGCGGAGCGTATGCGCCGCGGGATGCCGGACGGCCGCCACCCGGCGCGGGACATACTGGACGACGGCGGGCGCGCTCATCCCTCCCCCAGACGGATCTCCGGATTGAGCCAGGCGTACGACACGTCCACGAGCAGGTTCACCAGCACGTACGAGATCGCCAGGACCAGCACCGTCCCCTGAATCAGCGGGAAGTCCTTTACCTGAATGCCGCGGACCGCCATGCTGCCAAGTCCCTCGCGGCCGAAGACGGTCTCCACGACCACAGCACCTGATAGAAGATTTCCAAATTGCAAGCCCACGACCGTGACGACAGGGATGAGCGCGTTCTTCAGGGCATGGCGATAGACAACCGCCTTCCCGGTGAGCCCCTTGGCCCACGCAGTGCGGATGTACTCGAGGTTCAGGATTTCCACGAGTGACGATCGCGTGAGCCGGGCGATAACCGCAGAGGCTCGAATGCCGAGGACGAAGGCGGGGAGGATCAAGCCCCGCCATCCGGCGTCGGACAACACGGGCAGCAGGCCGAGTTGAAACGACACGATGAGGATGAGCATGATCCCCAGCCAGAACGAGGGCATCGAGAGGCCGAGCACCGATATCGTCATCACGCCCGCGTCGATCCAGGTGTCGCGGCGGATAGCGGCGAGCACCCCGAGGACGATCCCAAGGATCACCGCAATCCCCATCCCAGAGGCGGCGAGCTCCATCGTGGCCGGGGCGTTGGCCCGGATCATGTCCCAAACGTGCCGTTTGGTCACGAACGACCGCCCCAGGTCGCCGCGAAGGACCCGGCCGAGAAACACCGCGTACTGCACGAGGAGCGGCTTGTCGAGGCCCAACTGCCGGCGCATCCTCTCATACGTTTCAGGGGTAAGCTGGGCCTGCGGACCTGCGATGGTCGGCGCTTCCTCAATCATCAAGATGACCGGATCGACGGGGATGAGGTGCAGCATCATGAACGTGAAGAATGTGACGCCGAGGATCACCGGCACGAGCGTGACCAGGCGGCGCCTCAAGTAGGCCAGCAGCATCGAACCCGCTCCTCAGGAGTGCGGGCCCCACCCTCGCGACGGACGGTTACTGGCCCACCCGGCGGCAGTCGCCCTGCAGCCAGGTGTCGAGCAGCTCCGTGTTGCCGTGCGCGTTCCACCGAAAACCCTGGACGCATGACAGGCCGACGGTGAAGTAGGTGCTCTCGGTCGTGTACATGGAGTTGGCCATGTCGAGGAGCATCTTCTGGATCTGGAAGTACACGTTCTTGCGCTCGTCCGCGTTCGTCGTCGCATTCCCCTTGTCGAGCAGGAGGTCGAGCGCCTTGAAGTTCAGCCTGCCGCGGTTGCTCATCGCGGGGATGTTGATCTGCGAAGACCGGTAGGCGAAAGAGAGCCCGTCGGGATCGACGGTATTCAATCCGTGGCGTGCCATCTCGTATTCGTTGCCGCGGTATCGCGCAAACGAGGCGGCGGCGGACATCGGCTCAACGACCAGGTCGATGCCGACCTCTCGCAGCATCGCCTGGGCCATGGTCGCCGGGCGCACCTGGTCCTCCGTGTTGGTGGTCACGAGTCGCATCCGCAGCGGCTTCCCGTCCTTCTCATAGATGCCCGTGGATGAATTTCGCTTGAACCCCGCCCCCTCCAGGATCTCGATGGACTTCTTGGGATCATACCGGTGGTACTCCTTGGCGCTCGGCCAGAACCCGAAGATACTGTGGGTCAGAGGACCATAGGCGACGTCCACCGTCCCAAAGAAGACCACTTTCGCGATCTGTTCCCGGTCGATCGCATGGTTGGCCGCCCGGCGCACGGCCAGCTCGTAACTTGGCCACCGAGTCGTGTTGTAGGGCCAGTTCTGCGGCAGCCCGGGCACCTTGTACATCAGCAACCGGAAGCGCTGATCGGTGCGATACGTGTTGACCGACTGGCGGGCGGGTTCCTCGGCGACGTGAATTTCGCCCTTCTCGAGGGCCAGGGTCCTCGCCGCCTGCTCGGGAACGAAGCGAAAGATGATCCGGTCCAGGTAGCCCGTGCCCTTGTTCTGTGCGTATGACGGCCCCCACTTGTAGTCCGGGTTCCTGACCAGGACCAGGGTGTTCTCGTTCGGCCACCCTTCGACCTTGAACGGTCCGGTGCCCACAGGGGCGTTCAGGTAGGCCGTGCCCATGCGCTGCCAGGCGGCCGGCGACCCCGGGGCGAACTGGGGCCGCGAGGCGTTCTGGAGAAACCGAGGATACGGCTCAGAGAACGAGACGCGGAAGGTGTGCGTCGCGAGCACCTCGAACTTCGGCTCCTTCCCGAAGAGCTGCACCGAGTTAGCCCGGTTCACGGGATCAAGCGTCCGCTCCCACGACGCCTTCACGGCCTCGGCGGTAAAGGGAGTCCCGTCATGAAACTTCACGTCCTTCCTCAGGAAAAACGTGTAGGACTTGAAGTCCGCGGCGACCTCCCACCGTTCGGCCAGGCCGGGCACGAAGGTGTTCGCGTCCGCCATGAACACCAGCGGATCATGGGTGTTCTGGCTGATCCGGTTGGTCAGAGTGGTGAAGTGGATGCCGGGATCGAGGATGTCAGGCTTGACAGGGGTGACAACGATCAGCGTGCCACCCCGTTGCGGCGTGCCCGCCTGGGGGGCCGGCGCCGCCTGCAAGGTGAGCGCGATCAGCAGCACCGCAACGAACGCGGTGGCGATCACATTTCGAGGGCTCTGTCTCATCTCTGCGCACCTCCAACCATGTCTCGATTCCTTCCCTGCTCAGAGTATATCCTCTTGAAGATGGACCCCCGCGGCGATAGCGGCACGGCTCCGTCCGGCCGGACCTGCACGGTCTCGGAGATGAACGCCCCCGGGTCATCTTCCCGCATGGCGCCGGGATGAAAGACCAGGACCATATTGGGTTTGAATACCCAGTCGTCGACGACCCCGCCCGACGCCTCGTCGCGATCGGTGCCGATGTGATGGCAGCCAGCGGCATGCCGTCGAATCACGTTGATGCCCTGGTCCCTCAATACCCGATCCAGCGTTGATGAGAGCGCGGCGGCGGTATGGCCGGGCGTGACGGCGAGCGCACCTGCCTGGTAGGCAAGCTCGATGGCCTTGAGCCGTCTGTCCGTCTCCCCGGTCAGGCGGGCGAAGGCGAAGAGACCCGACAACTCGTACCAGTAGCCGAGTGGCCCCGACGCGACGATCCGGACCACGATGACGTCGGCCTGCGTGAATCGTCGATCTCGATCAGGCGGGGATGGATCGGAGCGCTCAAGTGAATAGCTGACGGTACTCCGGCGACATCCGCGGTGGTGGAGAAATGCCTCGACCTCGATCAACACCTCCGACGCCGGCCGGCCGGGCCGCGCCCGTTCGGCAAAGACATCGAGGGCCCCAGCCAGAATCCGGCCCGTTTCTCTGATGGCCTCGATCTCGAAGAGGGACTTCGTCTGGCGGATTGCATTGGCCTCGTGGGTCACGTCGAGCACCTCAACGTGTGGGAGGCGCCTGCGGAAGGTCTCGCACTCCGAGCTGGTCATCGCCGTCTGCGCACCCACAAGATCCACACGACCGCTGCCGCCGCTGATGTCCGCAACGATCTCGATGACCCTCTCGACCGGGAAGCGGCCGTGCCCGGAGGGACCCTCGATCCTCGACGTGGTCGCGGTCTGCCGAACCCGCCCGACAAGGTCGTCGGACTCGAGGACGACTGTCGGCTCAGCCCTGCCCGGCTCGACCACGGCGAAGGCACGTCCTCCCCAGGCTTCTCCGTTGACCAGATAGCGTATCCAGCCGCTCGATTCGGGCGCGCCGGCGGTCGCAGCGACCAGGACCGCGGCACCGTGCGCTGTCATCATGCGCTGCACGGCCTGAACGCGCCGGTCGACGTCCTTCCTGAGTGCCTCATTGGTCAGGAGGTTCCCCACAGGCTAGAGGTGCACCACCAGCCATCCGGACTCTACCGTCACTGGATAGGTCTCGACATCGGGCGGAACATAGGGCTCGATCGTGACTTCGTACGTCTTCACGCGCACCTTCTGAGGATCCACAACGGCCTTGCCTGTCTTGACGTCGAACTCCCATGCGTGCCACGGGCAGCGCAGGATCTCGCCTGGCCGGGTCAACGCGTACGTGCCGGGCTCTGATGAAAGGATCAGCCCCACGAGTTCGCCTTGACACAAGGGGCCGCCCTGGTGGGAACACCGATTGATCAGCGCGTAGTAGTCGCCCTTGATGTTGAAGACACCGACCGAGATGCCCTTCAGCGTCGCGATCATCCGCTGCCCCGGCTGCAGGGCGGCGGCCTTGCCGATGACGTGACGCTCCACCGACGTCCGCTCTCCGGCGTCCTCGCGCTAGAGCCTGTACAGTTCCCTGGCGTTCTCGTGGAGGATCTTCGGCCGCAGCTCCTTCTTGATCGGCAGCAACGCACGGTCGGGCGCGTCGAAGTCCCAGTGAGGATAATCGGTGGCGAACAGAAGGAACCGGTCGTTGCCGATCATGTCGACGATCTGCTGCAGGTGGCGCGGGTCGGCTGGTTCTTCGATCGGTTGGGTCGTGAAGTGAAAGTGCTCGCGGATGAGTTCACTGGGCCGGCGGTCGACCCAGGGCACCTCGTGCCGCATACCCTTCCAGTCTTTGTCCAACCGCCACATCACGGATGGGATCCAGCCGAATCCACCCTCCATCACGACGACCTTCAGCGCCGGCCACTTCTTGAACACCCCTTCGCAGACGAAACTGGCCATGTGCGTGATCATGGACAGGGCGCCGCCGACCGCATGGAACTCGATGTAGTACGAGAACCATCCGTTGGGACTGGGCGGTGGCGTCGACGCCGTGGCACCACCCAGGTGAATCCCGATCGGCAGCCCGTGGCGCGCCGCGGCCTCATAGATCTTGTGATAGCGCCGGTGGCCGTAGGGCTTGTCTGAACTACTTGGAAGGAGGACCTGGACGAACCCGGGATGACTCGCCACGGCGCGGTCGATCTCACGAGCGGATTCCTCGGCGTCCTGGGCTGGGATGACGATGCTGGCTTTGAAGCGCGGATCACGTTGGAGCCAGTACTCCCGCGTCCACTCGTTCGTGGCGGTGGCGAGCGCGACGGCAAAGTCGGTGTGCGGGAGCAGCGCCACCATTTGAAAGTTCGAGTTCAGAATGGCATACTCGATGTCCCACTCATCGAGCAGTTGCGTCCGCACGAAATCGGGGTCGGACCCAGGGCGGCCTCCGCCCGGAGGAAAGCTGTCGGATCTCACGCCGGCGTTGCCCGTCTTCGGGTACGGGTTGGACGGGATGCCGGTGATGCGGGTCGCCTCGATGAAGTGCCGCCAGTACTCGGAGAGGTAGGGCGTCAGGTCATTGAGGGTCACCGTATGATGGACGTCGGCGTCGATGATGGGATGGGAGGTCTTGCGCTTTTCGGTCTTCTGGGACTCGGGGAGCACCTTTGCCACGAGCCTCACCTCCAAAAGGAGCATAGCGGTGAATGAGGTATGATGATACGTTAGTATACCACTCGACCCTGGTCAAGGACGCTTGAGACGATGTGATTGGGAGCGAGGTCGGATGCCAGGCAAACGGAAGAAGGACCAGGAATACTATCAGTTGCGGGGGATTCTGGAGCAGTTCCTCGACGCCGCCGAAGGGTACCGCAAGCGTCTGGAAGCAGAACTCGCCGCTGCGCGCGCCGAACAGGAACCGTACATGCACCTCATTCGCCCGCTGGAACGTCAGATCGCGGTCATCCAGAAATTGGAAGCTCTCCTCGACGAGCAAATCTGGCCGACGTTGATCGAGCTCGCCAACGTGTCGGCCTACGTCGAGCACGGCCGCACGCGGGACTATTTCTGAGGGAGCGAAGAAGTCTCCCATGAACGTGGAGCCGATGGACACCAGCACCAGGGAGGAACAGTGGGCCGCGTGGGAGGCCCGGTGCACGGTCAGCCACGCAGGACACTTTACGTCGCTGCGCAACACCCGGGTGGCGTTCCATCGACTGGACAAGCCGCTCTCGGCGCTGCGCGTGGCGCTGGCCACGTCTGGTGGAGTGTACGTCCACGGCACCGAGTCCTTCGACATGATCTCCCATGCAGGCGACGACTCCGTTCGGTGGATACCAGGCGACGTGAGTACGGCGGACTTGCGATTTGCCCACGATCACTACGATCACACCGATCCCGATCAGGACCCCAACTGCATCTTTCCGCTCGATCGCCTTCGCGAGCTGGCCCATGAGCACGTCATCGGGAGCGTGGCGCCCTGGCATGTCGGCTTTATGGTTGGATCCCGAGCCCGCAACGGCTTGCCCGAGAGACCGTACCCGAAATCGTCTCACGGCTGTCAGCCGATCACGTCGACGCGGTCGTGCTCTCCCCTGGGTGACCGGTGTGCCACCGGTCCGTTGGACTGGTCCAGAATGGGATGGAAGAGGCCGGGATCGCCACAGTCAGCCTCACGATGGTTCCCTACATCACGATCGCCACAGGGGTCCCGCGGACACTGCATGTCCGGTTCCCCTACGGGAATCCGTTCGGCGAGCCGGGTGACGCGGTCACGCAGCGGCAGATCCTGGAGTCGACCTTGCAGTGGCTCTACGACGCGCCTGGTCCCAACCGGTTGTTCAAGCTCGGCGTCAGTTGGCGCCGAACGCGGCGCAGACCCCGCGCGCACGACCCAGGTCCCGCGTGACCACTCACCGTCCAGCCGGCAATCCTCGACGCCAGCGATAGGCGAACATTACACAGGTACCTGGCCCCGGCGCCTCCCACACGAGAGTCAGGAGATCCGCGAGAATGGCTCTCTGCACATGGGACTCGCCGGGCTCGCCAAATGGGGTGCCACACCTAGCCGATATTCGAACAGCTCTCCTCAAGGATCCGCTGCCAATTGAACTGATCAGGGACTTCTCGGTAAGGCGGCTTAAGACTCGCAGTCGGCCGTTCCGCTACAGCCCTAGGAGCGTCCGTACTCGGTCCTCGACGGCTGCCATCGTTTCCGGGGAGACCGCTCCCCAGCGAACAACGAGTCGTTCCTTGCTCATCGATCGGATCGCGTTGGTGAGGATGCGACTCTGAACCTTTAGGCCACCTTCGGGCGGCTGGACGACCACATGGAGGGGGATCGGGCGAATCGTGGAGGTAATGGGGAGGACAACAATCAGCTCCGCCGGCCCCTCGTTGAACTCATCGACGGAGAAGACCAAAACAGGTCGCTGGCCGGCCTGTTCCCGTCCGCGGGTCGGATTGAGGTCCGCCAGCCAGATGTCCCCACGTTGTGGTGCTGCCATGTGGAAAGTTGTGCGGAGTTACGACTCTTTGTCCGGAGACGCAAGACCATCTGCCAACGTGCCGTCCCAGAGGCCTCGCTCTTCCCGCTCTTGCTTCCAGGCGTTTGCGTCGGCCTTGAGAGTAGCGTAAGCTCGGTTGGTTTCGCTTAGCAGACCGTGACCGCCGGCCTCGTCCACAAGCGTCAGCTCAGCCTCAAAATCCTCGGGGAGATCCGGAGGGCTAACAACCCGTCCTTTTTTCACACGCACTCTGACTCGTCGCAT
>JBQTJG010000314.1:0-2786 GCA_052387355.1 Armatimonadota bacterium | reverse complement strand
TCACGCGTCGCCGGACTGCGCACGTCCTGCCGCCGCCCGGACTGCATCCATGATCGACGTGTAGCCCGTGCAGCGACAGAGGTGGCCGCCCAGGACCTCAGCGATCTCCTCATCAGAGGGATCGGGGCGATCGCGCAGCAGCGCGTGCGCGCTCATGAGGATGCCGGCGGTGCAGAAGCCGCATTGCAGTCCGTGGTGCTCGACGAACGCCTGCTGGAGCGGCGAGAGGGCGTCAGGCATACCCAGCGACTCGACGGTCGTGACTGCACTTCCATCGGCCTGGACTGCGAACAACAGGCAGGACCGCACCGGCTGGTCATCCAGCAACACCGTACACGCGCCGCACACGCCGTGCTCGCACCCCAGGTGCGTGCCGGTCAGGCTCAGATCCTCTCGGAGAAAATCCGCAAGCGTGCGGCGGACGTCCACGGATCGCACGACCTCCGCACCATTGACCCTGAGACGGATCTGGGTCTCGGTTACGGGAATGAGTCGCGGTCCCTTCGTCGTCGCTGGCTTCACGCCGGCACCGCCATCCGCTCCGCCGCGAGCAGCACCGCCCGCTCCGCCAGAACGCCGGCGACGTGGCGGCGGTACGCAGCCGAGGCGTGGATGTCACCGTCAGGATCGAGCGCCGCTGCGGCAATCTTACCGGCTTCGGCTGCGGTGGCGTTGCTGATGCGTTTTCCCACAAGCGACTGCTCGGCTTCTGCTACTCGCACCGGCCCGTAGCTCACGCCGGTGAAGCCGATGCGGGCATCGGTGCAGCGGCGATCGGCGTCACAGCGCAGCAGCACTGCCACGCCGGCCAGCGCAAAGTCGCCACGGCGGCGCGCCACTTCATCAAACGCCCATCCGGCGCCGGGCGGCTGCGCCGGGATGCGCACCTCGGTCAGCATCTCCATGGGGCCGAGCGCCGTGGTGAGGTAGCCGGTGTAGAATCCTGCGGTGCCCATGACCCGCTCACCGCGCGCGCTCGCCAGCACGAGCCGCGCGTCGAGTACCGAGGCGACCGCGGGAAGCTCAGCGGATGGATCAGCGTGCGCGAGGCTGCCGCCGATCGTACCGCGGGTGCGGATCTGGGGATGTCCGACCCAGCGCAGCGCTTCGTGCACAAGCGGTGCGCGTGCGGCGACCAGCGGGTCATGCTCAAGAATGCGCTGGCGCGTCATCGCGCCAATCGCTAGCCCGCCGCGCGAGGTTCTGATGTGGGTTAGGTCACGGATGCGGTTGAGATCGATGATCACCGCCGGCCGCGCCAGGCGCATTGCGAGCAGCGGCACCAGGCTCTGACCGCCTGCCAGCAGTTTGGCCTCAGGACCGTAGCGGCGCAGGGCGTCGAGGGCTTCCTCGCGGGTCCGCGGGGCCAGGTATTTGAACGGCGCGGACTTCATGCGCCGTCGCCCCCGGCCGCAGCGCCCGCCGCCCCACCGACAGTGGCCGCGACCCCAGAGGTCACACCGCCCGCCGTCGCCAGTTCCAGCAGCCGGCTGTGCGACAGAGGCATCTCGGTGATCCGCGTGCCCAGCGCATCATCGATGGCCGACGCAAAGACCGCAGGTACAGGGATCACACCGGCCTCGCCCGCGCCCTTGATCCCCAGCGGATTCATTGGCGATGGCGTCTCGATGTGACCGACCTCGACCCGCGGAACCTCGGCGATTGTGGGCAGCAGGTAGTCCATATAGGTTTGCGTGAGCAGTTGTCCGTTGTCGTCATACACCAGCTTCTCGTAGAAGGCATTGCCGATCCCCTGAGCCACGCCGCCCCGGATCTGTCCTTCCAGGATCATCGGGTTGATGATCTTCCCGCAGTCATGCACCACCACGTACTTGTGGATGCGCACCGCGCCGGTTCCCCGATCGATCTCGATGACCGCGGCATGACAGCCCGAGGCGAACGTCCCGCGCGGAGGCGCAAAATAGCGTGACGCTTCCAGACCGGGCCCTTCCCACTCTTGAGGAATCGTCCCGCGGAGCGGATTCGCGGCGGCCGCGACCTCGCCCAGCGGAACGGATCGCGACGGTGACCCACCCACGAAGACATTGCCGTCGGCAAGCTCAAGATCGTCGGGCCGCGCTTCAAGCAGCCGCGCCGCGACCGTGAGCGTCTTCTCCCGCACTGCCTGGGCGGCCAGCGCAACCGCGTTGCCTGCCACGACGGCCGCGCGACTCGCAAAGGTGCCCGTGCCCCATCCAAAGGCGCCCGAATCGCCTGTCGTCAGCGTGACGTCGCGGATGTGCACGCCAAGCGCGTCGGCGATGATCTGCGCGAACACGGTCTGGTGCCCCTGCCCCTGCGTCCCCACACTCGTCGCCGCGTACACTTTCCCGCTCGGCTCAACTGTGACCCGGCACCCCTCATACGGGCCGATGCCGGTGCCCTCGACGTACAAGGCGAAGCCGAGACCCAGGGCGCGGCCCTGCCGCTGCGCCGCGGTCTTCCGCGCCGGCCAGCCGGCGTAGTCGATCATCTCGAGCGCCTTTTCGAATACCGCGGGATAGTTTCCACTGTCATAGATGAGCGGTGCGTTGTCCTGGAAGATCAGCCCTGTGTCATATGGAAATTCATCCGGCTGGATGAAGTTGCGCCGCCGAACCTCCGCGCGGTCGAGGTGCAGCTCGAGTGCGACGCGATCCATCAGGCGCTCCATGACGAAGCAGCCGTGTGGCCGGCCCGCGCCGCGATACGGGCTGACGATCACCTTGTCGGTGAATACCGCCTTGAACGTGCACTCGTAGTTGGGAATCTTGTACGGGCCGACGAGCTGCGTGCTCGCCACGATC
>JBQTJG010000313.1:0-2107 GCA_052387355.1 Armatimonadota bacterium | reverse complement strand
GGCCTGAACGCCATGTCCCCTCCTCGATCGCCACCCTGTATCGCCGTCAGGGGCGGGCCCTCCTTGCGCACACTCCGTGTCTCTCCTGCGGTCATGAGCCTGCGGCCTGGCGGCGCCAGAAAGTTTTATGACACAGTAGTGTTAACCTCAAGACCGCTAAAGCGCTTGGCGTCACGATCCCACCGTCGCTGTTGCTGCAGGCCGATCAGGTCCTTGAGTGAATGCACTCCTGACGACGCGGGTCCCACGAAGCCCAACTTCGGCTCGAGCGGGCCGGCGAGACGCCGGCCGCTCAGCCCGGCGTTGGGCAGCGGGGGATGTTTCGACCGATAGTACGAGCGACGTGGAGGTCCTTCATGGACACGATGGCCTTCTTTCGGACGCGCTACGATGACCTCCACGGACGCTTCATCGATGACCTGGTTTCCGGCTTGACCGATTATCAGCTGCGTCATCGGCCAGACCGTCGCGTCAACACGATAACGTGGCTCCTGTATCACGTCACACGCGCCGAAGACATCGGCGTCAATCGATTCCTAGCCGATCGCCGCGAGGTCCTCGACCAGCAACAATGGCTTGAACGACTGGGGCTCCACCGCCGGGACATCGGTACCGGCATGGACGATGTGGAGGTCGACGAGTTAAGCGACAAGGTGGACTTCGCCGCCCTCCGCGCCTACTGGGACGCGGTGGGCCTCCGCACCCTCGAAGTTATGCAATCTCTGAGGCCGGAAGCGTTGGACGCGGTGATCACCGAGCAGTTTGCGCAGCGCGTCGGAATCGAGGAGGGCGCAGTCGGGGCCAACGGTCGGTGGCTCGTGGAGTATTGGACGGGCAAGACGCGCGCTTGGTTTCTCGGTCAACTCGCCCTCGTCCACACGTACGGCCATATCTACGAGGCTCGTGTCGTCAAGGGACTCTGGGGCCTTCATGGGCGATGACCCGAAGCGCAGGACACTGACTGCTGGAACTGGCCCTGCCCAACTCCACGACTCCACGCTCCACCGGATCGGGCGCTCGCGTTGCTCGCACCCGACCGGTGAGCGTGCACGTTGGGCAGCCCAATGGCGATGCCGTGATGATAGAGATCCCGACCGGTCCGCTTGAGCCTTCGTGATGCACAGCGGCCTGGTCTCTTCACGGCGCCGGTTCGTCGTCGCGTCGCTGGCGGCCCTCAGCCTGCCGCGGCTTGGTGCCGCTCAGCCGGCGACCCCGCGGATCGGCTTCCTCTCGCCCTTTTCGCCGAGCGTCGCGGCGCCGTGGCACCGGGCCTTCCAGCAGGGCCTCCGCGACCTCGGCTGGGTTGAAGGCAAGAACATCGCGATCGAGTACCGCTACGCGAACGGCGACGACCGTCGCCTGCCCGAGCTAGCCGCCGAGCTGGTCCGGCTCAAGGTCGACGTGCTGGTGGCGTCGACCGCCACCGATGGGCGGATCGCCGCGCGGGCGACCACCGCGATCCCGATCGTCGTCGCGGCGGCCGCGGGCGCGCTCGTCGAGAGCCTGGCGCGTCCGGGTGGCAACATCACCGGCCTCGCCCAGCTGGCGCCGGAGTTGGTGGGCAAGCGACTGGAGATGCTCCGGGAACTCGTGCCCACCCTTTCCCGGGTGGCCGTGCTGTGGAACCCGCGCGGCACGACGTCGCCGCTCAGCTGGAAGGAGCTCCAGCAGCCCGCGGCTCGGCTCGGCCTTCGATTGCATTCGCTCGAGGTGCGCGGCGTCGGGGAGTTCGCCGGCGCCCTCCGGGACGCCACGGCCGCGGGCGCCCGCGCGCTCTTCGTCACGCCGGATCCCCTCTTCGCGGACAACCTCACGCGTATCGCCGACCTGGCGACGAGCAGCCGGCTGCCGTCGATCTTCCACTTGAGAGAGTTCGCCGACGCCGGCGGCCTCATGGCCTACGGCGTCGATCGCGCGGACATGTTCCGGCGCGCGGCCGCCTACGTCGACAAGATTCTCAAGAGTGCAAAGCCGGGCGATCTTCCGGTCGAGCAAGCGACCAAATTCGAGTTTGTGGTAAACCTCAAGAGTTCAGCGACATGATGCTCACCTCGCTATATTCGGGCATTTGTGAAGGTTAGCTGTGTCTCCGGCGCAGTTTGCGGAA
>JBQTJG010000312.1:0-2654 GCA_052387355.1 Armatimonadota bacterium | reverse complement strand
TTTCGCCGGTCTGGTTGCTTTGGTCTGGTTGGCTATGACATCCGACTTCATTCGCACCTATTCGACGTGTGCTGGCCACATATGCTCAGTTGTGGCAGTGGCCGTACATTATCCCTTTTTGGCTTCTGTGGCCATTGTTGGAATGCTCTTGGGAATATTGATAGTGGTCCTACGGGTACAGCGAGTGCATCGGCCCGCGCAATCTGTGTTTCCAACTGGGCTCGAAATTTTCTTCGACCAGTCCGACCCTTCGTGTGTCATGGAATCTTCAATCCAAGAAGAGATCATACGCGGTCCCTATCGGTTACTGAGAATCGGGATCAAGAATCATGCGAAGCATTCTATCGACACAAAGTTGATTCTAGCGAGACTAGACCCACAGGGTGCGCCCCAAATGCCATTTCAGCCTTTCCCAGACCAAGACGCTGGCGCCGGATTGCGGGGAGTGACCATAAACCCTGAATCTAGTCAGTACTGCAATTGTCCTGCCCATTATGAAGTGAGACAAAACGCCGTCCTAATTTTATGAGGGATCCTGCCTCCCATGGCCGGATTGTCTCCAGTACGCCTTACGCGCCGTGACTGCGTCGGCCAGCTTGCGCCGACGGTCGTCCCATCGAGCCTGCGGATCACCACGATAGTACTCGACGGGCGGCATATACCCCAAGGCTGAGTGCGGCCGCCGGTCGTTGTAGTATCGCCCCCAGCGGGTCATAGCCTCGACGGCCTGGTAGTAGTCGCTCACCTCCTCTCCGCCAACCCCTTCCTGCCGGTGCGTGCGGTGGAGCCGTTCCAGCCGGCCATTGGATTCGGGATGGGCGATCCGCGTTTTGACATCGATCAGCCCCGCCCCAATGATGAACCGGCGCCACTCCGTGCTGCGAAACTGCGCGCCGTGGTCATGGATCAGCACCGGCGCCCCCGGCCGGCGCGGCGTGAGCGCGTCCAACGCCTGCTGCACTGTCAGCGTAACGGTCTCAGCCTCCATGGTCCGGTTCAAGCTCCAGTGCACCAGGAAGCGGCTGTACCCATCGAGGATGTCCACCAAGTAGAACCAGCGGGGCCGCACGTACAGATACATGAGGTCGATATGCCACACCTGATCCGGCCGCGTGGGCGCCTCCGGGCGTGTGAGGTCCGTCGTCACCCGCGGGCGCCGCGCCACCAGGTCCGCGTCCACCAGAATGCGATACACCTGGTGGGCGCGCAGATAGGCGACATCCTCATCGATCATCAGCCACGTCAGGCGTTTGTACCCCATCGTGGGATGCCGGAGTGCGAAGCGGCAGACCGCGTCCCCCTCGCCTGGCGTCGGCGGGACCGCTGGGCGCCGCGTTGGCCCGGCGCGATCCGCCAAGGCACCGGCCTGCGCGCGGTCGATCCACCTGTAATAGGTGGCCGCGGACACTCCCAGGTGTCCCAGGATCTCCCGAATCGCACGCCCCGTCAGACGCTGGGTCTGGTCGACCGTCTGGAGCATCGCCGCTTTCTCCTCCGGCCCATAGCGCCGCTGCGGCCTTACGGCCAGCGCCCCTTTTTCAGCTGCAAGTTCTCGGTGCTCAACTCGGCGACCGTCGCCCGCAGCCGGGTGAGCTCGGTCTGGAACCGCGCCGTGGGATCGGCCACCTTGCGGCCTCGCTTGCCGTCGCGTAATGCTTGGAGGGCGCCGTGCCGGGCCTGCCTCTCCCACAGATAGAACTGTCCGGGCGCGATCTGATGGCGCCGGCAGACTTCGCTGACACTCTGCCCCGCCTGCCGGGCCTCCTCCAGGATCTTCAGTTTCTCCTCGGCCGTCCAGCGTCGCTGCTGCGGATTCAACATCCGCCCCCACCCCCCGACTCATCGGATTGTACCCCCTCCGTGAGCCACGGGAGACGCCAGACCCTCACATCGTTTCAGACCCCGCCTGTCTCACTTCGACGTGGGCAATACACTGTCTCATTCTTGAAGAGCAGATTGACATAAGTACGTTCGTGAGGGGCTAGATCATATCCGCGAACGGAATTCGGATAATGATGGCGGTGTTCAATGTTTGGAGGAGGCCCCACCTCGATATCTTCCCCCGGATCGCGCAGGAATCGGAGCGGTTGTTCCCCTAATGGCATTTGCTGCTCTATGCTTTCTACCAAAACGCGCACTCGTTCTAGGCGAGCATCGCTGGCGTTTTGTAGCCGCAACCGTAACTCCCGGAATTCCGTTCCAATAACGATGGCGTATTGTTCGGACGCATCATACACACATTGTTGATCGTCTGGATCAAACTCCAGTGCGATGCGCGGGACCAATCGCTTTTCAAGATCCGCAACACGATCACGATTAGCGTCTCGCTCTCGTTCAACCTCCGAATACTGGAGGAAATTGGCACGAACCAAAGCGTATAGAAAGAGAACCCCTAAGACCCCAAGAGCCCACCATCTAGGTGCTGGTATCCTCTCCAGTTCCGGCCTGAAGAACACGACGGCAGCAAGAACCAAACCAACTAGGTAGGGCGATTATGCTGGAGTTGACACCAAGGCGCGCACATGGGTACGATTGGCGCAGATCGGAGCCATTGTGCTGCTCATGCTAGGTATTCTCAACGTACTTGGGACCAAGTTCCGGGGCATGGACAAAGCTACCGGAGCCGTTTTCCGTGATCCATCGGAAGCCGAATT
>JBQTJG010000311.1:0-23161 GCA_052387355.1 Armatimonadota bacterium | reverse complement strand
GCGAACAGGAGCTTCCGATGGGATCAACGCACCACATTAGGCTGGTCGTCAACGACAGCGACGTCGAGGCTGAGGTGGAGGCTCGCAGGCTCCTCGCCGACTTCCTTCGCGAAGATCTGGGACTACGCGGAACGCACCTGGGGTGCGAGCAGGGGGTCTGCGGGGCCTGCACGATCCTAGTGAACGGGGAGCCGGCCCGCTCGTGCCTGATCTTCGCCGTACAGGCGCATGGCGCCCGGGTGATGACGGTCGAGGGGCTCGCCGATGGCGAAGACCTCCACCCCCTGCAACAGGCTTTCTGGGAGGCCCACGCCCTCCAGTGCGGCTTCTGCACCCCTGGGTTTCTGATGACCGTGCACTACCTGATCGGTGAGCGCGCGCGTCTCGAGGACGAACGCGAGATCCGGGAAGCGCTTGCGGGAAACCTCTGCCGTTGTACCGGCTACCAGAACATCGTCGATGCGGTGAGGAACGCCGCCCGAGCGGCGAGGATGTCACAGGATGGGAGTGGACCTGCAACGGTCGCCGCGCGATCACCGGCGCAGGGTGAGTGACGGGCTGGGAGGTGTATATGTCGATCCTCCATGCAGGCATTGCAACGTTCTTAAAGGCTCCCTATGTTCGACCGGAACGGGGGGCGCTCCGGGCGGCCGGGGCGAGCGTCGCGATCCTGGGCCTCCCGTTCGACAGCACCACGGTGACGCGACCGGGCGCCAGCCACGGCCCGCGCGCCGTTCGAGACGCTTCGTCGCACTTTGCCTTTGGCGCCAACTATCACTACGACTACGACCTGACGCTGTCGGACTACTTCACGATCGTCGACTGCGGTGACGTCGATCCCGTCGCCGGCAATGCGGCGCGCACGTTCGAGGAAACCGAGCGGCTCCTCGCCGAGCTCTACGCCGGCGGCTGCTTCCCGGTCTTGCTGGGCGGGGATCATTCCACGACGATCCCGGGCGCGCGCGCGCTGGCCAGGCAGACCGGCGGCAAGATGGGTTTCATCATGCTCGACACGCACCTGGATACCGCGCCGGAGATCGCCGGCGAAATACTCTCTCACTGCACCCCGGTGCACCGGGTGCTGGACCTGCCCAACGTGGACGGCCGCAACGTCGCGATCATCGGGGCGCACGGTGCCGCCAACCCGCGTCTGGAGCAGGACGTCGTTGAGCAGCATGGGGTCACGGTCTTCACGATCCGTCAGATCGAGCAGATGGGCATCGAAGAGGCGGCCCGGCGCGCGCTGACTGCTGCGGGCGACGGGACGGAGACCACGTACCTCTCGGTCGACATCGACGTGCTCGATGGGGCGTACGCCCCGGGCACATGCGGACCCGAGGTCGGCGGCCTGACGGGCCGGGAACTCGTGCGGGCGCTGGAGGTGCTCGGTGGCGGTCGGATTGGCGCCCTGGACGTCGTGGAGGTCGCTCCAATATTTGACCCGTCCGGCTACACCCCGAGGGTTGCCGCGCGGGTGGTGCTGGATGTGCTGGCGGCGAGGGCCAGGGCCGGCCACTTTGGCAGTGGAGCGACTGAGACCGGCGCCCATCCCGTCGCCCGGCGGTAAGGAGGGGACGCCCGATTCCCACGCGGCTGCGAGTCCCAACGCAGGAAGATGTCCGGCTGGAACCCATTCGACCGGTCCGCCTGAAGGACCATGCCGTGCGCCAGATCCGGCGTCTGATTGAAAAGGGCAAGCTGCGGCCGGGAGATCGGCTCGCGGGCGAGCGGCAGTTGAGCGAGCAACTCCAGGTGAGCCGCGCCACCGTGCGCGAGGCCCTGCAGTTCCTTCAGGCGATGGGGCACGTGGAAATCCGGCACGGCGAGGGCACTTTCGTGAGAACGTCTTTCGGGGATGCCCGCCGGCTGCGACTGGAATGGCGCGAGTGGATCGCGCGGCATCGCGGGCGGGTCCGCGAGTTGCTGGAGGTCCGCGAGGCCCAGGAGACCTTTGCGGCGGAGCTGGCCGCCGAGCGCCTCCGCGCCGAGGGACTGGAGCAGATGGAGGATGCGCTGAGGCAGATGGAGGCGGGGGCGGCGGATCGGGATGTCACGGCGCTCGTCCAGGCCGACCTGCTCTTTCACGACGGACTCGTGCGGAGTGCCGGAAACGCGGTGCTGCGCGATCTGGCCGAGACCCTCGGGCAGCAGCTCATCCAGGAGCGGGCCGCGCTGTGGGACCTTCCCGGCCGGCCCGAGCGCTCACTGCGAGAACACCGGCAGATCTACGAGGCGATCAGGGCGCAGGATGCCCGCAGGGCACGCCTAGCCGTGCGAGAGCACATCGCCAGCGTGCGGCGAGATATGGAAGTGCACGTGATCGATCACCGAGACGAGGAGGCTTGAGTGCGATGGAGACACGCGGGACGTCGATTCGTCCGTTCATCCCCCCGGAGGTCACCGCTCTTTTGGTCATCGACATGCAGAAAGGCTTCTGCCATCCCGAGAGTCAGATGGAGAAATCGGGCGTGGGCACGCGCAACCAGCGCGCGATCATCCCCAACGTGCTCCGGTTGATCCGCCTGGCGCGCGAGCGAAAGATCCCCATCCTCTACTCCCAGCAGTTCCATTTCCCCGACGACGTCACGCGCAGGCGCCGCCGCATCCCCTCCCACATGGACAAACAGAAGTGGTGGCCGTGCCTCAAGGGAACGTGGGAAACCGACTTCATGGAGGAGATCGGGGCGGAGATTCGGCCGGAGGATTACGTGATCGAGAAGCACCGCGCTTCAGTGTTCTTCGAAACCACGCTGGACGCGAAGCTCCGGATGCTCGGGATCGAGATGCTGCTCATCGCGGGATGCAACACCGATTTCTGTGTCGAGACCACGATCCGCGACGGGTACTATCGGGACTTCGACATCGTGGTCGTCCGCGACTGCGTGGCGGGTCCCCGGCAGGCTTTCCATGAGGACACGCTGGCCAAGGTCAAGACCTACTTTGGCGAGGTCGTCACGCTGGAAGAGCTGCCGCCGCTGTTCGTGACGGCCGCTCAGCCCGCGCTCCGATAGAAAGGAGGACCTGCGGTGGCGCTCTCGACCGAAGCCGGACTCCGACTGGATCCCAAGACCTTTGAGATCCTGCGGCACCGCCTCTGGTACATCAACGACGAGGGCGCCCGGACCATCAGCCGGCTCTCCGGATCGCCGGTGGCGACGGAAGTGTTCGATCTGAACACCGGGCTGATGACCGCAGCGGGCGATCTCGTCTACATCGATACGTTCATCTGCGCGCAGGCCACCACGCTCGCGCCCTTTGTCAAGCATCTCATCCAGGAATACCGCGACGACCCGGGATTCGATCCCGACGATGTGTTTCTCTGCAACGATCCCTATGTCTCGGTGTGCCACCAGAACTGCGTGATGGTGGCCGGGCCAGTTCATTGGAAGGGGCAGCCTGTGGCCTGGACCGGCGCCTCCTTGCACGTGATCGACGTTGGGGGACCGGTGGCGGGTCAGGTCCAGGTGGGCGCCGCTGACATCTTCGGCGAGCAGCCGCTGATTGGACCCATCAAACTCATCGAGGGCGGGCGGTTTCGCAGGGACGTGGAGGCTACCTACCTGAAAAACTCCCGGCTGCCCGATCTGCTCGCCCTGGACCTGCGCGCGAAGGTGGCTGGCGCGCAGGTGGTCAAGCGCCGGCTGCTGGAGACCTTCCAGGAGTTCGGGTACGAGACCGTGCAGGCCGCCATGGCCGACATCATCGACTACACCGAGCGCCGGCTCCGCGCTCGCCTTGCGGAGCTGCCGGACGGCACCTGGCGGCACCGCGGCTATATCGAGTTCGGCGACCGCATCTATGACTGCCACGTCACCATGACCAACGAGGGGGGCCACCTGGTCTTCGACTTCTCCGAGAGCGCGCCACAGGCGCCGGCGGTCATCAACTGCACGCTGAACGGACTGATCGGTGGGGTGCTGGGGGCGCTGATGGTCTACCTGTGCTGGGACATCCCCTGGTCACCGGCAGGCGTCATGCGGACCGTCACCGTGCGCTCCCGCCCCGGTACTGTGGTGCACGCGCGGTGGCCGGCCGGAGTATCCAAGTCGACCACCACGTCCATCTGGGAGGTGCGGAACCTGGCCAGCATCACGATCGGCAAGATGCTGGGCGCCAGCGAGCGATACCGCGACCGCGCCATGGCCGGGTGGCAGGGCGTCAAGGCGCTCGAAGAACTCTTCGGCACAGACCAGGAAGGGCGGCCCTTCGGCGGCCCGCTGCTGGACGGGATGGCCGGTGGCGGGGGTGCGCTCTGCTGGCGGGACGGCATCGATACCGGCGGCCATACCAGCTCGGTCCGCTCCACCATCGCCAACGTGGAGAGTTACGAGTTTCGCTACCCCATCCTCTACCTCTATCGCCGGCAGACGCCGGACTCCGGAGGCCCGGGCAAGTTCCGCGGCGGCGCCGGGATCAGCATGATGTATACCGTCAACGGTGTGGACGAGATCCCGACGAAGATCCTGCACACCTTCGGCATCGAGCAGCCGGAGTCGCCCGGGATGTTCGGCGGCCACCCCTCCACCACCAACCAGTTCGCCATTCTACGGAACTCCGATGTCCTGGACCGGTTCGCGCGCGGAGCGGTTCCCCAATCCTTTGGCGAGATGTCCGGGGTGCTCGAGGTCTACGGAGCCTATGCCCAGACCTCGATGCGGCGGGGAGATGTGTACCGGACAGTATCCATGGGGGGCGGGGGGTACGGCGATCCGCTCGAACGGGATCCGCGCCTGGTGGCGAGAGATGTGGAAAATGGCCTCGTCTCGCCGGAGTGGGCCCGGCGGGCCTACGGCGTCATCACAAGCGGGCCGGGCGACGGCGTCGATGCGGCGGCAACGGCAGAGGTGCGCCGTCAACTCCGCCAGGAACGGCGCCGAGCGGCACAATCTGATGATCCAGCGAAGTCAATTCCCCTTCGACCGGTCCAAACGTGGGAGCCGATCGCCGAGGGGGTTCGCCTCTCGGAGGCGCTCTTCTACGATCTGCGCGGCGATCTCGCAGTCGTCCGCTGTCGATGCGGCCACGTGTTGGGCTCTGCAGATGTTCCATATAAGCGGTTCGCGGCGATGGCCCGGTACCCCGTGCAGCACATCGGCCCGGAGGTCAACCCGCACCGCGTCGGGGGACACCGCTTCGAGCTCCGTGAGTTTTACTGTCCCCACTGCTTCACGCGCCTGGAGGTCGAGATTGCCAGGACAGACGATCCGGTCCTGGACGACGCCGGACTGTCCTCCACATGGCTGTACCGCCACGGGCCGAGGCCCGGGAGCATGCCGGCGCAATGAGCTACCTCATCGCGGTTGACAGCGGAGGGACGTTCTGCGACTGCGTCGTACTCGACGCGCGCGGGCACATCACACGCGCCAAGGCGCCCTCCACGCCACCGCAGTTCGAGGAGGGCGTGCTGGCGTCCGTGGCCGAGGCAGCCCGGCGCCTCGGCCGGCCGCTGCGCGAAGTGCTGGTGGAAACAGCGGTCTTTGCGCACGGGACGACCGTGGCGACGAACGTGCTCATCACCCGCACCGGAGCGAACGTGGCCCTCTTGACCACGAGCGGACACGAGGACGCCATTCTCATCGGGCGGACGATCCAGAAGGCCGCGGGCCTCACCGAGTCCGAGATCATCAACGTCGCGCGCCTGTCCAAAGCCGAGCCGCTCGTGCCACGCTCGAGAATCTTCGGCGTCAATGAGCGTGTGGACCGGAACGGGCGCGTGGTGGCGCCCCTGCACCTGGAACGCCACCAGTCCATCCTGGAGCGCCTCCGCCACGAAGGTGTGGACGCCGTGGCGATCTGCTTCCTCTGGTCGTTCCTGCACCCGGAGCATGAGCGGCAGGTTCAGCGATGGCTTGAGGCTGAAGGCGACGGTGAGCGGCGCGACGGGAATGGGTGGTTCATCACCGCCTCCAGCGACCTGATCCCGCTCATGAGGGAGTACGAGCGCACCTCCACCACGGTGCTCAACGCCTACCTGACGCCCGTCGTCGCTCGCTATCTTGAACGAACGCGGGTCCGGCTCCAGGAGGAGGGCCATCATGGTGCGATTGCGGTTATGCACTCGGCGGGAGGCGTGTCATCCATCGATGAGGCGCGCACCCGGGGCGTCACGCTGCTGTCCTCCGGGCCCGCAGGAGGCGTGCTTGGCGCGCAGGCCCTGGCGGACCACCTGGGCTTCGACCGCGTGATCACGACCGACGTCGGCGGAACGAGTTTCGACGTGGGGGTGATCGTGGGTGGGGAACCCACGTACGCCGAGACCGCCGTATTCTCGAAGTACCCCGTGGCCCTTCCGGTGCTGGACGTGGCGTCGATCGGCGCCGGGGGGGGGAGTATCGCCTGGATCGAGCCGGAGACCGGCGTGATGAAAGTCGGGCCGCAGAGCGCCGGCGCCCGGCCTGGTCCGGCCTGTTATGGCAGCGGGGGTGACGAACCGACCGTCACGGATGCCAATCTGGTCTTGGGGCGGCTCAACCCCAACTACTTTCTGGGCGGCAGGATGAGCCTGGATCCCGCCAGGGCGCATGAGGCGATCCGGACGCGCCTGGCCGGCCCGATGAGCATGACGGTGCCGGAGGCTGCGGCGGCAGTCATCGAGATCGTCGATGCCCAGATGGCGGATCTGATCCGGAAGGTGACCGTGGAGCGTGGGCAGGACCCGACACACTTTGTGGTCATCGGCTACGGCGGCGCGGCCGGACTCCACGTAGGCGCATACGCGTCGAGGTTGGGCTGCCGGCAGGTGGTGATCCCCTCCACGGCCGCCGTGTTCTCCGCCTTCGGCATCGCCGCGAGCGACGCGAAGCGGGTGGCCGAGGTCTCCGATCCCATGCGGGCGCCGTTCGATCTGAACAGGTGGGCACAACGGTTTGCCGGACTTGAGACGTCGATGACCCGACGCATGCATGACGAGAAGCTTCCAACGAAGGGGCTGGTGCTGCGACGGTTCGCGCATCTGCAGTTTCGCGGGCAGGTGCACACCGTCAGAATCCCGGTGAACGATGAGGACCTCGCGGCAGGCGACGGCGGCGAGCGCGTGATCGAGCGCTTCGTGGTCGCCTATGAGGCGACGTATGGTCACGGGACCGCCTACCGCAAGGCGGGGGTCGAGCTGGTGACGTTCTCGGTCGAAGCCACAGCCAGGCTTCCCAAGCCCGCCCTTAATCCCCTGCCCCTGGGCGACCCTGACCCGCGGGACGCCCGGAAAGAGGACCGCAGGATCTTCCTGCACGAGGAAGGCTCCTTCGCCAGTGTCGCGGTCTTCAGCGCGGAGCGGTTGCGCCCAGGTCACCGGATCGGGGGCCCCGCGCTGATTGAGGCGGAAGACATGACCGTGCTCGTGCATCCCGGTCACATGATGTGGATCGATGGCCTGCTCAACCTCCGCGTTGAGCTGGACGGGAATGGCCTGCGGCCGGCGACCAAGCCCGCCGGGGTGAGCTGAATGGCCGTGAAGCTCGGTGTCGGTCTCCCGCTGGAGGCGCCGGTCTCCACCCTCGTTGAAATGGCGAGGGAGATGGAGGGACTGGGGTACGACTACCTCTGGGGAAACGATGAACGCCTGGAGCGGGACGTATACAGCGTCCTCTCGGTCATCGCCAGAGAGACCCGCCGGCTCCGACTCGGGCCCGGCGTGACCAATCCCTACAGCCGCCATCCGGCGCTGACCGCTGCCGCCCTTGCGACGCTTGATGAGGTCTCAGACGGGCGAGCGGTGCTGGGCCTTGGCGCCGGTGGGACAAACCACGCAGTCCTGGGCATCCGGCGCGAGCATCCTGCTACGGCAATACGTGAAGCCATCGGGGTCATCCGGACCCTGCTTGCGGGCGGGGAGATCACACTGGAGGGCCGAGTCGTCCGCGTGCATCACGGGCGGCTCGACTTCCAGCCACCGCGAGGCTCTGTCCCGATCTACATCGGTGGGCGCGGTCCGCGAATCCTGGAACTGGCCGGGGAGGTCGCCGATGGCGTCATCGTCGGCAACGTCTCCACCGCCGAAGGCTGGCGCTACGCCATGGAGTGCGTGACGGCTGGGGTCCGCCGCGCCGGAAGACGGCTTCAGGATGTGGAGTGTGTGGCATGGTTGTACACCTCCATCGCCGACGAGGGCGCCGACGCCGTGGACGCCATCAGACCCATGGTGGCCACCTCGCTGGTCACCAGCCGGCCAATCCTGGATCGCCTGGGCGTGACGATGCCGCCGCGGTTCGCAGCAGTCATGAGCGCGCAGGGATGGAGCCTGTCGCGGACCTCGGTGACACGGGCCGCCGAAGAGGTTCCCGATGATGTGGCGCAGCGCTTCGGGTTGGCCGGGACATCGGCAGAGTGTGCCGGACAACTGCACGAGCTGCTCCGAGCCTTCCCGCAGATCTCCCAGGTGGTGATTGTGCCATTCGGTCCCCGGGGCCGCGGTCCCAGGGGCGTGATCCGGCGGTTTATCGAGGAAGTTGTCTCGCGGGTGGCCTGAGATCGCGCGGCCGGAGGGATCATGATCGACGTCGACCTGAGCTTCTTGAAGCATGGCGTGCTGCTTTTCTGGGCCGCCTGGTACACTGTGGTCTTCTTGACGAACGTGCTCGACGGCCTCAAGGCAGCGGGGGTGCTCGGCGAGGGCTGGAAGTGTGCCTCGGGCAACTGGGTGTTCCTGAGGGAGACCACCGTCATCTATGGAACACCGGCCTGACTGGTCGCCGTGCTCTTCGCCGGGATCATCGCATGGGAAGGTCTCGTCACGTTCCTGATGTGGCGGGCATTTGGAACGTTCGGCGGCGTCGGCCATCAGCCGGGCCTGCAGGCCCTCTATGCCGCGTTTGCGGCTGGGTTCGCCCAGTTTGGCGCGTTTGTCATCGCGGATGAGCTCTTCATCTCTTATCCGGTGGCGGCGACTCATATGCGCATTATCCTGCTGATGCTGACATCGCTGCTCGTGATCCGGCTGCTGCCCGACGGCCTCTAGCCAATGCGAACCGCTGATATCGTGGTGGTAGGCGGAGGCGTGATCGGTACGGCCGTGGCATACGCGGCGGCCCGCGACGGCATGAGGACGTTGCTAATCGAACAAGGCCGGGTGGCGGAGCACGCCAGCAAGGGGAGTATGGGCGGGCTCCACTGGGTGCACATGCCGAACGATGCCGCGCTGGATCTGGCGCACCAGGGGTTCCAGCGCTACGGAACCCTCGCCGATGAATTGGGAGTGCCTTTTGGATTGAAGCCGATCACCTGGCTGGGACTGGTGCTCGATCCGGGCCAGCTCCCGGAGATGACTGCGCTGGCCGATCACCTCGTCTCAAGAGGGTTCCCACTCCGTTTTGTTGACGTGGAAGAAGCGGCCCGCATGCAGCCCGGGATCGTGTGGGATGGCGTGTGCGCAGTCATCTCCAGCGAGATTGCGCATGTGGACGTTCCGCAACTGACACGGGCCTACGCCGCCACGGCCGAGCGCCATGGAGGCAGTGTGGAGGAGGACACCGCGCTGGAGGGCGTCCGGCTGAACGACACGGGAGACCGCGTGGAGGTGGTGCACACGAGCCGCGGTCCGATCTCGTGCGACTGTCTTGTCATGGCCGCCGGAGCGTGGAGCCGGCGGCTCATCCAGCGGATCGGCGGACCGACGCTGCCGATCTACTATTCCCACAGCCAGTACGCAGACGCCAGGGCCACCGCGGAAGATCTGTCGGCCCTGGGTCTGCGGGCGTTCATCTCCAGGGCCGGCAAGGTCCACGAGGAGTCAGGCCGCGCCTGCGCGCTGCCACCTGCCGTGGACAGGTGGGAGCACGATGACCTTGACGACATCGTGCCTGCCGAGCACGACTTCTGCGTGGTCCCCATGGCCGATGGCGGTCTGCGCATCGGCCAGCTCACCCGGATGGTGCCCGGGTTCTTCGACAGGGTGACGCCTGAGCATTCGCGATCCATGGTCGACCAGGCCGCCCACCGGGTCCCGGCCCTTCGGTCGATTCACCACTGGGAAGCCGGCGTCCGGGCGGTGGCCTTCACCCCCGATGGGAATCCCGTTGTTGGGTTCCTCGCGTCTCCATCCAACGTGTTCGTGTGCGCGGGGTTCATCAGTCCCCTGATCCTCATTCCGGCGCTCGCGGACCACGTCTCGCAGTCTCTGCAAACGAGAACCCTCGCAGAGGCCCTTCGCGCGTTCTCGCCTGAAAGCAGGACGCGGCAGACCGTCAATGAATTTGTGCTCGATCAGCCGGTCCGACGGGCCAAACGATGATACCTGTACCTTCCGAAATAGCGAGGGTCACGTCGGACCCGGCGACGATGGGAGTGCTCGCGACGCTGGCGTTCGAGGGCGTCTCGAAGACGTTCCCGGATGGCACGCAGGCCCTCGCGGACGTCTCCTTTGGAATCGGGCTTGGAGAGCTTGTGACGGTCGTCGGGCCCTCAGGATGCGGGAAGTCCACGTTGCTGCGCATCGCCTCCGGCCTGCTTCCCGCCACCTCGGGACGCGTGGAGTTGGGTAACGGCAGCCTGGGGTACGTCTTTCAGGATCCCACCCTGCTGCCCTGGCGCACGGTGCGGGCCAACGTCGAACTCCTCGCCGAACTGCACGGCGTGCCGGACGGAGAACGGCGCCGGCTGGCCCAGGAGGCCATTGACCTGGTGGGCCTGAGCGGATTCGAGGGTCACTACCCCAAGGCACTGTCCGGCGGCATGCGCATGCGCGTCTCCCTGGCCCGGGCCCTGACCCTCAAGCCCAGGGTCTTTCTCTTCGACGAGCCGTTTGGCGCCCTGGACGAGATCACCAGGCAGCGGCTGAACGAAGAGTTGCTTCGCCTGCTGGGAATCGAAGGATTCTCGGCCCTGTTCATCACTCACTCGGTCTCCGAGGCGGTCTATCTCTCTGCCCGGGTACTCGTGATGTCGGCCCGACCAGGGAAGATTGTGGCCGAGGTCGCCGTGCCCTTCCCGTACCCCCGGTCGCCTCAACTGCGCTACGATCCGGCGTTCGCCGAGATCGCGGGACGCGTGTCGATGGCGCTGCAGGAGGGATTCAGATGAGAACTGCCCCGCGCGCCACGCCCGCCAGCGAGTCCCTGGTCGCGCTGCCCGACGAGCGGCTGCCGGGGGACTACGCAAAGACTCCCGAGAGGCCCCGACGGCTCCGGAATCTGGCCGCCACGCTGTGGCCGCCGACCGTCGTGTTCCTCGTGATGCTCGGGATATGGTTGTTGATGAGCTACGCCCTGCTCAGCGAGCAGCAGCGCTTCCTGCTCCCTCCGCCTCAACGGGTCATCGAGGTGGGATTTCTGCAATGGGAAAACCTGAAGGAGATCCTCCAAGGCCTCTGGTCGACCACGCAGGTGGCGCTCACCGGCCTGGCGATCGCCATCGGGCTCGGCATGGCGTTTGCGATCTCGATGAGCCAGGCGAAGTGGGTAGAGCAATCGTTCTATCCCTACGCGGTCGCCCTGCAGACCATCCCCATCATTGCCCTCGTTCCGCTGATCGGGTTCTGGTTCTCATTCAATTTCAAGAGCCGGGTGATCGCCTGTGTGATCATCTCGATCTTCCCGGTCATTACCAACACATTGTTCGGGATCCACTCGGTCGAGGGAACCCTCCACGATCTTTTCACCCTCCATGGGGCGAAACGGTCTACGCGGCTGTGGAAGCTGCAGCTTCCCTGGGCGCTGCCAGCGATCTTCACCGGGTTTCGCATCTCCGCCGGTCTCTCGGTGATCGGGGCGATCGTCGGAGACTTCTTCTTCCGGCAGGGGGAGCCGGGCATCGGCCGCCTCATCGACATCTATCGCGCCCAGTTGCAGTCGGAGCAGCTGTTCAGCGCGATCTTCTTCTCCTCCCTGCTAGGCATCGTGGTCTTCTGGGCGTTTGGGGTTGTCGGCTACCGGTTGATTCGATCGTGGCACGACTCCGCGCTCCGGCCGTGACGATGATCTTCAACCACGGCCCACCATCGAGGCGCGACTCGAAGGAACGGTCAGGCGCAGAAGTCGGAATAGACGAGGACAATGCGAGGAAGGGAGTGAGGCAATTGAGAAGCGCGGGAATGCGTTGGCTGGCGGTGGTATTGGTCGGTCTGCTGGCGGGTGCGGTCTTCACCCAGACAAGCAGCACACCGGCCGCGGCCGCCTACATGACCCCCCTGAAGGGAGTCTGTCCTGATCGCATTGTGGTGCAGACCGACTGGTTCCCCGAAGCAGAGCACGGCTACACCTATCAGTTGATCGGTCCGGGCGGCAAGATCGATAAGCAGAAGGGTGCGTACTCCGGGCCGCTGGGAGACACCGGCGTCGAGCTGGAGATCCGGGCCGGCGGGCCGTACATCGGATTCCAGCCGCCTGTCGCCCAGATGTACGCCGATGAGAAGATCCTCATCGGATACATGGACACCGCTGACCAGGCGCGCAACTCCAAGAAGCTGCCGACGGTGGCGGTGATGGCGCCGCTGGACATAGGGCCGCAGATTCTCATGTTCGATCCGAAGCAGTACAACTTCAAGACCATCGCCGACGTCGGCAAAGCCGGGGCCACGGTGCTCTTTTTTGAAGGCTCGGCGTACATGGACTACTTGCTCGCCAAGGGGTTCTTGAATAAGAAGCAGATCGACGGGTCTTACGACGGGTCGCCGGCGCGGTGGGTCTCTTCCGGCGGCAAGGTCGTGCAGCAAGGGTTCGCGACGAATGAGCCCTACAAGTACGAGAACGAAATCAAGGGCTGGCAGCGGCCGGTGGGTTTCCTGCTCGTGCACGATGCCGGCTACACCATTTACCAGTCCGCGCTCGGCGTGCGCCCTCAGACCATCTCCCGGTACGGCGAGTGTCTCAAGCGGCTGGTGCCGCTCTTCCAGCAGGGCCTGGTCGACTACTTTGCGAACCCCGAGCCCGTCAACAACGAACTGCTCCGCATCGTCAAGGAATTCGCGAGTTTCTGGACCCTGAGTGCACCGGCGAACGCCTGGGCGGTGAACCAGATGAAGCGCCTCCGCGTCGTGTCCAACGCGGGTAACAACACCGTGGGCGACTTCGACATGACCCGGGCGCAGAAACTCGTCGACGAGCTGCTTCCGATCTTCAAGGGCAAGAGACTCGAGTCGTTTAAGCCCGGCCTCAAGGCCGAGGACATCCTGACAAACCGGTTCATCAGCAAGGGGATCAAACTGCCCTTCTGAAGGTCGGTAAAGAACAGGACGCGCTGGTGCGAACGCGACGGAGGCCCAAGGTGGGCCTCCGTCTGGATCCTCATCAAGCCTCGACGATCGCCCTGAAGGCTCCACCGAAGAAGAGCAGTTCTCGCTGGAACTCAAGCGCGAGTAAAGGGGAATTACCAAAGCCGTCGCGAACCAGACCCGGATGGACGCCCTGCTAATGGAAGGGATCGCGAAGCGTTTTGGTTCTGTTCTGGCCAACGATGCCGTCCACCTCGTCGTCCGTGAGGGTACGGTTCATGCTCTCTTTGCACGCCGCCTTCTCGTCGCCAAAAGCCTCGAACCGCCGCCAAGGGCCAACTCGGCACCCAGGAAGAAACCCAGGTTGTACCAGCGACCGTCGTTATGGACCTCATAAATGGAGACCGAGTCGGTAAACAGGTTGGCCAGCATCGTGAACGGAAGGATGATGCCATGCCACAGCCCATTGAGGAACCCGGCGCGGTCGGGCGAAGTCCGACTGTCCGGCCCGGGACCGGGCAGCCAGCGGAACAGCGCGACTAGCGCGAGAGCGGCAACAACTACAATAACGATGACCGCTGTGCCCCGCACTCGCGTCGCCCTCACGCGCAGTTGGCGCTCTTGTCGATGAGTTCGCCGCCCATTTCGAGGGGCTGGCCGAACGTATAGCTGTCGTTGACGCCTCCGAAGCAGGTCCACTGCGGGTCGCCTGCAAGCGCCGAACTGAACAGGCCCCATACGCCTGTCGCCACGTACGCGGGTATGAACGCGTCCCCCCAACCGACGTACTGGTAGGAGTGGTACGTCTCATGCTCGAAGGCCTCGTTGCTGGCGTCGCCGCCCCACAGGTGCACAACTCCGCCGAACGATGTGCCGGAGAAGTTGCTGCTCGGATCCCACTCGAACACGATGAGGCCGTTCTTGAACGCGACGTTTTCGACATCACCCGTCAGCAGACCGATGCCGCCGATGATCAGACCAACGGTCGTGGTGATGGGCGAGCGCGCGAACTTAATGATGAAGCTGAGGACGTTGGTGATCGGATGATCGACCTGGTCCAGCGCGAGGGCGATCCAGTTGAGCGGATTCAGCCACGTGATAGCGAAATCGGCGATCGTCAGCGCCCAGGTGCCAAGGAAGGCCAGCGCCTGGCCCAGCCACTTGATGCCTTCCCAGACCGCGCCTGCGGCCCACTTGATGGCTTCCCAGATGGCGCTGCCCGCCGCCTTGATCCCGTCCCAGATCGCGCCCGCAACGCCGGCGATGAACCCTCCTACAGCGCTCGCGGCATCGGCGATCGCCCCTGCCACAGCCTCCGCGGCGCCAACGATGGCGTTGCCGACATCGCTGATCCGGTCGCCAACCCAGTCGATCGCGTCGCTGAACCAGCTCGCACCATACGGGTCCGTGAGCGACGCCGGATTGTCGATCGCATAGGCGTATGGATGCAGGCCCCTTGGCAAACGTAATGCCCCTTCGGGGCGGTGCACGACAATCGGATCGGGCTGCACGAAGCGGCCGAGCCGCGGGCTGTACGCGCGCACGCCGAAGTGTACCAAGCCCGTCCCCGGGATCGCCGCATGGTTGCCGTAGCGGAACCGGCTCTGCGCACCGAACGCCATCTCGAGCGCAACGCCGCCATAAGGATAGTAGATGGTCTGACCAGCAAAACTGCCGTTCGCCAATCGCGAGAAACACGTGGGACTCCCAAGCGGGTCGGGATGGAACACAAACCCGTCGCCATTGGAAAGCAGCACGGCCGCGCGGTGCCGGTGGAAGAAGACATACGTCTCGCTGCTGCCATCCTCGTTCAGGATGTACGCGTCGTCGCAGTGCCAGGTGCGCTCGAGGCTTCCGTCCTGCCGCTCGACGCGCGTGCTGACGAGCGTCCCGGCATAATCGTATCTGGTGATCACTCTCGTTCCGTCGGCCCGGACCGACTCCGTCACTCTGTCACGAGGGTCGTAGGTATGCGTCCAGCCTCCCAGCGAGATCAGGTTCCCACCGTCGTCGTACGCGAACACCTCGCCCGAAGAGGAGCCCGTAACGCGCGTGTTTGCGTAGGTGAGAGTGAGGCCTCCGTCCACTTCGGGCCGGTCGAGAAGGTTGCCGAGCGAGTCGTAGCCGTAGACGTGGGCGTAGTTGCCGGCCGCGTCCCGGCCTTCGGCCTCGCTCAACCGGTACAGCGCGTCGTAGACGTACCTCCGGTTGTCCCGGACATGCCCAGCCACCGTGGCGAGGTCATCGATCGTGACGGGGTTTCCGACCCGGTCGCAGTTGTATCCGAAATGCTGGTAGCTGTCGCCTCCTACCAGTGCCGTCCGCATTTCATCGATGCGGCCCGGCTGTGGATGATACGTATAGGTCGTCTCAACGCCATTGGCAAATGCGATCCTCGTCAGGTAGCCGGTCGCGTCGTATTCCACCGCGTCGATGACGCCGCTCACACTTGACGGACGGCCGGCTGAGTCATAACCAAGGTGCACGACGTGCCCATCCGGATACGTCACCAACGTCGGGCGGCTCTGCCGATCGTACGTGTAGCGGAGCGTAAACGTCTCGCCGGGGCGGTCCGGGAAGGTGCGGGTCTTTGCCTTGAGGTGCCCGCACCGCGTGTACGAATACTCCACCGAGCCGAAGTCCCCGTCCACCCGCGCCACCCGGCCGATGAGCCGGTCTCCCGGTCCCGCGTCGTAGGCATACGTCTCCACCGGCAGCGCATCCGGCGCGCCGAGCCGGAGCATCGTGATCCGGTCGAGAGCATCAAACGCACGGTACAGGCGCTCACTGCCGCGGCGCTCTTCGATGCAGTTGCCGGCCGCATCAAGCACGTAGCGATGCAGACCTGCCTCACGGTGGTCCAAGCCAACCAGCCGTCCCAGGAGATCATACCGGCGCGTGAGAATGACATTGCCCAAATGGTCGGTCACGCCCGTCAGCAGACCCGCTGCATTGCGGTGGTACTGCGTGCACTGCCCCGCCCCGGGCGTGAGCCGCTCGACCACCGAGACCAACTGCCCCGCGGAATCGAAGTACTCCGATCGCGGAGTGTCGAAATGAGACCCGAGCTGGTTGAGGTCCTCTGCGTCGTAGTGATGGATCACTCCGGCTTCGTAACGCCTGCCGGCGGTGCTGTTATCAAGAGCCTCGAATTCGACCGGCCGATCAAGTGCATCTCGCCGTGTTCGCGAAACGCGGGTCCCAGTGGGCGCATCGGTCGTGCTGTAGGACGGCGACGCGGCGAAGTAGCGGGTCTGCTCGACCGTCGCTAAGCCGCGCGCGAACGATATGGGTGTCTCGCTGACCGCCACCTGCCCCGGGGTGATTTCGAGCCTTGACTGAAGGCGTTGCCCTCGAGCATCGAAGTAGAGGTGCTGCGTCTCCAGGGCTGCTGCACCAGCAGTCGCGCGGCGGAGTATCGTCATGCGCGGAGGGCTGTCGAAGGACCCCCGCTCGTATACTGTCGAAGGCGCCCCGTCGACGTCCTGTGGTCCGAATATCTGTGTCAGCCGTCCGTGAAGATCGTAGATCCACCGGCTCTCGCCTCCATCGCGAGCCACCTGTCGGATCATCTGGCCGTACCGGTGGTCGTACTCCGCCTCGATAGTCTGGCCGAGCGCGTTGATGACGCGCGTCGGATAGATACCGTGCGCGTCGAACTCGATGGTCGTCTCGTTGCCGAGCGGGTCGCGCCGCGCCTCAGGATTGCCCACTGCGTCCGTCCGCTGCGCCACCTCGACGATCCACCAGCCGGGTCCGAGATCGGGATCGTTCACGCGGATGTATCCAAGCGCAGCCATCTCCGGCAGGTTGGCGCCGTAGACCTGTGCGACAAGGTCGTCGGTGAAAGCCAGAGCCTCGCGCCGGGACAGCACGCCGCGCACCGCCTGACCGAGCGGCAAACCCTGGAACGGTGGGCCGTCGTAGTACAGCCGGCTTGCCGCCATCACCGTGCCGCCGTCGCGCTCCACGGTCATCACGGGCAGGCCCACGAGGTACGCCGCGGAATCCTCCGCGTAGCGCGTCTCAGTCGATCGAGCAACGGAGCGCTCGACACCGGCGCCGTCGCGAAACCTCCGTGTCTCTTCCTCGAGGGTGACGTTCCCGAAAGGTCCGTACTCGTATCGCACCTCGCGCTCGAGCGCGCGTACGCCACGGTCCGTCGTGACGCGTCGCAGCCGCCGGCGCGCCGCGAAGTAGATCGGCGAGCCATCCACCCCCGTCTCCACCAGGACGGCTTCGCCTTCGATCGTCTCCACCCAGAACGGCGTTAGGCCACCGTCGTCGGCTCCTAACACCTCGGTGCGATAAGGCATCCGCGCAAGCACCCAGTGGCGTTGGAGCGCCCCGCGTGTGGCCCGCTCCGGAGGACGCGTATGAAAGTGCGTGGCGGTGATTCGATCTGGTACCTCGCCGTCTCCCACATCACGCCGTTCCACGCGTCCGAACCCCAAGAACCGCTTGCGCCTCCGGTCGTAGTATCCCTGGTGATAGCTGAACTGACTGACCGCCACGGCGCCCGTGTTCAGATCCTCATATGCCAGCTGCCGGACAACCTGTACCGGGAACGGCAGGTATGCCGCGTCAGGAGTGCCCCGGTCGCGAACTGCCTCCGTCACCGAGGTGCCGTAGAGAATGGCCATCACCGCGCCTTCCGGCGTGGAGATCCGCGTCAAAAGGTTGGCCTTGTTCGGCCCGGCCAGGTCCAGGAAATAGTGCGTGCCTCGTGCGCTGAGCGGTCCCGCGCCACTCCACAGGAGCCCCTGACTCCCATGCCCCATGAGGTCCACCAGAAGAACCGAGGTGGACGTACTGAGCGGCGTGCGCTCGATGGTCACAGGAGGAGCGAACGCGCGCCCGGACCGGTTGAACGAGCACTGCACCCGGTCGAGGTCGACATAGACGAGATCGGCAAGCCCATCGCCATCTACATCGGTGAGAAACACGCGGGCCGGCTCGTAGTTCTCCGGCAGCACCGGCGGTGACGTCATTGTCACCGCCGGGCCGAAGCGGCCATGCCCGAGGTTGGGCCAGTACGTAACCGCTCGGTTCCGCACCTCGACGATCGCCGCGCCGCCGTCGCCCGTCATGTCGGCCAGGTGCACGTGCGGGTCGGCGAGGTCGACGTCCGGGAACTGGCCGCGGTCACGCACTCGCGCTGTCACGCGCGGAGCCTCGAAATCGCCCTCTCCCCGGTTGCGCACGGCGTAGAACGCCCGCAAGTCGGTGGAGAGCAGGTCCGCGCGCCCGTCGAAATCCAGATCGACCAGACGCGTTCTCGCATCGAGCAGGGAGACCGCCGGAGCCTTGCGGAACGGCCGGAAGGTCTCCCACTCACCGCCGGGCTGGAGCGCGTAGTACCCGCCGGCGCGGCCGGTCATCACAATCAGATCGAGCAGCCCGTGCCCTGAGAGAGACGCGACCCGCAGACGGTCGGGTTGATCGGCAAGCGCCGTCGGGAAGTGACGCAGCCGCCTCGGGCTCCCCACTTCGAGCCCTCCCAGGTTCGGCCAGTAGTGACCCCCAGTGTCGGACACGTGCAGGAACCCTGGAAGCCCGATCCCATCCACATCGATCAGGCTCAGGTTCGCTTGCGTGAGCGATGGCGGCAAGACCCCGCTCCGGCTACTCAGCGGCTGTAGGGTCGCCTCCTCCGGACGCACGTCGGAGTATTGGAACCGCACGGGCGGCAGGGCGTCTTCACCAGATGGGGCTGTGCTCGTGTCGAAGGCGACCAGTGCCACCGAGGTCAGCCGGCTCGCCCCACTGTGAGGCGCCTGTTCGTATGCGAGACGGTACGCCTTGATGGGTTCCTCCATCCCGTCGCGTACGAGGATCAGCCTGACCTCTCGCAGCCGGTGGCGCAGCACCCGTTCCAACCCGAGCCGGTGTGAGACGATGGGGTCTGGTCTAAGCTCATGATCGAGTCGAATGATGTAGGGACCGTACCGAATCTGGCTCAGACGCGCGTGTCCGCCGTCGTGCGCGTACGCGTAGCCGATGCGGTTCCCCAAGGCATCTTCTGAGGATTCCAGCAGCCACTGGTAGACGGGATCCGGTCGGGCGACCGGCAACTCGACCCGCGCCTCCACGGTAATCCCGTAGCGCAGCAGCGAACCATCCGTCGTCTGCACTCGCCAGCCGTCGCCGTCGCGTTCGATACGGTAGAAGTCCTTTTCCACCTCTTGACGAAAGTGGCCCCCGGCCGTGAGCACCAGGCGCTGACCTCCGTATGTGAAGCTGTCCACCGCGTCGTCGAACGCGGGCTGGCCTTCGGCGTGGCTGCGAGTGACTGCCGACAGGGACAGGGACCAGCCCAGGCCGACGATGCCGTTCCCGTAGCCGGTGCTGTACCCGAGCGACAGCTCCGGCTTGGTCTGCCGCGGGCCCGGAGGAAAAGCGAACGGCACTCGGTATGAGCCAGTGCCCGTCGCCAGATCAACCTCGAAGTTCTGCCCGACGCTCTCCTGGCTTCCCCCGCCTGAAGGCAGGGGCGTCGAGGCCTGCGATGGGCCTTCTCGCATCGCCATTCTCCGCCCTCACTTAGCGGTAATCGAACCGGTAGTTCAGCAGCACGAACACATCGTTGACGTCCGATCGGTCCTGTGGCGCGCCCGTAAACTCGACACGTACGTCTCCAAGCGGCCGGTTGAGGAGCGGCGCAAGCGCGCCGTCGCTCGACAGTACGCCGTTGGCATCCGTCGTGCCTGAGCCGCTCTGGCCCGCCATGCTCACTGTAAGGGCGACATTCGGAAACGGTTCGGCCCGCCCGCTCGCCGAGTTCCGCAACACCTGAATCCCGACTCGCGTGGACGCGCGGTTGAGTTGATTGTATGGGAACACCCGCGGATTGAGCGAGAACGTCATCGTGTTCGAGCCGTCCGGCGGCGCGCCGAAGGCGAAGAACTCGTCTGGGGCATGCAGTCTCGCCGAGAACGATTGTGCCGCCTCATCGTTTGCGGGGAACGTGGCGCGGATGGTCGCCTCCAGATCACGGTCGTGCAGGCAGTAGAAATAGAGGACCAGTCGGACATCAGAGATAGTGGCGAAATCCACGTCGTTGGTCGCCATTGGCAGCTCGAGACGCCACGACGCCGCGACGCCGCTATTTTCGAACAGCCCCAGACGCATGGGGTCCGCGCGATAGAGCACCAGGTCGCGGCGCAGCCGGAAGCCCGAGAGGATCATGGCCTCCGGCGCGGTGACGCGGCTCCGAACGCTGCCGTCTGCGCTTCTCCATGATGAGATGCCTAAGTGCGCGAGAGTTCCGGTGATGCCTTCCGGTACCTGGAGCCCTTCGATCTCCACTTCAACGCTCTGGATTCGGTGCAGATGTGTCCCCGGATATACCCTCTCGATCGCATACAGGGGGACGGTGAACTCCATGACACCGGTGCGAACAAATCCCGTGAAGGCTTGCGGAGCGAAGTCGCTCAAGCTGATCACGTGACGAACGCGGTTACGCTTGCCCGCCGAGTGCACCAGCAGGTCGTGGCTGAATGAGTCGACGTCGAGCAGCAAGGAATCCCCGGCGGTGAGTTCGCCCACGCCGGGCGAGGCGTAGTCGAAGCGAATGCGCCGCAGGTCGCGGTCGTTCTCCACCGCATAGGCGCGCTCCATCAGAAATGCTGCGTAGATGCCCATCTCCAGGTAACGGTTGGCCACTCCGCGCAGTCGGTCGGCCAAGGCGTGCCACATGTCCGGCGTGAACTCCTGCTGGCGAAAGAAGCTCAGGTTCTCCTGGGCGAAGTCGAGTTGACGCTCTGCTGCCCAGGTCTGCCATCTAGCCACGTTCCGCTGGGCGTTCGCGACATCGAGTTGTCGGTTCGCGACAGTGATCTGGTTGTTCGCCTCGGCGATCTGCCGGTTGAAGTTGTCAATATGCATTTGGTGGGAGATGCGGTTGCGGTAGTCGATCACCGCGTCGATGGCCTGCTGGGCTGTGGTTTCACCGATCGAAAGCTCCCGGCCGCCGCCCCAGTCCCAATGTCCGCTCCCGAACACCTGGTCAGCGTTCGCGTTGCTGTACCAGGCCTGGAACCGGTTCAGCTCAGCGATCACCCAGCCGTCTGCATTGAACTGATCACGCTGGGCGACCAGGTTGTCGCGGTGAAGCCCGGCTCCGTCGCGGAGAGCCTGAGCCACGTCGCGTTGCCGGTCCGCTAGCTCCTGCTGCGCCCGCTGCGCCTGCAGTGCAAACCAGTTCATCGTCACGGCCTGCTCCATCTCGCGCTCGGTCATCTCGGCCTGTTCCGCAGCCGCGCGGAAGCTGATGTATTCGCGCCACGCCTGGATGGCGTGCTGCGCAAAGTAGCGCGCCGTCGACTGCAGAAAGTCGAAGGTCCATATCGGAACCACGTCGTCGGCCAAACCGAGCCAGTTGAGCGCTGCGGCAATCTTCGCCAGTTGCGCGCGCACGTAGGCAATGAGGGCCGCAACCTCGAGATTCCCGGCGAAGGCCGGCCCACCGTCCATTGCCGCGACGACGCCCTGGACGGCGCCTATCATCGGAGCGAAGTGAGCGCCCTGGTAGAGACGGCTACCTGCCGGCGCCGTTCCGTCTGACCGCAGAACGCGCTCGTACCAATCACGCGCGGTCCCCGTGTCGCCTCGGCGGAAGTGCAGGTCGGCCTCCTCCACAACGGCGCGCGCGGCTTTGAGCCACACTCGCGGAGCCTCAATGTGGCGATTCAGGAACTGATAGTCGAGCGCCTTCAGATAATAGTCGACCGCCTCGGGTCGCCGTCCGAGCGCCGCGTAGCAGTCTCCAATGTCCATCGGTAGCACGAAGCCGTACGTGTGCGGCAGGTAGGCTATGAGATTGGCATCCACCTGCAGGTGTGGATACAGGCTCGCCAGGGTGTTCGCGTTGACTCTCGGCTGGTACACAGTTTGGATGAGGCGGGTCTCCGCGCCCTGCGCGAGCGAAACGGTCGCAACCCCCTGGCCCACTTGGACCCGCAGGATCTGCGCAGCCTCCATCGGTTCGGGAGCCGACTGCACGGCCGTCCACTTGCCCTCGCTCGTGGGTACCAGCATCGCGAGGCCAGCGCTCCCCATGGGCCGCGTCATGGCGGACGCGGTACCCGGATTGAGGTTCTGCACCAGAGTGCGCCCTAGGCCCTCAGGAACCAGGTCGCCCGCAGTCTGGAAGGCTTCACCGGCGCGCCTGGCATCGCCCATCAGCGTGAACAACACCCCTGTGTTGTTGTCCACGGCAGCCTGCGCTGTCCGCATGTTCAGTTCGGCGTACTGTGCCCTGGCGAGCTTCAGGTGACGGTCTGCCACCTGCACGTTCCCTCGGGCGGTTTCGACGGCCCCGAGTGCAGCCAGGATGTTCGCGCTCAGCACCGGGTTCCGGGCGGCGCCGGGACTCGCGTTCAGCGCCTGGGCCCGGGCCAGGAACTTGGAGGCCTGCTCCACCGCGCCCATTTGCAAATAGCTCGTGGCGGCGCTGTAGGCGAGTTCAGCCGCATTCATCGGTGGCTTGCCTCCGGTGGCGAACCGGTCGACGACCTTGAGAAGCTCAGGAGGAGGGTCCACGGGGGCCGCGACGGGCAACGACCCGGCACGCTGACGGTAACGCGCCGTCTGGACCGCCGCAATAACCAGGGGCTGGAAGATGTTCACGTTGTCGAGCAGTCTCGGGTTGGCGACGACGGCGCCGATTGGGAAGTCCGGATGGAAGTAACTGTGCAGCAGACCATACGCCTCCAGATAGTCCGCCAGGGCCTCGGTATACCGGCGCTCCGCGAAGGCGGCGTCCCCTTCAGCGACTTTCGCTCTGACCTGTTGCTCAAGCGCTTGCGGGGCAGGGTCGATGACGATTCTCGTCGGGGGGACAAAATACCGGTAGGAATAGAACGAACTGAGGTGCGAGACATCGATGGCCATGGATCTCGCCTCCTGTTTGCGCGGCACCGCGGCCTTGGCGCGGTCCGGGTGCAGTCATGCATGGATACCGCGTAGGGCTGGTGGGAAGGCGCCGGAGGAAGCCTCTGCTGTGAGTGATGTGTGGTT
>JBQTJG010000310.1:0-8339 GCA_052387355.1 Armatimonadota bacterium | reverse complement strand
CTGGGCCTTGCTCGCGGCGCTACCTCACGTCCAGAATGAAGTTGAACGTCGCGACCTTGCCTGTCGGCATATCCCGCATTGTGACAATCAGGCCCTGGTTGAAGATCCCGTCGCTCTGATTGCGCGCTTCACCGGGGAAGTAGAGCTGCGTGGTCAGGACGGGACGGTTCGGCGCCTGCACTTTCACGTGAATGTGGCGGGTACGTCCCGGATAGAGCCCGGGCACAATCGTTTCAAGCGAATACCGTCCAGCTACATCGGTGAACTGGTGACCTCGAAGCCTGAACCCGGCGTTGTCATACTGGCCCCGGTCGTCGCACTGCCAGAAGTCCACGAGAGCACGGGCAATCGGCCGGCAGGCGGTGGAGAGGACGTAGCCGGTGACGAGAAGCCGGGTCCCCGCCATGCCCGGCTCGACCAGCGAGTTGCGCTGAGGCGAACTGGGCTTGTAAAATGGGCCTTCGGTCTGGCGTGGCGTGAAGTCGTCGGCGTCGCCGCACGCCGGGGTCGGCGGCAGCGGCTGTGGTGATGCGGCCGCGTGCAAGTCCGGCCCGGCGTTCAGCAGGCCTGACGAAGACACGAGCGCGAGCGCCGGTACCGCGATCGAGGCTTCCAGAAACTCCCTTCGCGTCTGTCTGGCTCGCCTGAATCGCTTCATGAGCCTCTCCTCCTCTACATCGTTGGTATGATCTTACGCGCCGACCTCAGCCGCCGCCTGCGTCGCGAACACCAGGCTGTCGCCCTGGTAGTCGACGACGACTGTTTCGCCGCTGCGCAGCTCGCCGCCAAGAATCTTGCGGGCCATCACGTTCTCGATCTCGCGCTGGATGAGCCGCCGCAGCGGCCGCGCACCGAAGTCCGGACTGTAGCCTTCTTTGGCCAGGTGCCGCTTCGCGGTCTCGGTGACCTCGAGCCCGATGCCCTGGGCGGCGAGCCGGCCGGCCAGGCCCTTGACCTGCAGCCCGACGATGTCGACGAGCTGCTCCTCCGAGAGCGGCCGGAAGACGATGATCTCGTCGATGCGGTTCAGGAACTCGGGCCGCATCGCCTTGCGCAGCTCTCCCAGGACGAGGACACGCGCCATCTCGAACGCGGCCGCGTCCTTGGGCTCGAGCCCCTGCAGGTGGCGGCTGCCGAGGTTGCTGGTCATGATGATGACCGTGTTCTTGAAGTCCACGGTGCGGCCGTGCCCGTCCGTCAACCGGCCGTCCTCCATGATCTGGAGCAGGAGGTTGAAGACGTCCATGTGGGCTTTCTCGACCTCGTCGAAGAGGACCACACGGTACGGACGGCGCCGGATCGCCTCCGTGAGCTGTCCGCCTTCGTCGAACCCCACGTACCCGGGAGGCGCGCCGACGAGCCGGCTCACGGTATGGCGCTCCTGATACTCGGACATGTCGAGCCGCACCATCGCATTCTCATCGTCGAAGAGCTGCCCGGCAAGCGCACGGGCCAGCTCGGTCTTGCCAACACCGGTCGGCCCGAGGAATAGGAACGAGCCGATGGGCCGGCGAGGGTCTTTCAGGCCTGAGCGCGCGCGGCGGATCGCATCGGCGATGGCGCTGACGGCCTCGTCCTGGCCGACGACGCGCTCGTGCAGCCGCTCCTCAAGGTGCAGCAGCTTGGCCATCTCGCCCTCGAGCAGCCGCTGCACCGGGATGCCCGTCCACCGCCCCACGACCTCGGCGACCTCGTCCGCTGTCACCTCTTCGTTCAGCAGCCGGCCGCCGGCCTGGACCGTGTGCAGCCGCTCTTCCTGCCCCTTCAACTGACGCTCCAGGTCGGGCACCATGCCGTAGCGCAGCCGGGCCGCGGCTTCCAGGTCGGCCCGACGCTCGGCATCTTCGATCTGATGCCTGGCCTCCTCGATCTTCTGCTTCGTCTCGCGGATCGCGGTGATTGCCTGCTTCTCCTGTTCCCACTTCACGCGGATCGCCTGCGACTGCTCTCTGTGCGACGCCAGCTCCTCTTCCAACCGGCCCAGACGCTCGCGGCTCGCGGGATCAGTCTCACGGCGCAGCGCCTCGCGCTCGATCTCGAGCTGCATGATGCGGCGGTCCACCTCATCGAGCTCTGCCGGCTTGCTGTCGATCTCCATCCGCAGGCGGCTGGCGGCCTCGTCGATCAGATCGATGGCCTTGTCGGGCAAGAACCGCGCGCTGATATACCGATCGGAGAGCATCGCCGCGGCGATGACTGCGGCGTCGGTGATACGAACGCCATGGTGCACCTCGTAGCGCTCCTTCAGTCCACGCAGGATGCTGATGGTCTCCTCGACCGAGGGCTCGCCGACCAGCACCGGCTGAAAGCGCCGTTCCAGCGCCGCATCCTTCTCGATGTGCTTGCGGTACTCGTCGAGCGTGGTCGCGCCGATCGCGTGCAGCTCGCCGCGCGCCAGCATCGGTTTGAGCAGATTCGCGGCGTCCATCGCGCCCTCGGCGGCGCCCGCGCCCACAACCGTGTGCAGCTCATCTATGAAGAGGATAATCCGACCCTGAGACGCGGCGATCTCCTTGAGGACGGCCTTGAGCCGGTCCTCGAACTCGCCTCGATACTTCGTGCCCGCAATGAGCGCGCCCATGTCGAGCTGTACGACCCGCTTGTCCTTGAGACCCTCGGGCACGTCGCCTTTCACGATGCGCTGCGCCAAACCCTCGGCGATCGCCGTCTTGCCCACGCCGGGATCGCCGATGAGGACAGGATTGTTCTTCGTGCGGCGGCTGAGGACTTGCACGATGCGACGGACCTCCTCGTCGCGGCCGATCACCGGGTCGAGCTTGCCCGCTGCCGCCAATTGCGTCAGGTCGCGGCCGTACTTCGTGAGAACTTCATACTTGGACTCGGGCGTAGGATCGGTGACGCGCTGCTGTCCGCGGATCTCCTCGAGCGCTTGATACACGCGCTCCGGGGTCACCGCGAGCTCGGCCAGATGCTTGGCGGCATCGCCGTCGCGGGGCTGCAGTAAGCCCAGCAGCAAGTGCTCGGTGCTCAGATACTCATCCTTCAGCCGGTCGGCTTCGCGCTGCGCGGTCTCGAGGACGCGCGCCAGCCGCGGGGAGAGCACGATCCCTCCCTGAGGCTGCGCGCCCTGGACGCGCGGGCGGCGCTCGAGGTCGGCGGACAGGCGGGTGCGCAGCACACGGGGATCGACGCCCAGCCGCGTCAACAGCGGCGGAACCAGACCGTCGGTCTGCTCGATCAGGGCAAGCAGCAGATGCTCGGGATCGGGCGCCTGATGGCCTCGCGACGCCGCGTCCCGCTGCGCGCCGAGCAGCGCCTCCTGCGCCTTCTCCGTGAATTTGTCGAATCGCATGGCCATTGCCGGGAACGCTCCTCTATCGGAGTTCGTGTTCGGGCTCTGCTACGACAGAAGCGCCTGCCGCGGATTCTCGTTCCGCGCCTTGCGCAGTTCCTCGAACAGTTCGCGTTCACGCTCGGTCAACCGTGTCGGCACGACGACCCTGACCCGCACATACAGGTCACCCCGACCACTGCCAGGGGCGCCGCGCACCGCAGCGCGGGGCATACCCAGGCCCTTGAGCCGGAACCGCCGGCCCGACTGCGTCTCAGCCGGCACCGTCATGGTGAACTTGCCGGCAAGCGTCGGCACCTCGATCTGGGCGCCCAGCGCCGCTTCGCTCACCGTGATCGGCACCTCGATCGTCAGATCGTCGTCAACCCGCTCGAAGAGTCGGTGCGGTACGACCTGCACCGTCAGGAATACATCCTGTCCGTCGGCGGCTCCTGGAAGCCGCACGGTCTGCCCCGAGTGGACCCCGCGCGGAATCTCCACATCAATCCGGTTCCCAGACTGAAGCTGAATCTGCCGCCGCGCGCCCCCAAACGCCTCTTCGAGGGTGATCTCAGCGATGGCCTCCAGACGGGGTCGAGGCTGCGTGGCAGCCGACGCGCGGCCGAAGCCGCCGATTCCTCCGAAGAGTCCCTGGAAGAACTCGCTGAACCCGCCCCCTGCCCCGGCGCGGCCGAAGATCTGTTCCAGATCCTCGGCGCTGCCGACCGAGAACGTGACGCCACCGGGCCCGCCACGCCCGCCGCCGCCGGTCTGGCCCAACAGGTCCTGCCACGGCGCGCCGCCGTTCTTGTACGCGTCGTAGATCTGATCGTACTTCCCGCGCTTCTCGGCGTCGCCGAGGACCTGGTAGGCCTCGTTGATCTCCTTGAAACGGTCCTCGGCGCCCTTCTTCTTGTTGACGTCGGGATGCGACTCGCGCGCCAGCCGGCGAAAGGTCTTCCTGATGCTCTTCGCGTCGGCATTGCGGTCCACGCCGAGGGTCTTGTAGTAATCTTTGAAGTCCATCTACTGCGCCACCCGCACCCGGGCCGGGCGAAGCACGTCCTCGCCGATCAGGTAGCCCCGCTGCATCTCACCGACCACCATACCCGGCACGGCATCGCTGCCGGCGACCGCTTCCACCGCTTCGTGCACACGCGGGTCGAATGGCTGCCCCACGGACTCCATTGGCCGCACGCCCATCGTTCGGAGGGTGTCCAACACCTGGCGGTGCGCGAGGCGAATCCCGTCGGCGATGGCGAGCGCGGCCGTGCCGCCGTCCCGCGGGCCTCCCTCGCCCGCCCGAGCGCCACCCGCATGCTCGAGGGCCCGCTCGAGCGTGTCCACCACGCCCAGGACGACGCCGAGCATCGCGCGCCGGGTCGTCGCCACGGCCTCATCGCGCTGGCGCGCGGCCTGCTTGCGATAGTTCTCTAAATCCGCGGCCGTGCGCAGGAACTGCTGCCAGTTGTGCTCGGCGTCGGTCCGGAGACGCGCAACCTCGGCCTGCAGCCCCTCGATCGTCGCCGGAGTCTCGGTCCGTGTCCCAGATGGCTCCGGGATCCCGGCCTCGTCGATCTCTCCGTTCGCGGTACGCTCGTGATCCATGATCGCACCTACTCGCTCGGCTTGTACTCGGCGTCGATCACGTCGTCGCCGGACTTCGCCTGACCGCCCGGCGCCGCGCCCGCCGATCCGGCGGCGGCGCCCGTAGGCGCGCCGGCGGTGGCCTTGTACATCTCTTCGGACAGCTTGTACGAGGCTTGCTGCACGGCGTCGGTGGCGCGCTTGATGCGCTCGGTGTCCTGCCCTTCGAGCGCCTCGCGTAGTTCCTTGAGGGCGCTCTCCACCGTGCCTCGTTCGTCCGCCGCGATCTTCTCACCGTGGTCCTTCAGCAGCTTCTCGACCTGGTAGGCCAGGGAGTCACCGCGGTTGCGCGCCTCGGCGGTCTCGCGTTTCGTCTGGTCATCGGCGGCGTACTGCTCCGCGTCCTTCACCATACGGTCGACCTCGGTCTTGTCAAGGGTCGACGATCCGGTAATCTTGATCGACTGCTCGCGACCGCTGGCCGTGTCCTTGGCGGTCACGTGGAGAATGCCGTTGGCGTCGATGTCGAACGTGACCTCAATCTGTGGAACCCCCCGTTGCGCCGGGGGGATCCCGTCTAAGATGAACCGGCCCAGCGTGCGATTGTCGCGCGCCATGGGACGCTCGCCCTGCAGGACGTGGATCTCGACCTGCGTCTGGCCGTCGGCGGCGGTGGAGTACCGTTCGGTCTTGCGCGTCGGAATGGTCGTGTTGCGCGTCACCATCGGCGTCAGCACGCTCCCAAGGGTCTCGACGCCCAGGGTGAGCGGCGTGACGTCGAGCAGCACAACCTCGCGTACCTCGCCCGCGAGCACGCCTGCCTGGATCGCCGCGCCCACCGCGACGACCTCGTCGGGATGCACCTCGCGGTTTGGCTCCCTGCCTGTCAGCCGGCGCACGAGCTCCTGGATCATGGGCATGCGGGTCGCGCCGCCGACAAGGATGACCTCGTTCAAATCCTTCTCGGTCAGCTTGGCGTCGTTGAGGGCCTGCCGGAACGGCCCGATACAGCGCTCGACCAGGTCGGCGGTCAGCTCCTCGAACTTGGCCCGCGTGAGCACATAGTCGAGGTGCCTGGGCCCGGTGGCGTCGGCGGTGATGAAGGGCAGGTTGATCGTGGTCTGGACCACGGCGGACAGCTCGACCTTAGCCCGCTCAGACGCTTCACGCAGCCGCTGCAGCGCCTGCCGGTCCGCTCGCAAGTCGATCCCCTGTTGCTTCTTGAATTCGTCTGCGAGCCAGTTGACGATGCGCTCATCCCAGTCGTCGCCGCCGAGGTGCGTATCGCCGGAGGTGGCCTTCACCTCGAAGACGCCCTCGCCGATCTCGAGGATCGAGACGTCGAAGGTGCCGCCGCCCAGGTCGAAGACGAGCACCGTCTCGGCGCTCTTCTTGCCGAGGCCATAGGCCAGGCACGACGCGGTCGGCTCGTTGATGATCCGCAGAACCTTCAGGCCGGCGATCTCACCTGCGTGCTTCGTCGCGGTGCGCTGCGCATCGTTGAAGTAGGCGGGAACCGTAATCACCGCCTCGGTAATCTTCTCGCCGAGATAAGCCTCCGCGTCGGTCTTCAGCTTCTGGAGGATCATCGAGGAGATCTCCTCGGGCGTGAAGGTCTTGCCGGCCGCGGGAATCAGCACCACGGCCATGCCGTTCTGGCCTTGCTCAACCTTATATGGGACGATCCGCCGCTCGGCCTCCACCTCAGCGTACCGTCGCCCCATGAAGCGCTTAATTGAGGAAACGGTGTTCTCTGGGTTGAGGATCGCCTGGCGCTTGGCCATCTGGCCGACCAGGCGCTCGCCGGTCTTGGTGAATCCCACGACCGACGGCGTCAACCGGCCGCCCTCGGTGTTGGCGATCACCTGCGGCTCACCGCCGATGACGACCGCGATGACCGAGTTGGTGGTGCCGAGATCGATGCCGACAACCTTGCCCATCGCTACGCTCCCTTCTGGATCCGCGCGCTCCGCGCGTGGCCGACCCGCCGGCCCCAGACCCGCAGCAACGTGCCGCGGCCGGCGGTGTCTTCCCTTACCTGGATCACTTTCCCCCTATGGCTCGACTTCAACCTTGACGGTCTTGGGCTTCACGCGCTCAGCCTTCGGCACCTTGACCTCGAGAATACCGTTGCGGAATGCGGCCTTGGTCTCCTCGCTCTTGACCTCGGTCGGCAGCGGAATCGTGCGCAGGAACGAGCCGTAGCGCAGCTCGCGCCGGTAGTAGTTGCGCCCCTTCTCCTCGTGCTCGACCTTGGCCTCGCCCTTGATGGTCAGCCCATCACCGGTGACGGTCACGCTCACGTTCTTCGGGTCGATTCCCGGCAGCTCGGCCTTCACGACCACCTCGTTGTCCGTCTCGAAGACCTCAACGGCAGGCTGCCAGACCAGCGGACCCGAGGTCCGGGGCCGGCGGGTGAAGAAGTCCTCAAACAGCCGGTCCATCGACTCTCGCATCGACATCATCTCGTCAAACGGCTCCCAGCGGATAATGCTCATCGTCTCTTCCCTCCCTGTTTGTTTCCTTCCAGGATTCGTTCGATCAACCACTCTACGGCGTTGTCGCCATCACGGCTGACGTGCAGCCGCTCGTACACCTCTAGAATGAGCCGGACGCCGGCGAGGTTCAACCGGTAGCCTTCGATCAACTGCCGGATCACGTGCACCCGCTCGATGTCATAGTCTGAGTACAGGCGGATCCGGTTGCGCCGCACCGGGCTCAACAGACCCCGCTCTTCATAAATCCGCAGCGTGCGGGGATGGAGACCCGTGATCTCAGCGGCCACGCTGATCACATAGACGGGCCGTAGGCCTCCGCCCTGCTTCACGTCGCTACCCTCCTCTATACCATGGCAAGAACCCTATCACAAACCCTAACAATAGTATTGTCAATGTTCTTGCGTTTGTCAATTCCCGTGATCCTATGAAGCGGCGTTGGAGGGGTGCCGAGACTGGAGGGTACTACGAAACCTCGACGGCCGGGGCAGTCCGATCCGGTCGCCGGCCTACCTGCTCGCGCAGTCGCAGGGGGTAGATCCATTCCAGCAGGGGGGAAGTCATGAACGTGGTCACCAGCGCCATGAGCACCATCATCGCAAACAGTGCGGGGGAGATCACACCGAGGTCAAGCCCAATATTCAGGATCACCAATTCGATCAGCCCGCGGGTGTTGACCAAGATCCCCAGCGCCCCCGCCTCCCGCCATGACATCCCGGTCATCCGTGCGGAGAGGGTCGCGCCGCCAAACTTTCCCGCGATCGCCACGGCGATGACAATCGCACAGTAGAACCACATCTCGGGACCAGCCAACAGTCCGATACTGGTGCGCAGCCCCGTGAACGCGAAGAAGAGAGGGAGCAGCAAGACGACCGCCACGCCTTCCAGTTTCTCAGAGAGTGCCCGCACCAATCCGTGATCTTTCGGGATAAGCGCGCCCGCGAAGAACGCGCCGAAGAGCGCAT
>JBQTJG010000309.1:0-5789 GCA_052387355.1 Armatimonadota bacterium | reverse complement strand
GCCGGTTGTGCACCGAGCGGGCCCCAGGGCGTGCGGGCGCACCCGATGGGTGCGGTGGGCGTACGCGCTGCCTGAGCCCGGTTGAGCACATCCCGTGTCACAGGGCGAGCGTGGCGAGCCGATTGCTGAGGAGGGCGAAGGCGCAGCCTGAGCCCGGTTGAGCACATCCCGTGTTGTTAAGTAAGGAGGTCGCATGAACGGCTACCTGCTGACCATCACAGTCTTCCTTCCGCTGCTCGGCGGGCTGATCATCCTGCTGATCCCCAAGGGTCAGGACCCGTTGATGAAGCAGGTGGCGCTCGTCGCCAGCGTGCTGAGCTTTCTGGTCTCCCTGTGGCTGCTGGGACCGTTCGAGATCGGCCAGGCGGGCATGCAGCTCCAGGAGCGGTATCTGTGGATTCCAGGGATCGGGATCAACTACCACCTCGGCGTCGACGGGCTGAGCCTGCCTCTGGTGATCCTCACGGGCCTCCTCTCGATCGTGTCGATCGTGTACTCCTGGCGCATCGACGTGCGGCTCAAGGAGTACCTGTTCCTGTTCCTGCTGCTCGAGACCGGTATGCTGGGTGTGTTTCTAGCCCTCGACTTCTTCCTGTTCTACGTATTCTGGGAGATCACGCTGGTGCCGATGTATTTCCTCATCGGCATCTGGGGCGGGCCCCGCAAGGAGTATGCGGCGATCAAGTTCTTCCTGTACACGCTGATTGGCTCGCTGGCGATGCTGCTGGCGATCCTGCTGCTCTACTTCAACGCCGAGCCGCGGACATTCGGGATGCTGGAGCTGATCCAACAGCAGCCGCTGGCCCGCGCGCCGGTGCTGGCGGCGCTGGCCTTCTGGGGGTTCTTCCTGTCGTTTGCGATCAAGGTCCCAATGTGGCCGTTCCACACCTGGTTGCCGGACGCGCATGTCGAGGCGCCCACCGCCGCCAGCGTGATCCTGGCGGGCATCCTGCTGAAGATGGGCACCTACGGCTTCCTGCGCGTGAGCCTGCCGATGCTGCCCGGGACCTTCAAAGAGTACTCGTTCTTCATCGCGATCCTGTCGCTGCTGGGCATCGTGTACGGCGCCCTCGTGGCCATGGCGCAAACTGATCTGAAGAAGCTGGTAGCCTACTCCAGCGTCAACCACATGGGCTACGTCATGCTGGGCATCGCGGCGGCCGCCGGGGCGATCGGCGTGCCCGCTGCCGCTAACGCAGCGACGATCGCGCTCAACGGCGCGGTCTTCGAGATGGTGGCCCACGGCATTATCACCGGCGCCCTGTTCATGATCGTCGGGGTCATCTACGACTATCGGGCGCACACCCGCGGAGTCAACGACTTCGGCGGGCTGGGGGCGAAATTGCCTGTCTACACCGGGCTCACGACGCTGGCGATGCTTGCCTCGCTGGGACTGCCCGGGCTCATGGGGTTCGTGGCGGAGTTTCTGATCTTTGTCGGCTCGTTCGGCGTCTTCCCCGAGCTCACCGTGGTCGCCGTCACCGGGGTCATCTTCTCGGCGGCCATGTTCCTATGGACCATCCAGCGGATCTTCCTGGGTCCGGCGAATCCACGGTGGACGTCGCTGCCCGATCTCGACCGGCGGGAGGCGATCTCGCTCGTGCCGCTGGCCGTGCTCATGCTCGTCTTCGGCGTGTACCCAAAGCCGCTGCTCGATGTCATCAACGTCGCCATGACCGGTCTGGTCAGCGCGCTCAAGTAGAGGACCCTGATGCTGGTGCCGCCCGAAGATCTCTGGTCCCTGATCCCTGAGTACTGGCTGACCGGCCTGGCGCTTGCGCTAATCGTCCTGGATCTGTTCGTCCCCGAGGACCGGAAGGGCATCGTCGGCTGGGCGGCGGTGCTCGGGTTGGCGCTCAGTCTGGTGCCGATCTTTGGGATGCTGGGGGGTACAGCGCGTACAGTCTTCTTCAACTCGTACGCGGTCGACGGATTTGCGGTCTTCTTCAAGATCATCGCCGTCGCCTCGACCATCCTGGTCATCCTGTCGGCGATGGACGCGCTGAGGGGCAAGACCCGTTTCGAAGGCGAGATGTACATTCTGCTGACGTTTACCGCGGTGGGCCTGAGCCTGATGGCGGCAAGCGCCGACCTCATCATGCTCGCGCTGTCGATCGAGTTCGTGAGCCTCTGCTCGTACGTGATGGCCGGGTATTTCAAGGCCGACGCCAGGAGCAACGAGGCCGGCATCAAGTATTTCCTGTTCGGCGCCAGCGCATCGGCGGTGATGATCTACGGCTTCTCGATCCTGTACGGCCTGACCGGTCAGACCAACCTATACGCGCTCGCCGAGCAACTGCGCACAGCCCCGCAGCCCGCGCTCATCGTGGCCCTCGCGCTCTCACTGGCCGGGTTCGGGTTCAAGATCTCGATGGTCCCGTTTCATCAGTGGACCCCCGACGTCTACGAGGGTGCGCCGACGCCGGTTGCCGCCTACCTCTCGGTCGCGTCGAAGGCGGCCGGATTCGCGGCTCTCGTGCGGCTGCTGGTCGTGGCGATCGCGCCGACTTCGGTGGATTGGATCGCGCTGATCGCCGGACTGGCGGCCCTCACCATGACGCTCGGCAATCTGCTGGCCCTGCCGCAGCGCAACATCAAGCGGATGCTGGCTTATTCCAGCATCTCGCACGCGGGGTTTCTATTGATCGGCGTGGCGGCCTTCAAAGGCGACTTCGGGACGCCGGGCCTGCTGATCTATATCCTGGCCTATACCTTCACAAACCTGGGCGCGTTCTTTGTTGCCGTCGTCGTGGGGCAGCGGCTCGGATCGGATGACATTCCCGACTACGCCGGGCTTGCGCAGCGCTCGCCGGTCCTGGCGGCCCTGATGGCGCTGTTCATGCTCTCGCTCATCGGCATTCCGCCTACGGCGGGCTTCTTCGGGAAGTTCTATGTCTTCGGCGGCGCCATTGACAACGGCCTGCTCTGGCTGGCCATAGCTGGCATCATCAACAGTGTGGTGTCCCTGTACTATTACGTGGGCGTCATCCGTGCCATGTACCTGATGCCGGCGCGGTCGCCGGAGCCTCTGGCCGAACCCGCCGCGCTGCGTCTGGCGTTGGGCATCACCGCGTTGGGCACGCTGATCGTGGGCCTGTTCCCGCAGCCGTTCATCAACCTCGTCGGCGCCGCGGCGCTCCTGCTGCGGCTCTGACGCTGGGGTCGGAGAGGCCAGTCATGTCGGATCAGGATGCCGTGGCCACCCAAGACGACCACCTCTCGTCCATCCGACCCTCCCGGCCCGCGCTCGATGCGCCCCTTCGTCACCTGGCCATGGTCACGTATGCCGTGCGGCCCGACCGGATCGAGCGACATCTCCCCCCAGGGTTCCTCCTGGAGACTCGGTCCGATGAACGGGGAACTCCACACGCGTTTGTCTCGGTCGTGATGTTTCAAAACCACCGGACCGGACCAACGGCGGTCCCGTGGCTCCGATCCACCTACCTGCAAGTTAACTACCGCACTTACATCCGCTATCAAGGGGCGCCGGGGGCGTGGTTCTTCATCGTCATGCTCCAGTCGCGGATGGCCATGGTGCAGCGCGCGCTGTACCGGGCGCCGGCTTACACCGCTCCGATGGACTTCCAGAGCGAATGGGACGACGTGCAGCAGCGCTATCGCTCATATCGACTCAACAGCGCGACGCCTCATCATGGGTTGCGGGTCGAGATCGAAGGCGATGACGGATCGATCGTTCCGGGGCCTCTGTTCTCCTCGACAGATGAGATGGTGACGTTTCTCACGCGAAGGTTCGACGGGTACTTCGCCGATCCACGCGGCCGTCAGGTCTCACAGATGACCGTCTGGCATGAGGCGATGCGGCCCAAGCCGGGGACCCTTCGAGGGGCGTCCTTTGGGGTTCTCGATCGTCTCGGCCTCGTCCCCCACGACGAACAGCGTCGTCCGTACGCCGTCTTCCTGCAACCCAGCATCCACTTCGTCGGGATGTATCCCCGGCGGCTGAGGGTCCCCGCCCGGTAATCCGTCCTTACATGCTTCGCCAGTTTCGAGAGGGACGGGAAACCCGCGTGCTGACTGGATTTTCGGTGCCTTGACGCATGTGGGGGGCTTTGCTATTCTCGACGGGGAGTGGGCCCCCAGGGCGCCTTGCCTTGGGGTTTTCTTGTGACGAATCCCGAGGGGCCGAACTGGATGAGTGCGCAGAAAGCCGGAGGGCACGGAGACAACCACGGCGCTAACGACAACCTTCTTCACCTCATTGCCGCGAAAGAAAAGGAACTCGAAGGGCTCGTTTCCGCCGCACGCATCGAGGCGGCGTCGATTATCTCCCAGGCGCGCGTCGAGGCCGAGGCGATGGTGCGGGAGGCCAGGGAGCAGTCCGGACACCTGGCCCGCGACAATGAACAGCGCGTCGCGGGTGAGGTGGCACGCATCCAGAGCGAGGCCGACACCCGCGGGGCCAACCAGGTCGAGACGCTGCGCCGGCAGGTCGTCGATCGCGCGGGGGCCGCGGTGCGGCTCGTCGTCGATCACGTCGTGAAAGGGACCACCGCATGATCGTTGAGATGCGCCGGGTGCTGGTCTTCGGTCCCAAACGCCTGCTTGGTGCGGTCATCGAGGAGGTGCAACGCGCTGGTGCGCTCCATATCGATCGCATCGAGACCGAGGAGGCCGCCATCGAGGCCCTCGGGCTTGACGACGCGGCGTCGGCTGAACTGGCCCGGCTCGAGGGGCTCCGTACAAGGACCGACGGGCTGCTCAGTTTGCTCCCGGCGGTGCCGCCTGCCGCCACTCCAGCGCACGTCTCCCCCGCCTCTGGCGCCGACCTCGAGGCGATTGAGGCCGCTATAGTCGCCGTCGAGTTGGAAGTGCAAGGTCTCAGCCGGCGCCGTCTCGAGGCTGAAGAAGAGCTCGAACTGATCCGCACCTACGAAGGCGCGGTCCGCGTCCTGTCACCGCTGCTAGGCGCGCTGACCGGCAGCCGGGCCTTCGAGACGGTCGGCTTCATCATGCGCGGGAAGGATCTCACCGTTGTTGCGGCCCTCCACAATCAGTTGCGCGACCTCACCCAAGGCCGCGTCGAGGTGGTCAGCCGGACGATTGAGGAAGGCAAGATCGGCGTGGTCGTGGCGTTCCTGCGCCGCGACGCCGAGGCCGTCCGCGGGTTCCTCACGCGGTCGGGGATTTCAGAGCTGCGCCTGCCCGCGCGGTACACTGAGCACGGGTCCGTGGAAGCCATCCGGACACTGGAACAGCGCCGTGCCGAGCTGCCCGGACAACTCTCGGAGATCACCGCCTCGTTGGGCGAGGTCGCTCGCCGGCGCCGGTCGCACGTGCTGGCGATCCGCGGCGCCATCGCCGATGGGTTGACCCGGCTGCAGGCGGTGCCTCACCTGTCGCAATCGCGCTACACGTTCATTCTCCACGGGTGGGCCCCCGCGTCGCGGGTCTCCGGAGTCCGCGGGACCATACGGCAGCGGTTCAGCAGCGACGTGGTCGTGCACGACTTGCCCGCTGACCCACATGATGCTGGGGCCGTGCCGGTGCTGCTTGACAACCTGCCGATGCTCAGGCCGTTCCAGCGTCTGCTGGGGCTGTTCAAACCACCGCGCTACGGCACCATGGACCCGACGATCTACCTCGCCATCTTCTTTCCGATCTTCGTCGGGCTTGTCATCGGTGACGTCGCCTATGGGGCGTTGCTGTTTGCGTTCGGCTGGTGGATGCGCGGCAAGGCCCGTCGCGGCGAGACATGGGATATCGAGATCCCGATCGTCCACATCAAGCTCGGCATGCAGGTGAAACCGCCGGCGCTCGCCGACGTGTCG
>JBQTJG010000308.1:0-1955 GCA_052387355.1 Armatimonadota bacterium | reverse complement strand
CTGTGAAACCTGGACGGCAGGACTGACTTCGCGGCGCAGCAGCAATACCTCAGCGGCATCTTCGGTCCCGCCGATAGAACTTCTTTACCCCTTGACGGGAGGAGGCCTCATAAGTGTTATGCGTGCTGTCAGAACGGGATGTCGTCATCGACAGCCCCTTCGACTGCGACGGCGGAACGGGACTGCTCGGCGCGTGCTTCGAGAGCCTTGATGAACCGAACCGCGCTGCAGACGTGATTGAAGATGAGAAGACCCTCATCGTAGCTGAGCGTGGGGTTGTCGTGAGCCAAGCTCTCGTCGTTGCGAACACGGTTGAACGCCTCCATCGTGCTAATGCTGGACTTCAGAATGCGTTCGGTCATCTCCGATTCTATCAACCCGGCGGCGCGCAGTGCCTTCACGTACTCACCGAAGACGCTGTGGAGCGGCTTGCTCCTGTCGATCGTGACCCCACGTCGCTCCGACAGGGTGCGTATCAACTTCGTGACGAACGTATGCAGACGGTCGAGACCTGCTTCAGGTTCGTTCTTCTCGATGGAATCTCGCACGGCCCTCGCGAGGACTTCGAAGCCGCGCTCCGTCCCCTCCGGGGTGATCGCGTCCAGCGCGTCCACAGGCGCGCCTTGCAGCAGGCCTGCGGCGATTCGCCCACATTCTTCAAATAGGCCCTCCCGATCTGGATCACTCGCTGCCGGCCGACAATACTCAAGGAGGTCGGTGAGCAGCTTGCCCACGAGATGGTTCGGTTCCTGGCTCCAGAAGGCGCGCAGGCGGTTCGCCTTGGAGCCGCTCGCGTATTCGTACTTCGCATCGTGGATATCGCGGCCGGTGCTCTCCTCGACGAATTCGGCCATCGTCCGGTTTGAGAAGTCCAGAACGTAGCCGCCACCCATCTGGAAGAGCTTCTCCAGCTTCCTCCGGTCGATTGATCTCAGATCGGACATCGGCGCTTCCCTACAAGACGATACGCATAACGATCGCGATAACCCGCGGCGGCGAAGCAAGACCTAGCCGCCGACGGGTTCATCCGGAAGTTAGACGCTGACACGCCGCTGTCTCAGTCGAGCCGAAACAAGCGGGCACCGTGAAACACCGTGACAATCTCGACAACATCGCGCTTCCGGCGGTACACGATTCGGTAGTTACCCTGGATGACCTCGCGGAGTGATTCGTCGGCAACCTCGGGTACGACCCGTCCGGATAGCGGGTGGCTCTCGAGGCGGACAACCGCGGCTAGGATACGCTCCACGACGAGGTCGGCGTAGTGAGCCGAGTCGCGCGCCACGTATGCTCGTATCGCCTGGACGTCCTCGATCGCTTGAGGTGCCCAGATGACCTGGGTCACCGGAGAAGTCGTCGCTTCGCCTCGGCGTGGTCGACGCCCTTTCCGGCGTCCAGTTCCACCAACCCCCGCTCAATCTTGGCCAGGAAAACCAGCCGCTCTATGGCATCCTCGAGCGTCGCATCCGCTGGCAGCTTCTCGATCGCCTCGAGAACCTTCTGTTTGGCGGTGCTCCCCGACATCGACGCCTCCCACGCTGCGCCCTCGGCAGCAGGCTCAGGATACCCCGAAACTTACCCCAGCACCATAAGCCACCCACGCTTGGCGTCTAACGATCACGCTGAGCGGCCGGCGCAGTAACATGCACACGAACCGATGACATCGAGGTCAGCCGCCGACTCGGCGACCAGCCGATACCCGGTCACCCAGGCCTCTTGCCCAGGCGATCAAGAACCTCGTGAGCCGGTCGAGCCCGGTTAGGGTCACGTCGGTATGCAGCAAGACGCTCCTGCACAAGCTCCATGTGGCTCTCCGGAACTGGGACGTCGCCTGGATGAACGGCGATCCGATCCCAGAGCGCTTGCAGATAGCGGATCTGCTCAGCTTTCGTCAGCTCGCCGAACCCCGGCGGTTCGGGAATCGTTGAGTGCCCCATGGCTCCCACCTCTAGGAG
>JBQTJG010000307.1:0-4692 GCA_052387355.1 Armatimonadota bacterium | reverse complement strand
TTAGAGCGTGTGACCAGAATCGGGGCGCGGACGCCCTCCTGGCGCAAGAGGCGCTCGACCTCCGTGAAGTACTCAGCCATACGCGGGCCGACGTACGCATCAATCACCGTGACGACCGAACGCTCGTACTCCCTGAGTTCGGGCCACACCTCACTCGATAGTGCCACGTACACTGCGGGGAACTCTCGACGGATGACCTCCCCCGCCGCGCGTTCATGTTGATCATTCATGTACGCGTGCAGGAAACAGACTGCGATCGCCTGGACGCCATCCTTGACGAGGTCGCCGGCTCTTCCGACGACGTCGCTGGGGTCGAGGGCTCGCCACACCCTCCCGCTGGCGAGCACGCGCTCACGGATCTCGGCGACATCAGACCGATCGACCAGTGGTCGTGCGGGATCCGTGAAGAGATCATAGAAATCCGGTACCCGCATGCGCCCGATCTCGAGGACATCCTTGAATCCGGCAGTGACCAGCATTCCAGTGCGAGCGCCCGTACGCTCGATGAGAGTATTGGTTGACAACGTCGTGCCGTGAACAAAGTAGCGAATCGAGGATGGCGCGATGCCCTGATCCCCGGCGATGCGGTGGAGGGAAGTGAGCACCGCCCTCCACGGCGCTTCGGGTGTCGACAACACTTTCAGAACGCGTATCTCGCCCGACTGCTCGTTGATCAGTACCGCGTCTGTGAAGGTGCCGCCAATGTCGATTCCAAGTCGAAACGTGGCGGTCATGTGTCCTGCGCCGCCGTGCGCCCCTTCACCTAACCATGAGCCCCGGGACGATCATGCCGGGTTGTACGTTCCTTCGCCGCGTGAACGACTCCTCCTCATTGATCCTATTCCCGGCGAGAGTTAGATTGATCTAGTGGGATAGATAGTAGCCTAGGAGGGCATGCCACATGGGAAGCAGGAACGAGCTATCAGAAATCGCCCGGAAGCTGGTCGCGCCCGGCAAGGGCATCCTTGCGGCCGATGAGAGCTCCGGGACGATCAAGCGCCGCTTCGCCTCGATCGGCGTGGAGAGCACCGAGCAGCACCGCCGCGACTATCGAGAGCTCCTGTTCCGCACTCCGGGCGCCGCGGAGTTCATCAGCGGCGTCATCCTCTACGACGAGACGATCCGCCAAAAGGGGGCCGACGGCACTCCCCTGGTTAGAGTCCTCAGCGATCAGGGCGTCATACCCGGTATCAAGGTCGATGCCGGCGCGAAGCCATTGGCTTTCGCAGAGGGTGAGCTGGTCACCGAGGGTCTCGACGGCCTGCGCGAGCGCTTCGCCGAGTACCGGGAGCTTGGCGCGAAGTTCAGCAAGTGGCGGGCCGTCATCACGATCGGCCTTGGTATCCCTTCCCACTACTGCATCGAGGTCAACGCACACGCGCTCGGGCGGTACGCCGCGCTGAGCCAGGAGGCAGGCATCGTCCCCATCGTTGAGCCCGAAGTGCTGATGGACGGCGATCATTCGATCGACCGCTGCTTCGAGGTGACGCGCGATACGCTGCGAGAGGTATTTAGTCAGTTGGCCCGCCAGCGAGTGGAGCTGGAAGGTATGCTCCTGAAGCCGAACATGGTGCTGTCTGGGAAAGAGGCGCGAGACAGGGCGCCGGCTGAAGAAGTGGCGCGCCAGACGCTGACCTGCTTCAGAGAGACGATCCCGGCCGCCGTGCCTGGCGTCGTCTTCCTCTCCGGCGGCCAGTCGGACGAAGAGGCGACCGTCAACCTCGACGCGATCAACCGGTACGGCGCCGAAGTCGGGGCGCCGTGGCAGCTCAGCTTCTCCTACGGCCGAGGCCTACAAGCAGCGCCTCAGAAGGCCTGGTCGGGCAAGTCCGAGAACCTGGCAGGCGCCCAGCGCGCCTACTACCACCGGGCGAAGGTCACCTCCGCCGCGCGAGAAGGCAAATACACGCCGGCGATGGAAACGGATCAAGCGGCAGTGCGGTAGCGAAGCGTTCAGCGGATCAGCGCGGACGACTGGAGGCGACGCGTCGGCGCCATCCCGGTATCGTGAGCTCCGCCATCACACCTCAGGGGATTCTACGGGCTAGTCCCAGGCGAGTTTCAGTCGGACGTCCAGGACGCGCAGGCCAACCAGAAATCCCCCACCCACCCGGAGCCGGATCGACGTGCTACCTTCCCCCGCGACGTCAAGCACCAGTCGTTCCAGGGTGTGCGGCAACACGATCTGCGTGGGGGAGAATCGGTGCGGGAGACTCGGCAAACTCACCGTCGCTTCGACCGTGATCTGTGAGATTGGGAATCCGCCGGCATCGGGTCGGACGGTCAACACATCCCCGAGGATGTCGCCTCGCACCCGGACGAGTGTCCGGAGCATGTCTCGATACAAAGCGGGGTTGACGCTGCGTTGCGTCGTCGCCAGCGGCCGGCTGAGTGCGCTGACGAGTGACACCTGCACGGTGTAGTGTCTGATGAGTTGCCCGGCGAGCGGCAATCGAATGCTGAACCGCTCGGTCGTTCCGGGCGCGATGGTCCACGGAACTCCGTCACTGCCGAAGAACGCCGGCTCACCGGACGGCGTGAACCCCGTGGCGTCGATCGCGAGGCGCGACACCGGTCGGGGGCCGCGATTCTCGACGGCGCCGGTGATGATGATCGTTCGACCTTCAAGCGCATGCGAGACACCTGAGAGCAGGATACCGGCGATGGAATTCGAAGCAGCGATGATGATGCGGGGCCTCGCGGCGGGCACGAACAGCGCAAGCGTGACGGCCAGCGTCAGGACGGCAGCGCGGGCGGAGCGCACACCCACCAGGTGATCGGTGACGGGCCTGGCAATCCGATATCCAGCAGGGAGTCCCTCAGGATCCACGGACGGTTCTCCTTCCACGGACTCACCCGTAGGGATTGTTCTACCGAGCAAGCTGCTGCTTTCTGAGACGTACGCTCTTGGGAGTGGTCTCCAAATATTCGTCCTCTTGCATGATTTCCAGGCCCGTCTCGATAGAAAGCGCTTTCGGCGGCTCTAGATGGATCGCCTTGTCAGAGCCCGACGCGCGCATATTGGTTAGCTGTTTGCCCTTCACGGGATTGACCATCATCTCCTCTCCCTTGGACGTGTTGCCAACGACCATACCTTCATATACGTCTGTGCCTGGACCAATGTAGAGCGTCCCGCGACTCTGAAGATTATCAAGCGCAAACGCAGCGGCTTTTCCCTGCATCATGGAAACCATTGAACCCTCGGCGCGGCGTTTCTGAATCTCACCGCTATACGGCCGAAAACCGATAACTCGGGACGCCAAAATACCCCTCCCTCTGGTATCAATAATAAACTGATTGCGGTAGCCTATAATGCCGCGAGTCGGACCTTCAAAAATTAGGCGGACGCGTGTCTCGTGTGCCTTCACATCTTTCAAGATGGCGCCGCGTGGGCCCAGCTTGGAAATAACAGCCCCTTGGTACTCGCCCGGCACATCGATGGTCATCTCCTCGTAGGGCTCCATTGTCACGGCATCTTCCTCTTTTAGAATAACCTGGGGTTGTGAGACTTGCATTTCGTACCCTTCACGGCGCATATTTTCCAGAAGGATGGCGATGTGTAGGACGCCGCGACCAAACACGCGGAAGTTCTCATTGGAACTAAACTCGACCCGGAGCCCCACGTTGACCTCGAGCTCGCGTTCCAGGCGTTCCCGAATCTGGCGGCTCGTCACAAACTTTCCTTCGCGGCCGGCAAACGGCGATGTATTGACCAAAAAGTTGAGGACCGTGGTCGGCTCATCCACCTCAATGGACGGGAGGGCTGCAACGTCCGGCTGGTCTCCCACGGTGTCGCCGATATAGATATCAGGCAATCCGGCGATCATCACAATATCACCCGACTGCGCCGCTGCTGCTTCTTTCCTGGACAGGCCTTCAAAGGTAAACAGCTTGGTGATTTTGCCGGCCACAACGCGGCCGTCGGGCTTTTTGACCCAGGCGGGTGATCCGGTCTTGACCGACCCCCGATAAATGCGGCAGATGGCCAGACGACCGAGATAGTCGTCGTACCCCAAATTGAACGGTTGAGCCTGCAGGGCGCCATTTGGGTCGTGACTGGCAGGCGCAACCTTCTCCAGAATCGTATCAAGGAGCGGGGTCAAATCTTTGGACTCGTCGGCAAGCGAGCGCTTGGCGATCCCCGATCTCCCGATAGCATACACCGTCGTGAAATCGGCTTGTTCCTCTGTGGCCCCAAGCTCCAGAAAAAGTTCCAGCACTTCTTCCTCGGCACGGCCGGGATCAGCCGCCGTTTTATCAATCTTGCTGATGACGACAATGGGCTTCAAACCCAGCTCAAGGGACTTATTAAGTACAAATCTCGTTTGCGGCATCGGCCCTTCCTGGGCATCCACCACCAACAGCAGCGAATCAATCGAGCGCAAAACCCGCTCTACCTCTGACCCGAAATCGGCGTGACCCGGCGTATCGACAATGTTGATTTTAGTCCCTTCATAAAAGAGGGCAGTATTCTTAGCGTAGATGGTAATACCGCGTTCCTGCTCCAGCGCATTGGTGTCCATGCTCATGCCTTCCACGAACATGCCGGTCTGCCGCATCAGCGCGTCCGTCAAGGCGGTTTTGCCGTGATCAACATGGGCGATGATAGCGATATTGCGAATTTCCAAGGCTTCAAGTCCTCGTTGACGGCGCGTTGACCAGAAATTCGAGTGCGACCCGGGTGAATGACTC
>JBQTJG010000306.1:0-11031 GCA_052387355.1 Armatimonadota bacterium | reverse complement strand
CAGCGCGCCAGGCGCTCGCAGGCTTCGAACGTGAGTGGCAGGCGGCCTTCGGCCGCGAGGTCCGGTTTACGACAGTCGTGCGCCAGGCGCTGAACCGGTTATCGGACCGCCATATGAACGCGGTCATCCGGGCCCTCGCGACTGACAAAGGCTTGCGCCAGGCGGTGGAGGAGCACGGCGATACACAGTATCAGTCCAGGCTGCTGCGGCCGGTTCTTGGCGCCGCCGTCCGGGCCAGCCTGAGTGACCATCGTCTTGCTCCGGCTGTCATGGCTGCCCTGGGCTCCGCGTTGCTCTCCCTTTGGAACGACGGCGCCGGTTCCGGAGCGAAAAAGGAGCTACCATATCCTGTGGCGAAGCCCCGAGAGAACCCCAATATACTGAGTCGATAGGAAGAACCATGCGGATTATCGCCGATCTGCATCTGCACTCCCGATACAGCCGGGCGACCAGCCGGGATATGGACGTCGAGAACATGGCCCGCTGGGCGAAGATTAAGGGCATCACCCTACTGGGCACCGGCGACTTCACCCATCCGGTCTGGCTGCGCGAGCTGCGCGCCAAGCTGAAGCCCACGGACCGCGGGCTGTTCGTCCATGCCGGCACGCATTTCATGCTCACCGTCGAAGTGTCGAGCATTTACTCCACCGGCGGCCGGCTGCGCAAGATCCACAACATCGTCTTCGCGCCCTCCTTCGAGGTCGTCGAGAAGATCAACGCGGTGCTCGCGCGCTTCGGGAATCTGCTGGCGGATGGCCGGCCGACCCTCACGCTGCCGACCGACCGCCTGGTCGAGTACGTGATGGAGATCTCGCCCGACTGCATGATCGTGCCCGCCCACGTCTGGACGCCCTGGTTCTCGCTGTACGGAAGCATGTCGGGCTTTGACGCGATCGCCGAGTGTTTCGGTGACCAGCTCGGCCATATCGCCGCCGCCGAGACGGGCCTCAGCAGCGATCCGTCAATGAACTGGCGTCTGTCCGAGCTTGATCGCGTCATGCTGATGAGCAACTCCGACGCGCACTCTCCGCCCAAGCTCGGGCGCGAGGCCAACGTGTTCGCGTGCGAGCTGGACTACTTCGAGATCATGCGGGTGCTGCGCGAGAAGGACACGTCGCGCTTCCTCTATACACTCGAGTTCTTCCCTGAAGAAGGCAAGTATCACTACGATGGGCACCGCAGCTGCAACCGCCGCATGACGCCGAAGGAAACCAAGGCGTTCAGGGGTCGGTGTCCGGTGTGCGGCAAGTCCCCGACCATCGGCGTGCTCCATCGCGTGGAGCTGCTGGCCGATCGCGACGAGGGCTTCGTGCCGGAGGGCGCGGTCCCGTACCGCAATCTAATCCCCCTCGAAGAGATCATCGCCGAAGCCAACGGCGCCAGGCCCGGGACGGTCGGCGTCCGCGAGGAGTACTTCAAGCTCTGCGACGCTTTCGGCGGCGAGTTCAACCTTTTGCTGGACACCCCCGTCGAGGAAGTGCGAAAGCATACGACGCTGCGGGTCGCCGAAGGCCTGCGCCGGGTGCGCGAGGGGCGTGTGCATATCGCGCCCGGCTATGACGGGGTCTTCGGAGAGATCAGTATCTTCAAGGACGGCGAGGACGTCCGCGAGATCGTTCAGGAGGCGGCCCAGACGACGTTGTTCTAGCCCGGGCGCCACGTAGGTCGTTTGCAGGATTCACCCTCAACCCCGCGAACGCGTCGCGTGAGAGTGTAGACAGTATACATATACACGTCGCCGAGGCCGCTTGCGACATGGCGCCAAAAGGGGATGAATTCTGATGCAGGCAGGCAAACCATGGCACACGATTCTGCTCCTCTGGCTCCTCGTCACGTTATGTCTGACTGTCCTTCCCGGCGACGCGCGCTCCGCGACAACTGCCTTTCGCAAGGACCTCGTGCTCGGCAACATTCAGGAGCCGTCGGGACTCAACGCGCTATCGTCGGTGGCCTCCACCGAAGTGCAGTTCATGCCGCTGTTCACTGCATACAGTTTTCTCCGCAACGATCGATTCGAGCAGATCAATGAGTACGTGACGCAGGTACCGACGCTCGCGAATGGGCTGTGGAAAGTCTCCCCGGACGGGCGCATGGAAGTGACGTGGAAGCTTCGACCGAACATGAAGTGGCACGACGGCCGGCCGTTCACCGTCGAAGACTTCAAGTTCACCTGGGATGTCTATAAGAACTCGCGCGCGCCACTCGGGACGCGCCCCGCACTCGATGACATCCAGTCGGTCGTGTTCCCGAACGCGCTCACGATGATCGCCCGGTACAAACGACCGTCGTCGCAGGCGAGTCTGCTCTGGCTCGGCGCGTTTGCCGCGCCGCTGCCGAAGCACATTGTCGGTCCGATGCTGCAGCGCGTCGGGATCGAGCGCTACCCCGAGATTCCCTATGGGTCGGATGCCGGCCAAACGATCGGGGTGGGCCCCTTCATTTTCAAATCATGGCAGCGCGGCGTCGAGATGGTGTTCGAGGCCAATCCCAACTATCACATGGGCCGGCCGGTGCTGGACCGCATCGTGGTGCGCTTCTTCACGGACGTGAACGCCCTTGTGACCAACATCCTGGCGGGACGTATCGACGCTGTGGGCCCCAATCCCGGTGGCATCCCGCTCGCGCAGGCCCTCGAGATCGATGACCGGATTCAAAGGGGTCAGCTCTCAGGATACCGCGCTGGCTACTACGACGCCCCGGCAAGCGAGGCCTACATCGTCAACCACGAGAGCCCGGTACTGCAGGACCGCCGCGTCCGCCAGGCTTTGCTACACGCCATCGACCGGGAAGGCATCGCGCAGACGGTGTTCCGCGGCCGTGTCTCGGTGGCGAACTCGTACCTGCCGACCAGACACCCCTGGTATCTCCAGGACATCAAAAAGTATCCTTATGACCCCCCCAGGCCCGTCGGCTCCTGGACGAAGCCGGGTGGCGCGCGGGTCCGGACGGAGTCCGCCGCACCGCCTCCGGCGAGCCCGTGCGCCTAGTTGTTACCGTCCCGGCGGGCGATCGGACGCGCGAGCGGATTCAGGAGATCATTCAGGCGCAGTGGAGGGACGTCGGGGTCGAGATGGTGGTGGAGAACAGGCCCATCCGCTTAATCCTCGCCGAATTGTGGGGTACCGGTCGGCGGCCGCCAGATCTATTGAACCTCAGCCATCCAATCGACGAGTTCAACGACGTCGACGTGATCTATCACTCCGAGAACGTCCCGGCGGTCGGACAACGGGGTCGGAACTACATGCGGTACAAGAACCCGCAGGTCGACGCAGTCCTCAACGAGTACGCCAAGACGTTCGACGTCAGGAAGCGGAAGGAACTACAACAGCGGCTCCAACGGGTGTGGGCGGAGGAGGTGCCGATTCTGCTCATCTACACCTTTGTCGGCGCCTCGGTGGTCCGCAGCGAGTTGATCGGGTTCAGGCCGCTCGGTCTGGCCTGTGTGCCGGGCTGCTTCACATGGAACGCGCGCTCCTGGCGTTGGTCGAAATAGCGGGAGCCTGCGCCGATGCGGCGATATGTGGCGCGGAGGCTCCTGCTAACTGTGCCGTTTCTCTTCGCCGTGTCGGCCATGCTGTTCGTGATCCTGACCCTGGCGCCGGGCGACCCGGTCGATCTGTTCATCCTGAGCAATCGGGAGATCGAACCCAAGGACGTTGAGATCCTCAAGAAGGCGTATGGCCTCGATCGGCCGATCCCCGTACGGTACATACGGTGGCTCGGGCGGGTGCTCAGCGGCGACCTCGGCTGGTCGCTGTACTATCGGCAGCCGGTGGCGACGATCCTGAGCGATCGACTGCCCAACAGCCTGCTGCTCACCTTGCCCGCGCTGGCGATCGCGGTCGGGCTGGCGGTCCCGATCGGCGTCCTCTCGGCGGTGCGCCAGCACTCGCTCGCCGATCATCTGGCGAATGCGGTCGCGTTTGCGGGCTTCTCCATCCCGCTCTTCTGGCTGGGCATCGTGGCGATGTACGTGTTCGCGGTCGTCCTGCGCTGGCTGCCGCCGGGCGGGTTTCCCGGCGCTGGCACCGGCACGACCGAGGTGACGCTGCTGGCCAAACTGCGGTACATGATCCTGCCAATGCTCGTGATCAGCTTCCACCTGCTGGCGCTCCTGGTCCGCCACGTGCGATCGAGCGTCCTGGAAGTCATCCGCCAGGACTTTGTCCGGACAGCGCACGCCAAGGGTCTGTCTGCATTACGGGTCATGAGCCGGCACGTGCTGCGCAACGCGATGCTGCCGGTCGTGACGATTCTGTCGCTGACGACCCCGGCGCTCTTCGGCGGCGCGCCCGTGACCGAGAGCGTGTTCGGGTGGCCGGGGATCGGGCATCTGCTGGTGCAGTCGGTCCTCGTCGGAGATCACCTGGTCTCCATGGCGGTGCTGATGATGATCGCGCTGCTCGTCGTGGCGTTCAGCCTCGCGGCCGACATCGCCTACTCGTCGCTGGATCCTCGGATCCAGTACGAGTGATTCAGGCGAGCGAAGGCATGGCGCGGAGTGTGTCGGTGTCGCAGGGAAACCCGGTCAGTCTGCCCGGGCGGGCGCCCGCAGGCCGAAGCGCCGGCGTATGGCGGCGATTCGTCCGCCATCGACCGGCCGTGATAGGAGCCGCGGTCATCGGCACGATTGGCCTGCTCGCGCTCCTGGCGCCCGTGCTCGCGCCGTACTCGTTTGGCGCCATCGACATCCGGCATACCCTGGCGCCCCCGGGGGGCCGCCACCTGTTGGGGACCGACGACGTGGGACGCGACGTCCTGACCCGGTTGATGTTTGCGGGTCGGGTCAGCCTGACCGTGGGGCTCGTGACGACGGCGATCGGGTCGGTGCTGGGCGCGGCGATTGGTCTGTTGGCCGGCTTCTACCGGGGGCTGGTGGACACGCTGCTGACCCGGGCGATCGAGCTGTTCCTCACCGTTCCGCCGCTGGCCATGATGTTCGTGCTCGCAGGGTATCTGGGCCCGGGGCTGCGGACCATCGTGATCGTGCTCGCGTTGTTCGGCTGGATGTTCACCGCGCGCCTCGTGCGCGGCGAGGTGCTCCGGGTCCGAGCGCTCGAGTTCATCGACGCGGCCCGCGTGCTGGGTGTCTCCGACGGCCGGATCATGCTCCGCCACCTGCTGCCCAACGTCATGGCGCCGGTGATTGTCAGCGCGTCGGCTGCGGTCGGGCAGGCGATCCTGGCCGAGAGCACCATCAGTTACTTCGGGCTGGGCATTCAGCCGCCGGTGGCGACATGGGGCAACATGCTGCGGAACGCGCAGGAGTACCTGTTCTCATCCCCATGGCTGGCGATGCTGCCCGGGTGCGCTATCTTCCTCACCGTCATGGCGTTCAACCTGCTGGGCGACGGCCTGCGCGACGCGCTGGATCCGCGTTCGGGAATGAGGTCGTGATGATGCCGGCGCCGCTGAGACGGCGAACATCGTTCGGCTTGACGCTCTCCAATAGAGGCGTGGCGTTGGGCCGCTTCACCACCGAGGAGTTGCTGCAGCTGGCGGAGGCTGCGGACCGGTCCGACCTGCTGCACCACGTGTGGGTCGGCGACAGCATCCTCAACAAGCCCCGCCTGGAACCCATCGCCTTGCTGGGCGCGGTCGCGGGGCGCACCCGGCGCGTGAAGTTGGGCGTCGGGTGTATGGCGACGATCGTGCAGCGGCACCCGGTGCTGTTCGCGCTGCAGTGGTCCAGCCTGGATGTGATCTCCAGCGGTAGGACGCTCTTGGCGGCGTGCCTGGGCTATCCCGGCGGCATGACGCCGTCAGGGGACAAGGAGTACGAAGTGATGGGGATTCGCGCCAAGGAGCGGCCGCAGCGATTCGTGGAGATGATCCAGGCGCTGCGCTTGCTCTGGAGCGATCCACACGCCACCTTTCACGGTCGATATTACGCGTTCGATGATGTCGACCTCGAGCCGAAGCCCGTCCAGCAGCCGTGCCCGATCTGGATCGCCAGCAATCCCACGGAGCGCACCATCGGGACGGCCGGCGTCGAACGGGCGCTGCGGCGCGTCGCGCGGTACGGCGACGGATGGATGACCGGCACCACGCGGCCAGCGGATTTCAAGGACACGTGGGATCGGATCAGGCAGTACGCTGTCGACGCAGGGCGCGATCCCGCCGCCCTGAAGTCGTGCATGTACTACGGATTCAACGTCCAGCGGGATGCCCGGACGGCCATCGCGTACACGAAGGAGTTTCTCGAGGCCTATTACGCGCCGCTCGAGTTCCCTGAGGACTGGCTGCCTTCATGGGCTGCCAGCGGCACGCCGGATCAGGTGATCGCCACGCTGCGGGAATACATCGAGGCCGGCGCCGACTTGATCACGCTGCGTCCGACGTCCTGGGATCAGGAAGGGCAGTTCCGGATCCTGGTGGAGGACATTCTGCCGGCGCTGGGAGACATGGCGTTGGCAGCGGCGCCGAGCGCGACGGGAGGATGATCGCTGCGATGCCAGAGGAAGGCATTCCGAAGGATGAGATCCTTCGACGAATCGACCGTGTAAAGACCGCGGCCGCGCAGCGCGGACTGAAGGGCCTGGTGGCCATCGCCCGTCCGTTCTATGAGCGGCCGGCCAACGTCGCCTACCTGTCGAACCACTTCCCGCCGTTTCCCACGGGGATGTACTGGGGCGAGATGCGCGGGATGGGACATTCCGTACTGGTGATCCCGCTGACCGGCGATCCGGTGCTGATCGTCGACACGACCTTTCGCCGCGACCTGGTGCCGATTCAGGACGTGCGCCACGCGCGCTCCAAGTCAGGGCCGAAGACCTCGTTTCTGCCAAACTTTGCCGAGGCCATCGTCGACGTGCTGCAGGAGAAGGACCTGGGATCCGCGCGGGTGGGCCTGATCGGCGACGACGTGATGCCGGTACGGATGCACCGCGACATCACCGGCCGCCTTCCCGGACTGGTCTTCGAGCCGTTCGACGAGGTCCTGGGGCGGATGCGAATGATCAAGAGTGGAGCCGAGCTACGCCTGCAGCGCCACGCCGCCCGCGTCTGCGATACCGGTTACGAGGGGATGCTGCCCGTCATCCGCGACGGCGCGAAGGAGACCGACGTCTGCGCAGCCGGGTACGCGGCGACGATGAGGGCGGGCGCGGACTTCGTCCGTTACGTGCGTACGTACTCGGGGCCGTACAGCGCCATCGGGGTGCGCTGGCCGCAGGCGACGGACCGGCGCATGGCCGGCGGCGAGCTCCTGGTGACCGACATCGTCGGCGCGTGCTGGGGGCAGCAGTTCGACGTCAACCGGACATTCGTCGTGGGCCGAACGCCGACCGACGAAAAGCGCCGGCAACTCGACGCGGCCCTGGACGCGACGCGGGCCGCGATCGCAGTCGCGCGGCCCGGCGTGCCCGCCGAGCGACTGGTGATTGCGGCCAACAAGGTGATCGAGGAGCGTGGGTTCGGCCAACACGCCCGGCCGTTCATCGGGCACGGCATCGGATACGAGACCATGGAGCCGCCCCTGCTGTCCATGGGCGATACCACACCACTGGAACCCGGCATGGTGCTCTGCGTCGAGCCCGGCATCGAGATTCCCGGCGCCGAGGGCGTACGGATCGAGGAAGAGATCATCGTCACAGACGGCGAGCCCGAACTCATCACGCGGTTCAACCCGAAGCAGTGGGATTGAGTCGGGTCGCAGCCAGGAGAGCTGATCCGGTGACCGCGGACCTCAAGCAAACCGCCATCGCGGCGATCGATGCTGCGCAGGATCGCCTCATCGCGCTGAGCCGTGAGATCCATGCGCATCCCGAATTCGCCTATCAGGAGCACGAGTCCGTGCGCCGTCTGCTGGGCTTTCTGCGGACGATCCCTGATGTCACGATCGAAGAAGGCACGGCGGGCCTGGCCACCGCTTTTCGCGCGTGGGTCGGCGCCGACGGCGGTCCGATGATCGGCGTCATCTGCGAGTACGATGCCGTGCCCGGCATGGGCCACAGTTGTGGGCACAATTTGATCTCGACCGGCGCGCTCGCCACGCTCGTCGGGCTCGCGCCGATTGCGTCGAAGCTTCCCGGACGTGTGATCGTCATCGGCTCACCGGCTGAGGAGGGCGGCGGCGGCAAGATCGTCATGGTCGAGCGTGGCGCCTACAATGGCCTGGCGGCCGTGCTGCAGACGCATCCGAGCGACCGGCATCGCCTCAGCGGGCCGACCATCGGCAAGGCCACCCTCAAGGTCGAGTTCCACGGACGCGCGGCGCACGTCGGCAGCGCGCCTGATCGCGGGATCAATGCACTCGACGCGGTGATCCAATTGTTCAACGGCATCAACGCGATGCGCCAGCAGATACGAGACGGCTGCCGTCTGTACGGGATCATCACGCGCGGCGGCGACATGGTGAACACGATCCCCGACCATACGGCGGCGGAACTGGGCGTACGGGCACAGACGGAGACTTATCTCGAGGAGCTGATCGCCCGGGTCGACGCCTGCGCTCGCGGTGCGGCGATGTCCACCGGCTGCACCGTGTCGATCGAGCGACCGCCGCTCGCGTACTACCCTCCGATGAAGCTCAACCGGACGCTGGGCCGGCTGCTCGCCGGCAACATGACGAGCCTGGGAGAAGAGGTCGAGGATTTCCCTCCGGGCTTCGAGGGCTACGCAAACGACGTCGGCGCCGTAAGCCGCGTCGCGCCATCCGCATTGCTCAATTACAAGATTGGCCGCCTCGGTCTGGCCGAGCACTCAGTAGTGTTCATGGAGGCTGCGGCATCCGACGAGGGGCAGCGCGGGATGCTGCTGGCCGCCAAGACCATGGCCGCGGCGGCCGTTGATCTGCTTACCGATCCGGCGCTCCTCCGGCGCGTGCAAGAGGAGTTCGACGGGGAGTCGCCTGGCGGTACTGATCCCAGGGAGCGGGCGAGACCATGAGCGTGGCGATCGATCCAGTCTGTTTGATGGAAGTGAACGAGGCCGAGCCTGCCGCAACCAGCGTCTACCAGGGCCGGACGTATTACTTCTGCGCCCCCGGGTGCAAGGTGGCCTTCGACGAGGACCCGGAGCGGTACCTCTCGCAACTGGAACAGGCTGCGGCCGCCGCAACCCAACGCGAGCTTCCGATGGGTTCCGATGGAGCGGGGACCGCTGTGATACCCGATGCCGACCTGGCGTCCCTCACAGCGAGTCTCACGATGCCCGTCGACGTGGCGATCAAGACCCGGCGCAGTGTCGCCCGTCTGAAGCCCGATCCTATCCCCAGGCGCGCCGTGGAACGCCTGCTCGACGCCGCCGTATGGGCGCCGAATCACCATCTCACAGAACCCTGGGAGTTCTTCGTCCTGACTGGTGACGGCGGGCGTCGCTTTGCGGAGATTCGGAAAGAGTTCCGCCGCACGCTCTTCCCCCGGCCAGATGCGCCGGAGGTCCAGGCTGCGCTTGCCAAGGTGGCTGCGGACACGCTCGCGACACCCGTCATCATCGTGGTCACGACGACGAACCCGGCTGACCGGGATCTGCGTGATGATGATTACGGCGCGACGATGTGCGCGATCCAGAACATCCTGCTGGTTGCGACGGGCCTCGGGCTTGGGACGTACCTGCGCACGGGCCAGCTCATCCGGTTCCCTCCCTTGCTCGAGTTCCTGAGTGTGCCAGAGTCCCGCCGGATCGCGGGCGTGATCTATGTGGGGTATCCTGCGTTCATCCCTGAGCGCCGGCGCACCCCCGCCGCTAAGAAGACGCAGTGGCTAGGGTGATGGTGCCAGGGAGGTTCGACAGCGCCACGTTGAGCCATCGCGTCCGCGAGCACTTGCGGGACGAGATCCTCTCGAACCGGTTGCCGCCCGGGACCCACCTCCAGGAAGAGGTCATCGCCGCCCAACTCGGGATCAGCCGCGCGCCAGTCCGCGAGGCGCTGCGCCTGCTCGCCTCCGAGGATCTGGTCACGATCGCGCCGCGACGTGGGGTCATCGTGAAGGCGCTCTCACCTCAGGAGTTCCTGGCCGCCTATCAGGTCCGCGAGGCCCTCGAGGTACTCGCGGTCCGGCTGGCGATGCCGCGGCTTGTGGACGGTGACCTCCGGACGCTGCGCGACCTGCATCAGGAGATGGTGCTGCGCGCCGCCCGCGGCGAGGTGGACCGCTTCTTCGAAGCGAACGCCGCCTTTCACACGCTGGTGGTTGAACGGTCGGGCAACGAGCGGCTCCGGGACATATACCGGCAGTTGATGAACCAGATGCGGCGCTACCGCATGCGGTCGATGTCGCTGCGAGGCGGTCTCGAACGGTCGCTGGCAGAGCACGCGGCCATCCTTGAGACGATCGAGCGGCGCGACACGGCCGCGGCGGCACGGTTGCTGGCCGAGCACATCGAGATGCCCCAGCGTCTCCTCCAGGCCGCGCCTGAGGGCGAGTTGGTGCAGGTGGGAGGGGGCCGGGAACGCTCACCGGCCCGGCGTCTCTATGGCCGCTTGAAGAAGGGGTGAGGATATGAAGGTTTCACCAGATCTGTCGAAGGCCGATGCCATGCTCATCGGCGGCGAACTGGAACCGGCCGGCGGCCGGCAGGCGCTCGAGGTCCTGAATCCGGGGACAGGCGAGCGACTCGCTCTATCGCCCTGGGCCACAGCGGAGGATGTGGATCGAGCCGTGCAAGCCGCAAAGCGCGCTGCACCGCGCTGGCGGGAGATCCCCGTGCGCCAGCGCGGAGAGCATCTCCTCCGGCTCGCCAGGGCGTTGGAAGCGCATCAGGAGGAGCTGGCGGTCCTCGATGCGTTGAACAGCGGGAACCCGATCCGGGACATGCGGCGAGATGTCTCCCTTGCCGTCGCGGTCATCGAGTACTATGCGGGGATAGGCAGCGAGATCAAAGGCGAGACCCTTCCGTCCACCTTCGAAACGCTCCACTTTTCGGTTCGGGAGCCCTACGGCGTCGTTGGCCGCATCGTCGCGTTCAACCATCCGCTTCTCTTCGCAGCCTCTCGCATGGCCGCACCACTCGTTGCGGGTAACGCCATCGTGCTGAAGCCCGCAGACCAGACTCCACTGTCCGCACTGGCGTTGGGGCGGATCGCGG
>JBQTJG010000305.1:0-3018 GCA_052387355.1 Armatimonadota bacterium | reverse complement strand
CCCCCCAAACCGTGTGCTCGTTTGACCGTGGCCTCGATTACGCGCTCGCGCACGGGTCTGAGTGACTGCCCCTCGCATGCCAGTTCCCTCGGCGAGTAGCGTCACCATGATCTGGTTTAGCGATACGCCCTCGGCCGCTGCCAGTCGGGCAAGTCGTTCGTGCAATGACCTCGCCAGTCGAAGGCGGATCTGGCCTGAGTAGCCAGTAGTGATATCTTCCGGCGGGGGCGGGTCGCCATCCTCGCGTAGCACCGCTAGCATCGCCTCTGCCGCGCGTCGTGCTTCGCGGGCCGCCTCATCCGTGGTCTTGCCGTGGGCTGCACAGCCGGGCAAAGCCGGCACACGCGCTACGAACACTCCATCCTCGTCGCTCCATTCGACGACGATTCGATACCGAAACGGTCTCATGAGTCTACCTCCAGCGCGTACGCATCAACAATGGCGAGCACCTGGCGCACCTGGTAGGGCTTGGCCTTGCCCGCGCTTCCCTCCTGTAGGTTGATCAACGGCAACTCCGACCTCGTCCCGTGTCGATAAATCCGGTGCGAACCTGCGCGGCGCCGTTCGACATAACCGACATGCTCAACGAGTCGGCATAAATCCCGGAATAGAACGTTGGCGGGGCCGGCCCGCATTGCTTTCGCCAGATCCGCCCATCTTCTCACATCGTAATGGTACCGTATATGGAACCTGTGTCAAGGGGAGCGAATTGCGCTGAAAGTGGCGAGGTTTGTCTTCTACAGCTGGACCGTGTATTCGCTTCGAATGTGGACGGTGGACTTTTCACCCCGCTGGCACCGCCAGACCGCGGCCGCTGCAAGCGCCAGACGTATCAGGGCTCCGGCCTGGCCCGTAGAAGTCGAAGGAGTTCGCCCGGAGCGTAGATGGACAGTGAGGCGGTGGCGAACCCGGCCGGATCTCTAGTCACAATGCCGTCGGCGCCCGCATGCCGCGCGGCCTCGTGCAGCGCCGCATCCTCGTAGTCAGGGAATCCCAGCCTTAGCGCGTCCGCAAGCACGCTCCTGGTCACCGACGCAACATCAAAGAGATCGAGCAGCGTGCGGACATGGCGTTCCGCTTGCCTTCGTCCCACCGCTTTGGTGGAAAGATAATGGACGGTTGTGACGGTAGTCGCTCCCAGGAAGCCATCAATGCGCCTTCGGGCGGCATGATCCACCAACTGGATGGAGGCCGCTGCATACGGATGACGGTTGAGAAGCACATCGAGCACTACGTTGGTGTCGAACAGAACCCTCACCGGTGCTTCTCGACGAGATGACGGCGGTAGACCTCTTCAGAAACCTTCTTCCCCTCGAGTGCGCCGATCAGAGATCTGACGGCGGGGGAGAGTGGAGCCTGAGGTGGATCAGAAGGCTCGGTGAGTTGAGCGAAGAAGTCGGCGACGATGCCCGACACCGACTTGCCGGCGCGCCTGGCGTAGGTCTTGGCTCGTCGGACCAGGCGGTCTTCGATCCGGAGCGTCAGTTTCGTTTGCACAGCGTCTCCTGACGTACAAATATCACCTCAAGTATACGTCACCCAAGCCTCAGGGCCAAGAGCCGTCCCGAGTCCCATTCACCAGAGTGGCACTGGCACCGTAGGGGCTACCGGCGCGTCTCGACCGAGATCGCTGCGAGCCAATGCGGAAAGGCTCAACTCCAGAGGCCGGAAAGAGGAATCGCGAGACCGGCGAACTGCTCGGAATGAATCGTGCCATCCGCGAGGGCCCGCTGTACCAGGCGATAGGCGCCTTGATCGAGCCGAAAGATCTCGATTGTGCGGACGTCGGCATCGACGATCCAGTACTCGTGAATCCCCGCGCGAGCATAGACGTCCATCTTGCGCCCGCGGTCCAGTTTCGAGGTGGAAGGCGACAGGACTTCGATCACCAGGTCAGGCGCCCCCTGAATACCGGCGTCGGTGACGATGCTGGACCGATCTGCCCGCACGAATACCAGATCGGGCTGGACTACGTCTATGTCGGTGAGGATCAAATTAATGGGGGCCGGGAAGATCTCGCCCAGACTGCTGGTCGTGACATGAGCATCGAGAATCCCCAGCAGCTTCCTCAGTGTACGTTGGTGAAACGGGCTGGGTGCGGGCGTCACGTAGAGGTCCCCCCCAAGGATCTCCTTACGGGTGCGGTCATCGGGCATGTTGACGTAGTCTCGGTAGGTGAGGATCAGCTTCTCGCGCGCCATGGGGTCCTCTGTATCTCAGTATACACCCGGCCACGCCGCCGCGACGGCGCCGCCCGCAACCTTCTGGATGCGCTGCGACAGACCGCTCCAGCGGCTTCCGCACGATTAGGCGCCGGCGGCCTTCGTGGTGCACATGAAAGCAGGCGGCTAGGTACATCTCCAGAGTTCCGCATTACGCACATGCGTCCGACTTGACCTCACGAGACGGATAGGCTTTCCGCCACGGCGAGTCCGTGATTGGTGGGACCATCAAGCGCGGCGTCGAGCAGACGCTGGGCCATACCCTGCCGGCGGTATCGGGGCGCCACTACGAAGCAGACGATCGATCCGAAGCCCTCGACATCAGCAACCTGCCACCGGCTGTGGGCCTGTCGAAGTGCGCGCGGATCGCATCAAACAGCGCCCTTCAGCCGCGGTCAGGGACTCAACGATTGGACTCTCCATAGAGCCCGGCGATCACGTCCGCGTACTTCTCCATGATCGCCTTGCGCTTCCCCTTGAGGGTGGCGGTGACTTCGCCGTCTTCGGCGTAGAGCCGCTTGGGGAGGATTGCAAAGCGCCGGCACTGCTCGGGATTCGAGAGGGTCTTGTTCACTGCGGTCACTTCACCTTCAATCAACTGCCGCACATCGGGATTCGCCGCCAGGTCTGTGTAGGTCGTGAACGGTAGGCGGCGCTCCTGCGCCCAGTGGGTGACGTTCTCTTCGTCGATGACAATCAACGACACGAGGTACCGCTGGCCGTCGCCGATGACCACCGCGTCATTGATGTACGGGCTCGCCTTGAGCTTGTTCTCGATGTACTGGGGTGCGATGTT
>JBQTJG010000304.1:0-1905 GCA_052387355.1 Armatimonadota bacterium | reverse complement strand
GCCGCGTCGTGGAAATGGCAGGCATGCTTGAGCATTGCGATTTCGTCGAGCAGGTCACTGTCGACGGGGAGGAAGGCAAGCTCCGCCCAGATCTCATCGTTCGGCTACCGGGCGGCCGCAATATCGTCGTGGACGCCAAAACCCCGCTCACGGCGTACCTTGAGGCGGCGGAATCCCAAGATGACGAAGTGCGCAAACAGCGGCTTGTAGACCACGCTCGCCAGGTGCGTGACCACATCACACGGCTGGGTCGCAAGTCGTATCAGGATCAATTCGATTCCTCCCCGGAACTTGTGGTGCTCTTCCTCCCAGGTGAAATGTTCTTCTCAGCGGCGCTTGAGCAAGACCCCGAACTCATCGAGTTCGGCGTGGGCGAGAAAGTTATTCCGGCGACCCCGACGACTTTGATTGCTATGCTGCGCGCGATCGTCTATGGCTGGAAGCAGGAGGCACTTGCCCGCAACGCCCAGGAGATCAGCGATCTGGGGAGGGAGTTGCACGACCGGATCGCGGTGATGGCGGGCCATTGGGGCAAGGTGGGTAAGAACCTCTCCGACGCCGTGGGCGCCTACAACAAGGCCGTTGCGTCCTTTGAGAGCCGCGTGCTCGTTTCCGCCCGCAGGTTCAAGGAGCTCAAGGCCGTGCCCGACGACAGGGAGATCGCAGAGGTGGAGCAGGTCGAGGTCCTGCCTCGCGTGCTCGCGGCGCCCGAGCTTGAAGTCCAGCCGGCCTGATCGATGCAGCTCCGCGACGGCAACACGCTGTTTTCTGCAAGTGACCTTATCGGGTTTCTCGAGTGCGAGCATTTCACCAGCCTCTCCCTCAAGGACCTCGTCACGCCGTTGGAACGTGCGAAGGACGACGAGATTGCCCGCTTAATCCAAGACAAGGGCTTTTCCCACGAAGCCGGGTACCTGGAGGAACTCAAGGGTAGAGGCCTGCATGTTGCCGAAATGCCAGATGAGGGGGCTCCAGCAGAGCTCGCGCGGCAAACCGAGGCGGCCATGCGTGAAGGCCATGACGTCATCTTTCAGGCTACCTTCCTCTCTGGGCAACTCTTCGGCCGGGCGGATTTTCTGAGGCGCATCGAGCGCCCTTCGAAGCTCGGGTCCTACAGCTACGAGGTGCAGGACACGAAGCTCGCACGCAGTCCCAAGGCGAAGTTTGTAGTCCAGCTGTGCTTCTACAGTGATCTGCTGGCGCAGGTGCAGGGCGAAGAACCTCACTCCATGCACCTTATCCTGGGGGACGCGACAGAGCGCAGCTTCCGGTTCGCGAACTACTCCAGGTACTACCGTCAGGTCCGCGACCAATTCCTTGCGTTCATCGCGACCGGGTCGAGGACGACTTATCCCGAGCGCTGCGCCTATTGCTCGTATTGCCCATGGCGAGACCTGTGCGACATGCAATGGCTGAGGGACGACCACCTCAACCAAGTGGCCGGCATCACCAGGAATCAGATCAAACGTCTGCAGGCGAGCGGTACGCGCACGCTGGAGGCGCTCGCGAAGCTTGGGGAAGGCGCTCGTGTGCCGAAGCTTCAGCTAGACACTGTTGAGAAGCTGCGCTCCCAAGCTGCTCTGCAGTTCTCGTTTCGCCAGACGGGCAAACGCGCGGTGCAGCTTCTTCCGCTCGATCCGGCGGGTCGCCGAGGGTTTTTCCGGATGCCGCAGGCGGATGGCGGCGATGTCTTCTTCGACATGGAGGGCGACCGGCTCGAGGGGCAGGGTCTGGAGTACCTCTTCGGGGTGCGGTACATGGAAGGCGACCAACCTCGCTTCCAGCCTTACTGGGCGCATACGCGCGAGGAGGAGGCGACGGCGTTCGAGGCGTTCATGGACTTCGTGACCGAGCGACGAAGCCGCTTCCCCAGCATGCACATCTACCACTACGGAGCCTATGAGC
>JBQTJG010000303.1:0-2792 GCA_052387355.1 Armatimonadota bacterium | reverse complement strand
GAGCTGATGTTCACCACGAAGTAATCGCCGCACGGATAGAGCACGCGGAGCGCCTGGACGTAGTCGTCGACCGCACGCTCCAATGGGGTCGCCTTGTTCTTCCCCAGGTTGATCCCAACGGGCACAGCGTGATGGTAACGCCCCAGGCGCGCGGCCACGGCCAGAGCGCCCTCGCTAGGGAATCCCAGGCGATTCACGAGCGCCTGCGCGTCAGGGAGCCGGGCAAGCCGCGGACCATCGTTCCCTGGCTGCGGGACCGGGGTGACAGTTCCCACCTCGATGAATCCAAACCCCAGGCTCTCAAGGGCCGGCGCCGCCCGCCCGTTCTTGTCAAACCCGGCGGCGAGGCCGACCGGGTTGTCGAAGCGCAGGCCGAAGCATGTCGTCTTGAGCCGCGCGGCCTCGAACGTATAGCGCTCCCGAAGGAATCGAGCCAGCCCCGGCCTGGCGCCCACCGCCTCGAGCGCGGTGATGGCAATACCGTGCGACATCTCGGGGGGCAGGTGGTGCAGCAGACGGTGGAGACCCGCCGCACTCACGGCAGGACCACGCGGCGGAAGGCGCGCAGTCTCAGCGTCTCAGCCGCCGATCCACAGCGGCTGGGAGAGTTGCCTGACCACAGACACGGCGCTCAACGCGGCGAGATAGGCGGTCTTGGGGTTGGTGGGAATCGGCACGTTTTCCATGCGGACCCGGATCGTGCCTTTTGGTCCTGCGGCCTGGATCTCGTGCACGTTTCTGTCGATACCTGGATCGGCGACGACGCGCACCCGCGTCCGATCGAATCCGGCGCCGCCGAGGCTCAGCACTGCCGCGATGTTCACGTTCTGGGGGAAGAACTTCACGGCGCGCCTCGCCTCGCCTTCGTACAGGACGGTCGGCCCGTCGAGATGATCGAGATCGATGCCGAGTCCTGCGACGTACTCCACGCCCTTCCAGGCTCTGGGGGGTTTCGACGAGGTCATCGTCACCTCGGCGCCGTCCAGGATCAACGCCTTGATGCCGTCCATACCGGCGATGCCTCCCGATGGGACGTACAGGCGCGACGCTCCTTCTTTCGCAGCCTCCACCAGCGTCGTCAAAAGGCCATCGTCGGCGAGAGCCCCTGCGCTCAATGCGACGACGTCGACGCCCCACCGAAGATACGCCGGGCAGTAGGTCCGGAGGGCCCCGTGGCTGGCCGCTTCCACGATCACCTCAAGGTCATGCTCGGGGAGCGCAGGGGGATCGACATACGCAACGGCGTAGCGCTCTGCCATCGCGCGACTTGCGGCAGACTGCCTCGCCGCGATGGCGACGACGCGCGCATCCCCCGCCTGACCCGTGGCCGTAGCTTCCAGGACAAAGCCGCCGATCGCCCCGCATCCGAGCAGCCCAACCCGCATCGCCATGCAATCCTCCATGACGGCGGCCGGGTAACGGACCGACCGCATGATCGTCGCAGCGTTCCCAGTAGTTTACGCGAGTGGAATGCCCAGGGCCGCGCAGAGTGCCCTGTCGACTTCTCCCATTCGGTTTGGCGGCAGTTGGCCTATCCTATCTCTGAGACGGTCCTTCGGAATCGTGAAAATCGCCGCACAGTCCACACAACTCTCATGATCTAAGCCACCTTCGCCCGCTGGCACCCTGACCATAAACGGAAGCTCCTGATCGTGGTAGTAATGGGTACCACAATCACGTCTGGTGCGACACGATTTCCGACGTCGTTCTGAACAACAAGCGAGGGCCGGCGCCCTTCATGAGGCTCGGGCCCGCCTGACCATTCCACCACGTGGATTTCGCCGCGCCGAGGATGGCTAACGGCCACATTCCTCCCCCCGTTCCGGCACTCCTGCTCTTTTGGGGCTCACGTGAGAATTCGCCACGTGCCGCTATTGACAACGTATGCACCTAGTTCATAATGAAGAGTGCTATGAGGACTCGCCAAACTCATATTGCATCAGCGACAGAGGCTGAATTCTACACCGTACCTGAGGCCGCGCGCCGCCTCAGAGTGAGTCCAGCGACCATCTGGCGCCTAATCGATGGCGGCCGGCTCAGAGCGTATCGAGTCGGACCGCGGGGCATCCGCATCAAACCTGCGGATTTGGAGGCCCTCATTGAACCCGCGCGGAAGGAGGCAGCGATGGACATGGACAAGCTTGGCCCGCCCCCTAGTCCAGCCGAGCTGACCAGACGCCACGCCGTGGTCGCGCGCATCCTGGCCAATAGGAAGGGGCGGGTCATAGCGCCCATGACCACGGCTGACTTGGTGCGCGAGGCTCGTCGGGATGAGACGGGGGAGGATGACGACGGAAGTTAAGGCGGTGGTAGTGGACGCTTCCGTCGCGGCCAAGTGGCACCTCGCAGACGAACCACACACCGCGGAGGCGGACGCCATCCTCACCGCCTACGATCACGGACGCCTCCGACTACTGGCACCGGCCCACATTCGGTATGAAGTACCTTCGCTGTTCGTGCGCGCAGCCCGCCGCCAGCGATTGACTCCTCAGCAGGCCGAGGAAGCTATCGCCGAGTTTCTGGAGTTGGGTCTCGAAACGGTTGAGGATGACAAGCTCATCCTGCGGGGCTACGCGATCGCCCTTGACCCAGGCTGCGCCTTCTATGATGCGCTCTACCTCGCTCTGGCTGAACGGCTGAGACTACCATTTGTGACTGCCGACGATAGGCTCTTGCAGCGCGTCGGCCATCTTCCGTACGTGCGCTGGATTGAGGGCTTTTCGCTACCCTGACCGGTCACGTTTGCCCCGAAACGCCGGGTACCCGTAGCGCCGATTTCATATTCTCTCTGG
>JBQTJG010000302.1:0-1674 GCA_052387355.1 Armatimonadota bacterium | reverse complement strand
GACAGGCGTGGTGCCAGAACCTGGAGCGCTACAGCGACTTCAGCAATCGTCTGCCGCGCGGCCGGACGTACGTCCGCAACGGATCGGTCATCGACCTGCAGATGTCACCTGGGACTGTGACCGCGCTGGTGAGCGGATCGGAGATTTACGACGTTCAGGTCAACGTGACCGTGGTGCCCAAGCCTCGCTGGCGCGCCATCTGCCGGGACTGCACGGGCGCCATCGACTCGCTCGTGGAATTGCTCCAGGGGCGGTTGTCCAGGAGCGTCATGGCTCGGATCTGCGAGCCCAAGACGGGACTCTTTCCGTCGTCGAAGGAAATCTCGTTCCAGTGCAGTTGCCCCGACTGGGCGTGGATGTGCAAGCACGTGGCCGCGGTGCTGTACGGGGTCGGCGCGCGGCTCGACAAACGCCCGGAGTTGTTGTTCCTGCTCAGGAGCGTGGACCAGAACGATCTCATTGCGAAGGCTGACACCGGCTTGCGGTCGCCGAAGAAAGGACCGGCGGCGGCGAAGGTCCTCGATTCCGGCGATCTGTCGCAGATCTTCGGCATCGAGATCGCTCAGTTCGAGCCTCCAGCGGCATCAGACGCTCGTCGGAAAGGAATGGCCAAGGGAACGACGGACGCGAAACCGGCAGCCGCGACGCGGGCCGCGCAAGCGAGTCCGAAAACGGCGAAGTGCCCGATGCGATCTCCGTGCTCGATGTCGGCAGCCGCGCGATTCACACGTTTGTCGGCCGCGAGCTTGCCGCGGCGGCGGACTTCCTCACGATGTTCGACCTCCTGATCGGTCTGCACATCCGAGAAGGCTTGCACGGCCTGGGCGGCGATCCGGATCGCTGGCGCCTGATCGATCTCAAGCCGCCCCTGAAAAGCCGCCGTATCAACCGCCAGGGTCGGACCCTGGAGATCAGGCCTGAGTTGCTCATCGCGTCCACGACGGGGATCAGCCGGCCTCTCGGAGACCCGGCGAAGATCGCGCGGCACCTGGCCGAGGCGGAGACGAGAAAGCTGACCCGCCGGTTGGAAAGCGACGTGAAGGCACTCTGTGCCTTTTACCAATATGGAGTTCTTCACCACTTTGTCCGCCTCCGCGGGGGTTTCCTCGACGAGATGTTCGCCATCGACTGGGCCCTGCCGGGAGAGCCGTCGCTGTACGACATGCTCCAGGAAGCCAAGGCGGCCGGGGTGCCGGTTGATCTCGTCATCGGATCGGCGCCTGGCTGGACTGAACCTTGGTCGCGGGCACGGCGCGGTTGGGTTCTCCAGGTCGAGGCGCGACAGGTGACGGTGAGGCTGAATGACGAGGTGTGGCGATTCGACCGGCGCGACATCCAGGCCGTTCGCATCGTTGGAAACACGAGTGGCCCATAGCCGCCTCGTACATGTGGTGCGCTTTACCATCCCCAAGGCGCGCCCGCAAATCCTCGCGGAGGGGCAGCGTCGCCGTATGGTCAGAGCACGCGCGCAGGTGGCGTCAGCATGACCCTCGAGCAGATCGCCACATGGGCGGCGTCCGGCGAGTCCGAGACCCTGGAGTTCAAGCGCACGACCGGCGAACGCCGCGAGGCCACGCGAACGCTGTGCGGCATGCTGAATCATCGAGGTGGGCGAGTGCTGATCGGTGTGGAGGCCAATGGTCATGTCGGCGGCCAGCAGGTCAGTGACCACAC
>JBQTJG010000301.1:0-24108 GCA_052387355.1 Armatimonadota bacterium | reverse complement strand
CCGAGCGCCAGCGGGCCGTCGCCGATCCGAAGCGATGGGCTGGCCTGGTAGCAGCGGCGAACGCGGGTGTCGTGATCGGCTTCGGCACGGACGCGGGCAGCCCGTGCGTCGGCCACGACGTGGTCGCGCCCGAACTGAAGTTCATGGTGCACGTCGGGGTCATGCCCGACAACTACGCCGCGATCCGCAGCGCGACGAGCACGGCGGCGTCCATCAACAGACTCGACGGGACGCTCGGCACGCTCGAAGCGGGCAAGCTAGCCGACATGATAGTCGTCAACGGCAACCCGCTCGAAGATCTGGACGCGATGGCCAACGTCCAGATGACGTTCCTGGCGGGAAGGCGGATGGTCTGACGGCAGGTCTAGCTCACCTTCACCTGACTCAGCATCGTGACCAGCTCGCGGCAGAACGCCGGCAGGTCGGGCGGCGTGCGCGAGGAGATCAGGTTGCCGTCCACCACAACTTCCTGATCCACCCACTTCGCGCCAGCGTTGACCAGATCGTCTTTGATCGCCGACACGCTCGTGAGCGTGCGCCCGCGCACGATCCCCGCGGAGATGGGCACCCACCCGGCATGGCAGATGAACGCGATCGGCTTCTTCGCCTCGTGCATCGCGCGGACGAGGTTCAGCATGGCAGCGTGCCGCCGCATGCGGTCAGGCGCATAGCCGCCTGGGATCACGAGCGCGTCGAAGTCGGCCGCGTTCACATCGTCCATGCTCAGGTCGGCCCTGGCCGGGTACCCGTGCTTGCTCTTGTAGACCTCGCCGGCCTTCGGACCGATGATCTTCACCTCGGCCCCGGCCTCGCGGAGCCGGAGCACCGGGTACCAGAGCTCCAGATCCTCGTAGATCTCTTCGGCCAGCACTGCCACGCGCGTGTCCTTCAGATGCATACCGCTCACCTCCCTGGGAACCTGTACATAGTATAGGTTATTAAGGTGACGAACCCGCAGTTGCTCGACGACATCCTCGTCCTCGACCTGACCACCATCGTCTCCGGCGGTACGACTACGTCCATCCTCGCCGACTTCGGCGCGCGCGTCATCAAGATCGAACACCCGCAGGGCGGCGATCAGCTTCGCGCCTGGGCCCCGGTGAAAGACGGCGTCTCCCTATGGTGGAAGGTCATGTCCCGCAACAAGCAGTCGATCACCCTCAACCTGCGCGATTCGCGTGGGCAGGACTTGCTCAAACGTCTGGCGGGCCGGGCCGATGTCCTGGTCGAGAACTTCAGGCCGGGCACATTGGAGCGGTGGAATCTGGGGTACGACGCGCTCGCAGAACTGAACCCGAAACTGATCATGCTCCGCATCTCCGGATTCGGGCAAACCGGACCCTACCGCGACCGCCCGGGATTCGGGACCGTCGCCGAAGCCATGAGCGGCTTTGTCGCCCTCTCGGGATTTCCCGATGGCCCGCCGGTGCTGCCGCCAATTCCTCTGGCGGACGAGGTCGCGGGCTTGTTCGGCGCGGTGGCGTCGTTGATGGCGCTTCGCCATCGCGACCAACGGGACGGCCGTGGCCAGATGATCGACGTCAGCCTCTACGAACCGTTGTTCCGGCTGCTCATCCCCTACGTTCCCCAATACGCGCTGCTCGGCGAGGTGCCGCAACGCGCGGGTAACCGGTTCATCGGCGCCGCGCCACGCAACCTCTACCGCGCTGGTGACGGCGACTGGGTCGCGATCTCCGCCACCACGCAGCGGACGTTTGAGCGGCTCGCGCAGACGATGGATCGGACCGATCTGCTGTCCGATCCGCGGTTCGCCGACAACGGGAGCCGGATCGCGCACGTGCAGGAACTCGACGTGATCATCCAGGAATGGATGGGCGCGCGGCCGCTGGAGGAGATTCTCCGGAAACTGGAGGAGGCCGAGGCCGTCGTGGGGGCGGTCTACGACATATCCCGCATCGTCTCGGACCCGCATTACCTGGCGCGTGGGGATATCGTGACGGTCCCGGACGCCGACCTGGGAGAGATTCCCATGCCCGGGGTGATCCCCAAGTTCTCGCGCATCCCAGGGTGTGTGACCCACGCAGGTCCGCGGCTGGGCGAGCACAACGACCCGATATACGTCGACCTGCTGGGCCTCACGCACGACCAGGTGGAACACTTGAAAGCAGAAGGAGTGATCTAGTCTCGTGCCGTCACGCCGCAGCCTGCTCTTCGTGCCATCCGATCAAGAGGCAAAGGTGCGCAAAGCCGCGGGGCTGGCCTGCGACGGCGTCATTCTTGACCTGGAGGATGGCGTCTCCCGGGGACGTAAGGAGGAAGCCCGGGCTGGCGCGCTCCGTGCGCTCGAAGGACTGTCGTTTGCGCCGCCCGAGCGCCTGCTGCGCATCAATGCGCTGGCGTCGCCGTGGGGCGCCGGCGATCTCGCCGCGTTGCAAACGGTGAGCGTGCTGCCCGATACGATCGTCATCCCGAAGGTCGATAGCCCGGAGCAGGTGCTGGAAGTCGCCCGGGCGCTCGACGGGCGCCGGGTCGGGCTGCTTCCCCACATTGAGACCGCTCGGGGTCTGCTCGCCGCGGCAGCCATCGCGTCGTGCCACCCGCAGATACGTGGCCTCTTTTTCGGCGCGGGGGACTATCTCGTGGAAACCGGCGGGCAGCGCACCCCCAAGAGTCTTCTGTATCCGAGGTCTGTCGTGGTGGCCGCCGCCGCGGCGGCCGGCGTCGTCGCCATCGATACGCCCTACTTCCGCCTGGGCGATCCGGCCGGCCTGGAGGCCGACGCGCTCGCCGCGGCCGAACTCGGATTCGCAGGCAAAGCGGCGATCCATCCCGAGCAGATTCCAGTGCTCAACCGCATCTTTACCCCGCCGCCTGAGCGTATCGCATGGGCAGAGCGCGTCCTGGCGACGGCCGAACGGGACACCAGGGGTGTCTTTGTCGTTGACGGGGAGATGGCCGACGCGATGACCGTCCGGATTGCGCAGCGCGTCCTGGCCGCGGCGCGAGCGCCGCAGGCACCGGGACGCCATTGAGAGAGCGGACCGCATCCCCTCAGGGAGCAGACGGCCCGATGCGAGAGATCCACGTCCAGGCTATCACCGATGCCATCGCGGACCTGTGCATCGAAGTCAACCACCAGATGCAACCCGACATGCTTGCGGCGTTGGAGCGCGCCCGTGACGCCGAAGAATCGCCGCTCGGCCGCCGCGTGCTCGAGCAGCTCCTCGAAAACGCCCGGGTCGCCCGTGAGGCGTGGTATCCCATCTGTCAGGATACTGGTCAGGCGGTGCTCTTCGTCGATCTCGGTCAGGACGTACGCGTGGTGGGCGGACCCTTGGGCGACGCCATTCAAGAAGGCGTCCGGCGCGGTTACACGGACGGCTATCTGCGTAAATCGGTCGTCGCGAGCCCCCTCCGACGCGAGAACACCGGCGACAACACCCCGGCTGTCGTGCACTACGACATCGTTCCAGGTGATCGTCTGAAGATCGGCTTCATCGCCAAGGGCGCGGGGTGTGACAACATGAGCCGCCTGGAGATGCTCACCCCGGCAGCCGGTCAGGAGGGGATGGAGACCATGGTCGTGGAGACGGTGGAGCGCGCCGGACCGAATGCGAGCCCTCCGGTCGTGATCGGCGTCGGCCTGGGCGGGACGTTCGAGAAGGCGGCCCTGCTGGCCAAGCGAGCGCTGCTGCGGCCGGTCGGCGCGCCCCATCCCGATCCGGAGAGCGCCGCGTTGGAAAACCGACTGCTGGACCGGATCAACGCGCTCGGCATCGGCCCGGCCGGCTTTGGGGGACGCGTGACCGCGCTCGCCGTCCACCTTGAGGGACACGCCACGCACATGGCGAGTTTCCCGGTCGCGGTCAACCTCGACTGCCACTCACATCGGGCGAAGAGCATCGAGCTATAGGGTCAGGCGATTGCAGGAAACTCGATCGCGAGAGACTCGATGGAGCCCGTTCACTTCACCACCCCACTGACCGATGAGGCAGTCGCGCGGCTCAAGGCCGGTGATCTCGTCCTGATATCCGGGGTTCTCTATACGGCTCGCGACGCCGCCCACGAGCGTCTGCACCGCATGCTGCAGCGCGGCGACCCGCTGCCGGTGGATCTGCCCGGCCAGGTCATCTACTACTGCGGTCCGACACCCGCGCGTCCCGGCCGGCCCATCGGTTCCGCCGGTCCCACGACGGCGACACGAATGGACGGCTACACCCCAGCCCTCCTCGCGCATGGGATCAAGGCGATGATCGGCAAAGGTAGGCGCGGCCAGGAGGTCCGTGAGGCGCTGTGCCGGCACCGGTGCGTCTACTTCGGCGCCGTCGAGGGGACGGCGGCGCTGCTCGGCCGACGCGTGCAGTCGGCGGAGGTCGTGGCCTTCCCCGAGCTGGGCCCCGAGGCGATCCATCGGTTCGTCGTCGATCAGTTCCCGGTGGTCGTAGTCAACGACGTCTACGGCAACGACCTGTACGAGCTCGGCCCCCGGCGGTACGCGCGGCGGCCGGGGTAGAGGCGTCCCTATGCTGGCTACTCCTTCACCCTCACGATCTCATCGATAGGCCGTCCCAGCAGCAAGCGCGCGAGCTTACGGTGGCCGATCTTGAGATAGTGCCGTTTCCATACCTCGATCACGTCGGCCTTGGTCTCAGCATGTTCGAGTTCAGCCTTCACCCCCGCCAGGTACTCGCGCTCCTCGGCCGGTGAACTGAAGACGGTGCGCTCGGCCATCGCGGCGCCTCCTCTGTAGTCTCGGCCGCAAGCCTGGCCGGCCGGCTATCCCCCGGCGAACTCGTATAGGAAGCGAGCTACCGATCGCTCGAAGAGCCGCATCCCCTCAACCGTGGCGTATTCGTTGGGACTGTGCGGACGCCCGCCGTGTCCGAGTCCCCCCATGACGAACGGCTGGTTCAGCACTCGCCGAAACAGGTAGAACGGCGCCGACCCGGCGAGGTGCGGCCAGACTTCGGGCTCGTAGCCGAAGGATCTGAGCGAGCGGATCATCGCCTGCACTGCCGGTTCGCGCACGCTGGTCTTCGCAGGCGGATACCCCTCGTAGAAGTGGACGGCGATGTCGTCCCGGCCGAGCTTCTTCAAGTGCGCCCGGATGCGTTCCCGGACGCGCTCGGGCTCCATGTCAGGCACCATGCGGATGTCCATCTTGACCTTCACTTCATGCGGCAGGAGCGTCTTCATGCCCGGCCCGGTGTAGCCGCCCCAGATCCCGTCGATGTTCAGCGTGGGATCGTAGAGGTACCGGCGAAGCAGATCGGCGCCCGTGGCATCGTACTTGAATCGCTCAGCGTCCCACATCCACAACTGGGTCGCGATATCGAGGGCCGGACCCAGCGTCTTCAAGAGTTCCTCGTCATCGGTGCTCGGCGGCGCCACATCATCATAGAAACCCTCGATCGTAATTTGCTCCTGATCGTCCACCATCGTCGACAAGACGTTGAGCAGCCGCCAGGCCGGGTTGCCGACCCAGACCGCGTTGCTGCCGTGGACGCCGCGAGTGCGCGGCCCGCCCCACGCCCCGCCGCGGCAGGTCAGCTCAAAATACTGGATCCCTTTGACGCCCAGCCACAACACCGGCTTGCCGTGGCGATCCTGACAGTAGAAGCAAAAGTACGTCGCGTCGGCGCCCAGGCGGTCACGGTGCGATTCGATGAATCCCGGGAGGTTCCGGCTCCCAAGCTCTTCTTCTCCCTCCACGACAAACTTCAGGTTCACAGGCAACTGCCCCCGCGCCGCCTGAATGCTCCCCAGCACGTTGAACAGTCCGGCGAGCGGCCCTTTCGTGTTATACACGCCTCTGGCGACCATGCTCGGCCCGAACTCCGGCAGATCGACGACATCGCCCGCGAACGGCGGAACCATCCATTCCTCGCCCTCGACAGGCTGCACGTCATACATGCCATACAGCAGGAGGGTCTTGGGCCGGCCGGCGTCGATCGATCCGTACACGACAGGCCATCCCGGCGTCGCGACGATCTCCGCGGTCCCGCCAAGCCGTTGGATACTGTCGCGGACGAGTTCCGCCATCTCGGTCATCCCTTCGCCTTCGCCGCTGATGCTCGGCTGGCGAACGAACGCGCGGACGCGATCCAGATGGCGGTCGAAGTGGGTGTCAAGATACGCGTACAGATCATCCATGGACCGGGCTCCTTCGTGTCTCTTCTCTCTTGCCACCAATCGTCACGAGCAGGCGCCCTCTCTCGCCACGTACGTCGGCGCCTGCCCGCGCCGTCCTGCACCGACAATCAGGCCCATCTTACGCAGGGAGTACGCAATCTTCTGCGCGACGTACGCCGGCTGCTCCAGCGCCTCTGCGAGATCGCGACAGCTGAACGGGTGGGGCAGACTGGGGGGGAGAAACCGTCGATAGTCGTCCGGCGAGGCGAATGTGACGTGCTCGACGACTTCCAGCAAGCGCCGTTCCTGTGCATGATATCGCCGTTGTCGATAGCGCCGGGCCGACAGCGCCGGGCCCCGGACCACCTCTTCTCGAACGAGCAGGACGTCCACCGCGAGGTTCGGGTGGGTGGCGAGTTCCGGGAAGCTGACCAGTTCCAGGAAGAGATGCTCCAGTCGTCCGCGGCGCGGTGACTTGCGGCGGCTGACAGGAGTGCCGCGCATGTTCGTGGAGACGATCCACCGCTCCAGCGCGATCGGGTACACAAGGCGGACGCGATGGCGCTCGAGCAGGCCGGGGAGTTTGCGCCTGAGCGCCGCGAACCCGGCGGTCTGGATCTCGAAGATGACATCGCCGCGCAGGATGTCGACGACACAACCGGCGACCGGCGCCTCCAGTTTATCGCCGGCCTGCGCAAGATGTCCCTTGAGGGCCGCGTGCAGCGGCGTCTCGCGGAGGGTGCCGATCCGGGACACGTCGTTGGGGGAAGACTCGACCGGGGCGCTGCGAGGGGGCGGCGCCTCGGCGCCGCCCCCTCGGATATCTACTGCGGCGCCGCGACCCAGGCGTATGTCTGGAAATCGAACAGGCCCGCGACGTCGTACTGCACGTTGCTCATGCGCTTCGCGATCGCGGTCCGGGCATTCTCGTAGTAGAGGACCACGTACGGCAGTTCGTCGGCGAACACTTCCTGGAAGCGGTTGTAGATGCCGCGGCGCTTGGCCGAATCGGCCGTCCGGACCCCCTCGTCCAGAAGCTGATCGATCTGCGCGCTCGACATGTGGATAAGCCTCGTGTAGGTGCCTCCGGTGCGGAACTGCGAGGAGACGTCGGGGTCGGTCGCCCCGGCCCAGCCGACCAGCGCCAGGTCGTAGTTCGCGGCGTAGAGCGCCGCGAGGTGGGTGGGAAAGTCCGACCTCTGGATCTCCACCTTGATGCCGGCGGCCACCAAGTTCTCCCGGATGATGTCGCCCGAGCGCTCCCGGAGGATGTTCCCGGTGGGCACTCGGAGGATCAAGGTGCGGTTAAAGTCCCAGCCCGCCTCCTGAAGGAGAGATCGTGCGCGGCCGGGATCAAACGGCCACGGCTTGACGCTCTTGTTGAAATAGGGATTGGTCGGCGGGAGCGGGCTCTCGGCCAGCTCCCCTTCGCCCTTGAGCAGTTGGCTCACCATGAGGGCGCGGTTCGTCGCGTGGGCGATGGCGCGCCGCACGCGCTTGTCCTGCAGGTAGGACCTCTGGAAGTTGAAGGCCATGAACTGGTAGCCTGGCGCGGGGAACGACACCGCGCGCACGTGGCTCATGGTCTTTACGCGGTCCCAGTCGTCGATCAGGATGGTGCCAATCCCGAATCCGGCGGTGACGTCCAGGTCGCCGCGTTCGAGCTGGGCCAGCATCGTCGTCGGCGCGATGATCCGCACGAACACCCGCCGGATGCTGGACGCGCCCAGATGATAGTTCTCATTCTGGACGAACTCCACGAACTGGTCGGTCTTGTATTGCACGAACTTGAACGGCCCGTTGCCGACAGTGGGCTGCTGGAAGAAGGGATGCCGCGAGAGCTGCTCAGGGGGTACGTCCCCCAGGATGTGCTTGGGGATGATGTAGACGAGACTCCCGAAGTGCTCCAGGAACCCCAGCGGATCGACAGGCGCTTTGGTCTTCACCTCAAACTGCTTGGGCCCGAGAATGCGAAACCCGAGCTGCGCCCCTGGGCCACGTTTGCCCCTCGCGTCCAGACCAGCGACGGTGGCGATCTCATTGCCGCGGTTCGTCTCGGTCTTGGGGTCGCTGATGGTCAACACGGTGAAGAGAACATCATCAGCCGTCACCGGCCTCCCGTCGTGCCACGCCGCCCTTGGGTGGATGGTGAACGTATAGGTCTGGTTGTCCGCCCCCACCTCCCACCTGCTGGCCAGGGACGGGAAGAACTTCAGTTGGCCGCTGTCCAGACGCGCCTCGAGCAGCCCCTGGAACATGAACCGGACGGCGTAGTACCCGTAGGAACTGTCGGTGTTGATCGGGCTAAAGCTGTTCGGCGGGCTCCACATGCCCGCCACGACGACCAGCTCGGACCGTGGGCCGCCCCAGACCCCGGCTGGCAGCAGCAGCGCGGAGATCATGAGCACGGCGGCCGCGATTCCGAGCCGCAGGCGCACACCCTTCATAGCTCTCCCTCCTTCTGCGATCGTGCGGATGCATATCCTTGACCTTCTAACGTGCCTATGGGATTACCTGCTACAACTTCAAACTTGGGTCGAGCGCGTCGCGCAGCCCGTCACCCACAAAGTTGATCGTCAACACCGAGAGCAAGATCATGAATCCCGGCGGCACCCAAAGCCAGGGCATGCGCTCCAACACCGTCAGGGACTGGGCATCGGTGAGCATGTTGCCCCAGGACGCCGTGGGCGGCTGCACGCCCATGCCCAGGAACGACAGCGCCGCCTCGACCAGGATGGCGTTGGCTGTGCCGAATGTCGCCGCGACAAGCACCGGGGCCAGGGCGTTGGGCAAAAGGTGACGGGTGACAACGGCGCTATCCGATGCACCGATCGCCCGCGCGGCCTGCACGAACTCTTGCTGGCGCAACGCCAGCACCTGCCCCCGGACCAGGCGTGCCACCGCAGGCCATCCCAGCAGGCCCAGCACGATGATGACGTTCCACAGGCTCGGGCGGCCGAAGACGCTCACCGCGAACAGGATGATGACGAGCGGCGGGAACGACAGCATCACATCCATGATGCGGCTCAGCACAAGGTCCAGCGCACCGCCGTAGTATCCTGCCAGCGCTCCCACGGACGTGCCGATGACCACGTACATGGCCACGGCCAGCAGCCCCACGGTCAGCGACACACGGGCAGCGTAAATCAGTCGGCTGAGCACATCCCGCCCCACGCTGTCGGTCCCCAGCAGATGCGCCGGCGACGGCGGCGCCTGGAACGCCGCGGCATCGATTGCGGTCGGGCTCGCCGGAGCCAGCAGCGGGGCGGCCGCTGCCGCGAAGCCGATGAGGCCCAGCGCGATGAGTCCAACGACGGCCACGCGGTGGCGAAGGAAGCGGCGCAGAGCAAGGCTCCAAAAGGAAACGGCGTGCGACGGCACTTCCCGTAGGGCCAGTGAAGCGGTAGTGCTGAGGCCGTTACTCATAGTGAATCCGCGGATCGACGATGGAATAGGTGATGTCGGCCAGCAGGTTGCCAATCGTGACGAGCAGCGCCGTGATGAGTGTGATCCCCATGAGCACCGGATAGTCCCGCTGGTTGATCGCCTCGATCGTCAGGCGCCCCATGCCCGGCCACTCGAAGATCTGTTCGGTGATCACGGCGCCGGCCAGTAACGCCGGGATCTGCAGGCCGGCCAGTGTGATCACAGGGATCAGGGCGTTGCGCAGCGCATGCCGGCGCAGCACGATGGTCTCGATGAGGCCCTTCGCTCGCGCGGTACGCACGTAGTCTTGCCCCAAAACCTCCAGCATGCTCGACCGGACGTACCGGGTGAGCGCGCCGGCGCCCGCCACCGCAAGAACTGACGCCGGCAGGATGAGGTGCAGGAGCCCGTCGAGGAAGCCTCCCTCGCCCCCGAGCGTCAACGTCCCGCCCACCGGGAGCCAGCGCAACCTCAACGCAAAGACGTAGATACCGGCCAGTCCCAGGAAGAATGTGGGCAGGCTGATGCCGAGAAACGCGAAGAACGTGGCCAGATAGTCGATCCACGTGTAGCGCCGTGTGGCCACCACAACACCCGTCGGGATGGCGATAAGGTAGGACAGGAGCAGGGCCGTCACGGTCAGTGTGAGGGTCGGCACCACCCGCTCTCCCACCCTGCGGGCGACCGGGGCGCCGCTGCTGAATGAGTAGCCCAGGTTGCCGTGTGCCAGTTCGTTCAACCACTTTCCGTACCGAACGTAGACGGGCTCGTCCAACCCCAGAGCGCGGCGTCTGATCTCCACATCGGCCTGACTCATGCTCGGGTTGATGAGCATCGACACCGGATCGCCTGGCGTGAGGGACATGATGAAGTAGCTCAGCACGGTAATCCCGAGCAAGATCGGAAGGGTAACGAGTATCCGGCGTACGAGGTATCGCTGCATGCCCACCGGTGTTCCGACCAGGCCGAAGCCGGGCGACGGTCAGAAGCAGCGTCCTGGTTTCTCGCGTCCCTCAATGAACCCCTGCCGCGGCGCGGGCGGGTGTCACCATGCAAAAGTCCGAATCATCTATCGCCGAAACGCGACGCGTCCGGCGACGACTACCACCGCCACCTGCTCGTGGTCATCAAGCACAACAAGGTCGGCTCGAGCGCCCTCCCGGATCGACGCCTCGATCGATGCATCATGACCTCCAATCACGTGTGCGGGAGTCGCGGCCGCCATATGCACGGCATCCGGAAGCGACACACCCAGGGCGCGGATGTTGCGTACGGCCTGGTCCATCGCCAGCACGCTGCCCGCGAGCCTCCCGTCCGCGAGGCGCGGCGCGCCATGCTCGACCCTGACGTGTTGGTCGCCCAGGCGGCTGGGACCCGCGGGCACGCCGGCTGCGTCGATGGCGTCAGTGATCAGCAGCGCACGAGCAGGTCCCTTCAGCGTAATGATGTGTTGAAGGACGCCAGGATGCAGGTGCACCAGGTCGGCGATGAACGAGCACGTCACGTCAGGGCGCGCGAGCGCAGCCCCAACCACCCCCGGTTCTCGATGATGGAAGGGCCGCATTCCGTTGAACAGATGCGTCGCCAGGCGGGCGCCTCGGTCGAACGCGGCCATCGCCTGCGCATAGGTCGCATCGGTGTGACCAACCGCGACCGCCACCCCACGGGTGACCAGACCGTCAATGACGGGGAGCGCGCCGTCCAATTCCGGCGCGAGCGTCACGAGCCGGATCAGCCCCCGGAAATCGTCAATCAGCTTGCCGATCCATTCCATGGAGGGGGTGTGGAGATAGGCGGAACGGTGCGCGCCACGGCGCGCAGGTGCGAGGAACGGGCCTTCCAGGTGGACGCCCAGAATGCGCGGGGCAGATGGCCGGCGTGCCCGCGTGGCAAAGAAGCCGAGCGCGGCGCGCAGGCGGTCCTCCGCCGCCGAGATAAGCGTCGGAAGGTACGCGACCGTCCCGGTGCGCAGCAAGTACGCATCGGCCGCCGCCAGGCCGGACTCCGTTGGTGAAAGGAAATCGCAGCCGGCGGCGCCATTAATCTGGAGGTCGATGAAGCCAGGCACAAGGGTTCCGTTCGAACAATCCAGATCGGGCTGCGGATGACGCCCCGACTCCACGCTAACGATCCGGTCCGCCTCGACTGTCACGAAGCCAGGTCCGCGGATGCCGTCGCTGAGGAGCAATGTGCCCCCCTGGAGCACCCAGCGGCCGTTTTGCGTCATCCGTCCCCCCGCGGGCCGTGCTGGCTCTGACGGGGGTCTATGCGCCGCTTCCTGACCATCGATGCCCCGCCGGATACAGTCCCGGCAGCGTCACGGGCAGCCGCCCGCGCGGCGGGTTTGCGCCGACCAAGACCCGTGCCGCCGCATCGAGGCTCGCCTCGTCCGCCCCGTACGTGACAAGATACGCGTGGATTTCAGGAACCTGGAGCAGATCGTAGGGATCACCGGTGGCGAGCACCACCAACCGGTCGCCGCTCCTCGCGTGCAGGTTGCGGATGATCGTTCCATGTGCCGGCGGCAGCGTCCCTCGGGTGCACGTCACGGCAATGACGCAATCAAGATCGGTCGAGGGATCATCGGCGGCCATCTCTCGAACCGCGGTGTTGTATCGCCGGAGGGCGGGGGTGAACGCGACCGGTCCGTGCTCGCTCCCTTCCGCCGACACGGTGACCAGGCCGACGCGGGTCGCCTTCACGGGAATCACGCCATTCCTGTCGCGGACCAGCGTGACGGCGGCCTCTGCAATCTGCCTGGCGATCCGGTCGTGCTCCGCAGGATCGACGGCAGCCGGATCGACCGCAGCGGCGAAACCTGCCGGCCGCGGGCCTGACGCCAGCGCCGACCCGTCGAGCACCCATCGGCCAGCGGCGGCCTCTACGCGCACCAGCGCTTCTGCAACGCGGGCGGCCGGGACCTCGCCCGTTTCAATCGCGCGGGCCAGATGCTCAAGGACCTCCTCCTGCAGCGCCTGGGGTCCCAGGGCCAGGAGGATGTCGCACCCAGCCCGGACCGCCGCGATCGCGGCGTCGCCCACGCCGAAATGGTCGACGATGGCGCGCATCCTCAACGAGTCGCTGAGGATAAGGCCCGGATAGCCCCAGCGTTCGCGCAGGATCCCGTTGAGAATCGGGACTGACATCGTCGCCGGGACGCCGGCCGGGTCGAGCGCCTGAAAGACAATATGCGCCGTCATCACGGCCGCCACTCCGGCCCGAACAGCGGCCGCGAACGGCGGCAGCTCCACGGCATCCAGTCGTTCGATCCCGTGCGCCACGCGCGGCAGCGCCAGGTGTGAATCCACAGTGACATCGCCGTGCCCTGGGAAATGCTTGGCCGTAGCCGCGACCCCCGCATCCTGCAGGCCATGGATATACGCCAGCCCCATCGCTTCGACCAGCGCAGGCGACTCGCCGAACGCGCGCGCCCCGATGACCGGATTGGCGGGGTTGTTGTTGACGTCCAGCACAGGCGCATAGTTCTGATGGATGCCCATCGAACGCAACTCGCGTCCAGCCACGAAACCTGCCTGACGGCCAAGCGCAGGATCGCCCGTGGCGCCCAGGGCCATAGCGCCGGGGAGCATCGTGACGTGTGGCCCGGCCGTACCCCTGGAGGCCCCGGCAATCGGCGACGCGGCCGAAGGAGTATCGGCTGGGGCGAACCGGTTGACCGCCCCGCCTTCGTGATCGATCGCCATCCACAGCGCGGGCGCGCCGGCCTCGCGCGCGATACGTTGGATCTCTGATGTCAGACGCGCCACCTGGGTCGGCGATACGACGTTCTTACGGAACAGCGCCACGCCCCCGATGTGCGCATCCGCGATCGATCGCTCGAGGGCTGCAGAGGGCTCGTGACCGGGAATGTCCACGACGCACAGGCGCCCGGCCGCGCGCCGGGCGTCTCGACTCGCACGCACACTCACCGCGAACGCCCGCGCAGCGGAATGCCAGGACGGTGAAGCCGCCGTGGTGTTGATTGAAGCGGAACGATCACAACTGGATGGCGCCTGCCTTGTTGCGGTCCGTCAGATGGATCCCGTCGACGAATCGAATCTCGCCCGTTTCGCGCGTCATCACCAGCGAGTGCGTGCGGGCGCCGCCGCCGAAGAACCGGACGCCGCGAAACAGATCGCCATCCGTGATGCCGGTGGCCACGAAGACGACGTCGTCGCCCGGCACCAGGTCGATCGTGTCGAACACACGGTCGGGATCGGCGACGCCCATCGACTGGACGCGCTTCCGCTCATCGTCGTTGCGGAACCAGAACCGGCCCTGCATCTGACCGCCCAGGCACCGCAGCGCGGCCGCGGCCAGGACGCCTTCAGGCGCGCCGCCAATGCCCATGACCGCATGCACGCCGGTGCCTCGCACGGCCGCGGCAATCGCCGCCGACACGTCGCCATCGGAGATCAATTTGATGCGCGCGCCCGCGGCCCGCACCCGCGCGATGAGGTCCGCGTGCCTCGGTCGATCCAGAATGGTGATCGTGAGATCGCTGATCGACCGGCGATAGGCGGATGCTATGCAGGGCAGGTTTTCTTCCACCGGCAGGCGGATATCCACCTGGCCAGCGCAGGTCGGCCCGACGATCAGCTTGTCCATGTAAATGTCGGGCGCGTGGAGAATGCCGCCGCGCTCTGCGACGGCGAGCACCGATATGGCGTTCGGCAGGCCCTTGGCGACGAGGTTGGTGCCCTCGAGCGGGTCCACGGCGATATCGACTTCCCGCGGCCCGCCGCCGCCGACCGTCTCGCCGATGAAGAGCATCGGGGCTTCGTCGCGCTCGCCTTCCCCGATCACAATCACGCCGTGGAGATCGAGCTGGCTCATCTCGCGCCGCATCGCTTCCACCGCGGCACGGTCGGCTGCCTCGTTGTCGCCCTGCCCCATATGATGCGCGGCAGCCAGGGAAGCGGCCTCGGTCACCCGGACGAAGTCAAGAATCAGATGGCGTTCCATCAGGCGCTGATCCCCTGAGGCAGACCGCTGCGCAGCTCGGTCAGCGTGACTGTGAAGGTGAGCCGCTTGCCCTCGCGCACCACTTCAACCTTGACAGTGTCCCCGGGTTTCTTCCTGAAGAGTTCGCGGCGCATGTCGCCGATGGTGGTGATCTTCTGGCCGTCGATGCTCACGACGATGTCCTGCGCCTGCATCCCGGCCCGCTCAGCCGGACCGCCGGGCTGTGGCGCGATGACCACACCATGGTCCACCGGCAACCGGTAGGCCCGAGCGGTGTTCGCATCGATCTCACCTCTGATCTCCACACCGAGCGCCGGACGCACGACCCGGCCCTGCGTGATGAGCTGGTCCATGACGATACGGGCGTGATCGATCGGGATGGCAAAGCCGATGCCCTGGGCGTCGCGGATGATCGCGGTGTTGACGCCGATCAATCTGCCGCTCGAATCCAGCAAGGCGCCGCCGCTGTTGCCCGGGTTGATCGCAGCGTCGGTCTGGATGAGGTTCTCGACGACGAAATCCGGGCTCGCCTGGATGCTCCGGTTCAACGCGCTCACGACCCCGACGGTCACCGTGCTCCCGAGGCCGAAGGGGTTGCCAATGGCGACGGCCAGTTGTCCGACTTGGAGAGCGGACGATGCACCCATTTCAGCCGCGGGCAGCGGCGTAGGACTCTCCACCTTGACGACCGCCAGGTCCGCGAACCGGTCGGCCCCCAGCACACGACCGCGCAGCGTCTTCCCTGACAGCAGCGTGACGGTGATCTCCGCAGCACCCTGAATGACGTGATTGTTGGTGAGGATCAACCCATCGGGCCGAACGATCACCCCGGAGCCCTGGCCTTCCTGCGGGAACAGGCCAAAGGGCGTGGCGACCTGCCCCCTGACGCTGATGTTGACGACAGCCGGCCGCACCTGCTGCACCACGCGGACAATCGCAGATTCCTCACGTTCGAGGACGCGTGGGGCCGCCGCTACAGGTGGGACCGGGTTAACGGGGCTGGTGGACGGGGTTTGCGCGGACGGCGGTGTCCCGGGTCCAGGCCCTGCCCCGGGCGCGGGAGCGGGAGCGGTAGATTCTGGGGCCGGCGCGGGCGCTAGGCCAGTTCTCCATGCTGAGAACTCGATCCCGAGCCGGGGCGCGATGACGCCGCCCACCACGCCGCCGAGCACCAGGACGCCAAGCAAGGTGAGCGCCCGATTACCCGGGCTCTTTCCGGAAGGGTGACTACCCACGAGCGACTCCTCCAGTGTCGGGACATGTCCTCGGCCTCTCATTGTAACAACACGAGATGTGCTCATCCGGCCTCGGGGACCAGCCTCCTCGGCCTCTCATTATAGCAATCCTGTATGGCAATCCTGCACGTACAGCAATCCTGCGGGCGTGTCGTCCGAGCGCTGGTTGCTATTCTTCGAGCGCCTGCAGGAGCCCGGCCAGATCGGCTCTCAAACTGGCGATATGCTCTCGCATGGAGGCTTCAGCGCGAGGACCGTTGCGCGCCCGGATGGCGGCGGTCAGCTTTGCCATCTCTCGAAAGGATTTCGCTCCTCGGCCTTTCATCCGAAAAGTGCGAAGCCGGACCGGATACACCTGGGAGCGCACGGCGTCGATCGCGCGCTCAAGCCTGCTGCTTCCGGACATCGCGGCGATGCCCCCGTGCAGTTCCAAGTCAATGGCCGCCATGGCGTCGAGATCACCCCGCTTGAGGGCCGCGCCAAACGCCTTGATCAACGCGTTGAGCCTGGACTGGAATTCCGATGTCGCCCGTTGTGCCGCGCGCATGGCCGCGCGTCCCTCAAGGACCTCGCGGAGCTCGTACAACTCGTCGGCGTCGCTCAGGCCTAGTCTCGGGACCACGACTCCTTTTCCCGGTACTGCCTGAACCAGCCCCTCGGCTTCCAGACGACGAAGAGCGTCCCGAATCGGTGTTCGGCTCACCTTCCAGGCGGTGGCTAGATCGAGCTCATTGATGCGCGCTCCCATTGGGATCCGTCCGTGCAGAATGGCATCACGGAGTTGACGGTAAGCCACAGCGCGGACGGTTTCCCTCAGCGGCGGCTCTCCCCAGAGCTGGCTCCACGTGGGCTGTTCTATCCCTGAAAGACCCATGAGCCGGTCCTCGCAGACAGTTCGATGGTGTTGTTTTGGATTGTATCCTGAGTTCTGTATTTGATCAACACTTTACAACACTAGGGCGCCCGTGACCCAACCCGCTTGCTGGAGAGGCTGCGCGCGTGCTATCGTGCTCATCGGAGTGATTCCGGTGGGTTTTCCGGGCCCTGGGGGAGAAAATGACATATATCATCGCTGAGCCGTGCGTTGACGTGAAGGATCGGGCCTGTGTGGAGGTGTGCCCGGTCGACTGTATCTACGAGTATGTGGATGAGGCGGGCGCCTTCATCGTCCCTGATCCCTCCACCGGCGCGGGCCCGGACAAGACGGTCGTGCCGCGAGGTCAGTCTGTCCACCTCCCCGGGGATGGGGTCACCCAGGAACAGCTCAAGTCGATGCTGTTCATTCACCCCGACGAGTGCATTGACTGCGGGGCCTGCGAGTCGGTGTGTCCGGTCACGGCGATCTTCGCCGAAGCCGACACCCCCGAGCAGTGGAAGAACTTCGTCGACTTGAACTACGTGGCGTTCGGGATCGCCCCCCCGAAGTAGCGGGCTGCGATCTCGTGTTCACGCTGACCGCCGGCGAGGAGGCGCGAGCCTCCTCGCTGCATGCCCGGACCCTGATCATCGATACGCTGTCGGGCGAGCCGTTCGTCTGCTCGCCGGCGATGCTCACGCGCCTGGACGAACTCGCCGCCGTCGAGGCGCCCACCGCCGCGATCTATGCGGAAATGGAGCGGATGGCGACCGAGGCCCTTGTCCGCGGGGAGCTGCCCGAGTACTGGGACTGGTGGGACGCGAGCGGGGTCGATGTCGTGAGCGCCACCGTCCGGCCCTTCGGACGGATCCCCTTCAGCTATGAGGCGGCCCTGGAAGGACTCGCGCTGCAGAGCCGGAGGTTTGACGCCCTCGACCGTCTGGTGAAGGTGACGCGCGCACGCGACATCGAGCGGGTTAAGACCGAGGGCACGTGCGGGATCATTCTCAACTTTCAAGATACGACCCACTTCGGACGTGACCTGGACGCGCTCGACCTCTTCTACAACCTGGGGGTCCGTATCATCCAGCTCACATACAACATGCGCAACTTCGTGGGCGACGGATGTACCGAGCGCACCGACGCCGGGTTGTCGCACTTCGGCGTGCACGTGATCCGCCGGTTGAACGAACTGGGTGTGCTCGTTGACCTCTCCCACTGCGGGCTGCGCACGACGATGGACGCCATCCAGGTCTCGGAACGGCCGGTCGCGGTGACGCACTCTTTTTCGCGGGAACTCAGCCCGCACGACCGCGGCAAGACCGATGAGATCATGCGGGCGCTGGCCGAGCGTGACGGCTACTTCGGGGTGCTCATCGTGCCGTTCTTCATCACGGCCGAGGAAACGGCGACGCTTGAACACTTCGTGGCGCACGTCGATCGCGCGGTCGAGGTGATGGGTATCGACCGGGTAGGCATCGGGACGGATTGGGGCACGCTCCTCCCAAGACCACTGGAACGGCTGATGGATGCCGAGATGCTCAAGTTCGGGTTCCGGCCGGAGCACCGGACGAGCTGGAGCGCGACGGTTGAAGGGTATCCCTCGTGGCGCGACTGGCCGAACATTACTCGGGCGCTGGTCTGGCGCGGCTATTCCGACACCGATATCACGAAACTGCTCGGCGCCAACTTCCTGCGTATCTTTCGCGACGTCGTCGGCTGACGAGTCCGGTAGCGGGGTCGTTCGGCCCGGGGTATAATGCAGAGTTGTACCGTCGGGCGGATCAGCCGTCCATCCTTCATCCTTTGAGGCGCACATGCTGAACTGGTTGCGCCGTCCCAAGTACGGATCCATCGAACGCCGTGAGATTCCCGCTGGACTGTGGGCAAAGTGCCCGAAGTGCGGCGCGGTTGTCTTTCACAAGGATCTGGACCGGAACCTGAAGGTGTGCCCCACGTGCGGGGACCACCACCGGCTTTCTGCGGAAGAGCGCCTGGCGATCACCGTCGATGAAGGGACGTTCGACGAGTCGGACGCCGGGGTCGCCTCGGGCGACCCGCTCCACTTCGATGGGTATCGCGAGAAGCTCGCCGAGACGCAGGAGAAGACGGGCAACGCCGACGCCATCATCGTCGGGGTGGGGACCATCGAAGGATCCCGCACCGCCATCGCCGCGCTCGATTTTTCGTTCATGGGCGGATCGATGGGCTCGGTCGTAGGCGAGAAGGTCACGCGCATCGCCGAGCGCGCGCTTGCTGACCGGTTACCGCTGGTGATCTTCTCGGCCTCGGGCGGCGCCCGGATGCAGGAGGGCGCGCTATCGCTCATGCAACTGGTGAAGACCAGCGCGGCGATCGCGCGGCTGCACGAAGCGCGCCTGCCGTATCTCTCCGTCATGTGCGATCCTACCACCGGCGGTGTGACTGCAAGCTTTGCGTTTCAAGGCGACGTGATCATCGCCGAACCAGGGGCGCTCATCGCTTTCGCCGGCCGGCGCGTGATCGAGCAGACGATCCGCCGCAAGCTGCCAGAGAACTTTCAGACCGCCGAGTTCTGTCTCGAGCACGGCCTGATCGACATGGTGGTGACACGGCTCGAGATGCGCGCCACGCTCGGTCGGTTGCTACGGTTCTTCGGTGCGCCGCGTGTTCCGGCGGCCCCACCGATGGCTGTGGCGCAGGCGGCCGGCACGGCAGCCGATCCATTTGGGTCAGCGACCCCGTAGGCGATGCGGATCGTCCTGCCGGAGCGCGATCGCGCCTCCGAAGCCCATGCCGCCGACCTCGAGAACCGGCTCGCAGCCGTTCACCGGGAAATCGATGCCCTGCGGCGTCGGGGCGAGAAGGACCGGCTCGATTTCAGCGAGCAGATCGGTCAACTGGAAGCCAGGGCGGTGGAGCTGCGTGAGGCGTTACTCGATCTCCGTCAAGCCTGGCAAGCCGTAGCCCTGGCGCGTCACCCTCAGCGGCCCAAGGCGCAGGACTTCATCGGCGCGCTGTTCGACGAGTTCACGGAACTGCACGGCGACCGGCTGTTCCGGGATGATCCGGCGATGCTGGCCGGGCTGGGCTGGTTCGATGGCCGGCCCGCGGTCGCCATCGGTCCCCGCAAAGGCAAAGACACGCGCGAGAACATCGCCAACAACTTCGGCATGCCGTACCCCGAGGGCTATCGCAAAGCCCTGCGCGCCATGAAGCTCGCCGAGAAGTTCGGCTACCCGGTGATCAGCATCGTGGACACGCCAGCGGCCTTTCCCGGGGATGAAGCCGAGGAGCGCGGACAGGCCGAGGCGATCGCGCGCAACATCGAGGAGATGACCCGCCTGCGCGTCCCGATTCTGGTGGTCATCACCGGAGAAGGCGGCAGCGGTGGCGCGCTGGCGATCGCCGTGGGCGACATCATCGTGATGCTGGAAAACGCCATCTACACCGTCATCCCGCCTGAAGGTTGCGCGGCGATCCTCTGGCGGGACGCCAGCCGCTCGCGCGAAGCGGCCGCGGCGCTGCGTCTGACCTCCAACGATCTTGCCGCGCTGCGGATCATCGACGAGGTCGTCCCTGAGCCGAGGGGCGGCGCGCATCTCGATGCGCCGGCCGCGTTCGTTGCAGTGCGCGAGGCGGTGCAGCGGCATCTACGCGCGCTGCGCGGCGTGCCCGCGGATGCCCTGCTCGAGCGACGGTACGCGAAGTACCGCGCCATGGGGTACTATGAGGAACAGGTATGAGCGACCGTATCGACTTTGAGCAGGTGCGCGAGGTCGTGCGCATCGCCGCGGAGTCGGATCTCGAGGAACTCGAAGTCGAGAGCTCCGCGTTGAAAGTCCGGGTCCGGCGGGCACGGGGGACGCCGCCGTCCTCACAGGGCGCCGGCGCGGGCGTGCCCATTCGCGTGCTTGATGCGCAGGCGGCTGGCGACGGCTCGGCAGTGCCGGCGGGCCCGCCTGCCGCGACCGGTCAGGATCACCTCGAGGCGGTCGTCGCTCCGATGGTCGGCACCTTCTATCGCGCGCCGTCGCCCGATGCGCCCCCCTTCGTGAATGAGGGCGACTTTGTGGATGAAGGCCAGGTCGTCTGCGTCATCGAGGCGATGAAGTTGTTCAATGAGATCCAGTCAGAGAAACGCGGCCGCCTCGCTCGCGTGCTCGTCGAAAGCGCCTCGCCGGTCGAATACGGTCAGCCCCTGTTCCTCCTCGACACCGCCGCCCGGAGTTAGTCCGTGTTCCGCAAGGTACTGGTCGCCAATCGCGGAGAGATCGCCGTCCGTGTGATCCGGGCCTGCCACGACCTCGGCATCCGCTCGGTTGCGGTGTACTCTGAGGCCGATCGCGCGTCACTGCATGTCAAGCTGGCCGATGAGGCCTTCTGCATCGGACCGGCGGCGAGCACGGCGTCCTATCTCAACATCCCGAACATTATCGGCACGGCCGAGCTGCTCGGGGTGGACGCCATTCATCCCGGGTACGGCTTCCTCGCAGAGAACCCGCGTTTCGCGGAGATCGTCGCCGACTGCAACATTGCGTTCATCGGCCCGCCGCCACGCGCCATCGAGCTAATGGGCGACAAGGCGGCGGCGCGGGAGCAGATGCAGAAGGCCGGTGTGCCGGTCATTCCGGGCAGCAACGGTGTGGTGGCGGGCGAACGTGAGGCTACGGAGGCCGCCCGTCTGATCGGCTATCCCCTGATGATCAAGGCGGCAGCCGGCGGGGGCGGGCGAGGGATGCGCGTGGTGCACACCCCCGCCGATCTGCCGGCGGGGGTGCAGACCGCGCAGGCAGAGGCCGAGGCCGCGTTCGGCGACGGGCGGGTCTACCTCGAGAAATACATCAATCAGCCGCGTCACGTGGAGGTGCAGGTGCTCGCCGACAGGCACGGCACGACCCTGCACCTGGGTGAGCGCGACTGCTCGATCCAGCGGCGGCACCAGAAGTTGATCGAAGAGTCCCCGCCACCGCGGATGCGGGAGCGGACGCTGTCGGCGATGGCCCGGGCCGGCGTGCGGGCAGCGGCGGCGATCGGGTATGTCAGCGCCGGCACGATCGAGTTTCTCGTGGACGCCAGTGAAAGCTTCTTCTTTATGGAAATGAACACCCGGATTCAGGTCGAGCACCCGGTCACGGAGATGGTCACGGGCCTGGATATCGTCAAGGAACAGATCCGGATCGCTTCAGGCGAGCGGCTGCTGTTCGGCCAGCGCGACGTCGAGTCCAAGGGCCACGCGCTGGAATGCCGGGTCAACGCCGAGGACCCGCGGCACAACTTCCGCCCGTCAGCCGGGACGATCACGAGCTTCCATCCTCCGGGCGGCCCGGGCGTGCGCGTCGACACGCACTGCTATGCGGGCTACGCGATCCCGCCGCACTACGACTCGCTGATCGCCAAGGTCATCACCTGGGGCCGCGATCGCGAGGAGGCAATCGCGCGGATGCGCCGGGCGCTCCTCGAGTTTGAGATCGGCGGCATCCGCACGACGATTCCCTTCCATCTGAAGGTGCTCGACAACGCCTTCTTCCGCCGGGGCGAGGTGTCCACGAACTTCGTGCAGCGGCGCATCGAGTTGGACGCCCTGTAGCCGCGCGGCTCCGTCGCGGCGCCCCCCCTGAACCGGCGCGTCAGGCGCCCGTGGCCTGCCCCGCATAGCGCTCGAGGGCCACGGCCGCCGCCCCGACCGCGCCGACGTCACCACCCAAGACCGAGGGCACGATCTGCACCGCCGTGCCAGGACGCTCGAACGCCTCCTGCCGGACGATCCGGCGGATCGGCGCGAAGATCAGGTCGCCTGCGCGCGAGACGCCGCCGCCGATGATCACCATCGCCGGGTTAAGCAGATTGACCAGGTTGGTGACGCCGGTGCCCAACGCGGCGGCCGCGTGCGCGTAGATCTCCCGGGCCACGGCATCGCCGTCCCGCGCGGCCCGGGCGACGTCTGCGGCCGTAAGCGTCTCAACCGGGCTCGCAGCCAGCGTCGTCGGACGTCCCGCGTGCACCGCCTCCCTGGCGTCCCGCGCGATCGACGTCCCTGAGGCGATCGCTTCCAGACACCCGTGGCGGCCGCACGGGCACGGCGGCCCCCCCGGGTCGATGACCATGTGCCCAACCTCTCCGGCGGTGCCGCTGACCCCGTGGTACAGGCGACCCTCGAAGATTAGGCCGCCACCGATGCCGGTGCTCACGGTGATGTAGATCAGGTCGTTGATCCCAACCCCGGCCCCAACCCAGCGCTCTCCGAGGGCCGCGGCGTTGGCGTCGTTCTCGACGAACACGGGAACACCCAGACGAGAGGAGAGCATCTGGCCCAGCGGGACGTCGTGCCAGCCGGGCAGATTCGGCGGCTCGAACACCACACCGGTCTTCGGGTCCATCGGCCCGGGCGCGCCAACCCCGAGGCCCTGGATGCCTCCGAGATCCACGCCGGACCGCTGCGCCACCTCCGTCACGGTCTGGACGATCGCCTCCATCACGACCTCGGGTCCGGCCTGAGGCGTCCCGACCCTGGCGCGTTCGAGCACCTTCCCGTGCTCATCCACCAGCGCTGTGAGGATTTTCGTACCGCCCAGATCCACACCAATGAAGGTCCCCGCCATCACGCACCTCCGCGCATCTGTTCCTGACCGACCTTGCGCGCTCCTGTTGGTCTCCGAAGGAAGCGATGCACCGTGGCCAGAAGTAGACTCCGCGGTCTGCGTTCGTTTCCGGAGGTGTGGATATGCCTGCCATTGGGTTCAGCTATGGGCTTGCGATCGTCATTGTCCTCCTCTACTTGCTCTATGCAGGCATCAAGGTCGTCCGCGAGTATCAGCGGCTGGTCGTGTTCCGGTTGGGTAAGTTCCACGCCACAAGGGGGCCGGGCATCGTCTACCTGGTCCCCATCATCGATCGGGCGGTGTGGGTGGACCTCCGCGAGGTGTTCCTGGAGATCCCCTCGCAGACCTGTATCACGCGCGACAACGCGCCGGTCAACATCGACTTCCTCATCTACTCGAAAGTGGTGGACCCCGGGCATTCGGTCATCGCGGTCGGCGACTACGCCGGCGCCGCGCGGGGCATCGCCACGACGACGCTGCGCGCGGTCATTGGCGACATCTCACTCGACGACGTCCTGGCCCGTCGCGAGCAGATCAACCAGGTATTGCGGACCAAGATGGACGAGGTCACCGAGCGGTGGGGTGTGAAGGTGACCACGGTGGAGATCCGCGAGATTCTGCCGCCGAAGGACGTCCAGGAGGCCATGACGCGGCAGATGTCGGCCGAGCGGACGCGGCGCGCGGTGGTCACGGAAGCCGACGGAAAGAAGCAGGCGACAATCACCGTGGCCGAGGGTGACAAGCAGTCTGCGATTCTACGGGCCGAGGGCGACCGGCAGGCGGCCGTCCTGAGAGCCGAAGGTTTCTCCCTGGCCCTGGATACGATCTTCAAGATTGCGCAGACCGTGGACAGCAAGACGATGGCCCTGCAGTACCTGGACACGCTCAAAGCTCTGGGCGCCAGTCCCGCCACGAAGTTCATCTTCCCGATGGAGTTCACGCGGCTGCTGGG